>NZ_JBIAIQ010000001.1:0-470879 GCF_042871525.1 Streptomyces sp. NPDC005784
TTGAGTTCTCAAGGAACGGACGCTTCCTTTGTACTCACCCTCTCGGGCTTTCCTCCGGGCGCTTCCCTTCGGTCTTGCGTTTCCGACTCTATCAGACCGTTTCCGTATCCGATTTCCTCGGTGCTTTCCAGGTTCCCGCTTCCGCGTTTCCCTTTCCGGCGAGTCCGACTCTATCAGATCCTTTCGGGCCTGACTCCCAGTCAGCGGGGCTTGTCTTCGGGCCTTTCAGCGCTTTCGCGTTTCGCGGCCTTTCGACATTCACTACGCTAGCCGATTCCCTCGGCGACTCATAATCGAGTTCCGCGAGTTCGAATTCAGGCATGCAGGCATGCCGAATAAGCCCCCGCTGGAGGGAAGTCGTAGGTAGTGGGTTGGCCGCTCTCGGCTGCTGGCTAAACGCCGTAACCGGTTCAAGCGGCTCGGGCTACATTACGGATCCCCCAGGGGCGCGTCAAGTTGAGCAGCGGCGGGGCGCATGGGCTCGATAAGGGCTCACCGTCAGGTCGTCGACGACCCGGAAGCGCCAGAGGTGGACGCCTCCGTCGCGGGAGACTCCGGTGTGCAGGCCGCTACGCACCTGGTCGGCGCGGACGGGGTACCCCTGAGCAGGGTCAAGGGCGAGTCCTCGGGGCCTCAGGCGTCCGCTCCGTCGAGTGAACGGTCGGACCGGTCCGCCCCCCGGTCCGATCGCGAGGCGTGCCGGCCCTTTGGCCCGTTCCTTGTCGTATCGGGCCGAGAGTCGACGTTTGCGGGCGAGGTCCGCGCCCTCGGTGACCTCGCCGGCCCGGCGAACCCATGCGGGCACAGCACTGGCTCGTCCCCTTGACCGCCCGCTAGCGCTTCCCGATGACCGCACGTTCGACGGCGTCGGCCACGTCTGCCCGGAGCCCGTCGCCGGTGTGGACGGACGTCACGTTGGTCTTGGAGTGTCCGCCACCGACGAGGATGAAGTCGGTCTTCTTGTACTGCGGTGCCGTCTCGGCCGCGGCCGAGACCTCGGGTCCGCCGACGGCGAGAACGACCTCGCAGGACCCCTGGAGCATGCCGTTGAGGAACGGCCGCGCGTTGCCGACGCTCTGCTCCCCGACCACCTGCTGGTAGTTGACCCGGGCGTGGGTCTTCAGGGAAGCGTCCTGCATGCCCTGCCAGACGGTCGCGGCGGTGGTGCCGGCCAAGATGCCGTCCTTGCCAGTGAGCAGGCAGGCGTCGACCTCGGTGTAGTGCCGCGCCGTGGTGTCGGCGATGGGCGGCCGCTCGTCCCCCCCGAAGAGGAAGGCACACGCCACGACGACCGCGGCGACGACGGCCAGGGCACCCGCGGCGAGCGTGATGGTGCGCCTGCTGAGGGAACGCAGCCAGGAGACGAGGCCGCGGCCGACGCGGGCAAGCCTCGTCTGCGTCTGCTGCGTCTGTGCCGGACGCGACCGCGTCACTTGCCTGACCTGCTTGGTCACGATGTACCTGCTCTCCTGCCCTGGACCGGTCCCGAAAGCTCAGCTCTTCCGACCGGTCTTCTCGTCCTGCTCTTCTTGCCGTTGCCGGTTCGGCCGATGACGGCGATCGGCCCGTCCCACACGTCGCGGTCGACGGTGATCGTGGCGCGCACGTACGCCGACGCGGCGTCGTTGCACGCCGTGTTCGCGGTGTCGTACGACTCCATGTCCAGGTGGCCCGGGCCGCCCGCCGTCATGCCGAGCGCGGCCGCTGAAGTTCTTCTGTGCCGCCAGGTGGTGTCGATAGGAACGCATACGCCGGACACATATGCGCTGCTGGAGCGGCGCACGACGGCGGTCGGCCGATGTACGTCCACTGGATCACTCGCTGCCCCCTGATACGGCGCGGGCTCTACGGCCGCTGACACGCATCCACGACGCCGAAATCGATTGGCACGGTAGCCGACGACGGTTCGACGTTCGGGAAAGATCTTGCCATGGATGTCACAGGACTCACTTATGCAACAGCAAAAAACGTGAGTGCCGCCAGGCACGGCCCCAGGCACCCCGGACAGCACAGGCCCTCTCTCCGGTCGGGTGTCTTCGCGCCCGGGCGGCGTGCCTGCCTGCCCGGGCGGCGCGGTTTCACATCCGGGTGGTGCGCCGCAGGATCCGTGCGGCGGGCCACGCCAGCAGGGCGCTGACCGCCCACAGGAAGCCCGAGAAGGCGATCCACTCGCCGGTGCTGATCTCCGGATCGCCGGCGCCGAAGACCGTGAGCGCGAGGGCGAGGAAGGCGAAGAAGCCGCTCAGAACGCAGAAGAGGACCACCGCCACCGTCTGGCCCCCGGTGCGCCGCCTGCGGGCGGCCTGCGCCGGCGCGGCGGCGGGGGCGGAGTCCGCGGAGCTCCCGGAACCCGCGGAGGCCCTTGCGGCGGCGGCCTTCTCGCGTGCCGCTGCTACCGCGCTCGCGCCCATGCCCCCGCCCGGGTCCCGTCGTGGCGGGTCCCGGGGATTTGTCAGCGGGCAGCGCGGGACAGCGGCGCCGGACGGCCCGCCTTCTCCCACCCGACGAAGGTGTTCGTACGGGCGTGGATGAACGCCTTGGCCGGGTCCGCCGAGTACGTCCACGGCACGCTGCCGATGTAACCGCCGATGGCCTGGAACTGCTCGACGCCCTCCGCGGACCGCTCGGCGCGGAAGCAGGCGTTGGCCAACAGGTGCCGTACGAGCGGAAGACGGTGGTGGCCGGCCGGCACCCGGGCGACCGCGTCGAGCGTGGCGTCGATGGCCGTCGTCATGAACGGCTTCGTGTAGACGGACAGATCGCCCTCGCGATGCTGGTGCTCGAAGGCCGCGTACAGCCGCAGTACCGGCAGCAGGCTTCCCTGGGGAGCGGAGGCCACGGCCTGCTCCGTGAAGGCGTACATCAGCTCGTCCGAGCCGCGCCACTTGGCGCACCAGTACTGCAGGGCCGACGTGTGCGCGGCGAAGTGGTGCGGGTCGCGGGCCACGATCTCGGCCCACAGCGCCCGGAAGTGCTCGTTCGACCAGCCCAGCCCCAGCGCGATGGAGATCTGCGCGACCCAGGGACTCGGGTCCTCGGGTGCCATCCGGGCCGCCTCCTGGCAGGCGGGCAGCGCTTCGGCGAGCAACTCGTTGAAGCCCGCGAACTGTTCGGCCGTGGTGTGCTTCGCGGTCTTGGCACCGCGGGCGTCGGCCGCGAGCGCCACCAGCGCGTCGGCGTGGACGAGGGCCACAGCCGGGTCGTACGGGTATTCGCTGCGCCAAGCCTGCAGCCAGCCGTCGTCCTTCACGGCCGCGTCGGTGAGGATGCCGAGCCGGTACCACCTCAAGTCCCAGTCCTGGCCGGCCCCCGCGAGGTAGGCGGCCGCCTGGCGCCAGTCACCGGCGATCGCCGCTGCGGCGACGGCGTCGGCCTCCGGGTCGGACCCGGCGAAGCGCGTGTCGAGCTGGTCCCCCGGTACGAGCCCGAACTCGGCGGGATCGATGACCACCCGCTTCTTCTTGGCCGCCTCGGCGGCCCGCTGGGCACGGGCCTTGCGGACGTTGCGGGGGATGGAGACGGCGGCGTAGCCGAGCAGGCCGGTGCCGGCTATGGCGACGAAGGGGTTCACGGGGCTTCCTTGAGAATTCGAGGAGGGTGAGGGACGGGATCATCGGGTTGCCGGCCCTGGGTCAGTACCGCGTCGAGCAGAGTCTCGCAGCAGTCTTCGTAGCGTCCGATGCCCAGTGCGCGGTGGTAGTGACCCAAGGAGCGGAGGAAGGTCTCCCCGTCGACGACGAGGCGCCGGGCCTTCTTTTCGCTGCGAGCCACCCGCAGATGCTAGCCGCACCCTCATGTCGGGTCCGGCCTCTGGGGCACAGTCGGTCTCCCCCTCGAAACCCCTGAAGGGGAGAGTCGTTTCCTCTGGGTGAGCGCGGGCTTGAACGGCTCGTCAGTAGGGCTCTTGGGCCGTGGGCTGGTGATTGACCCTCACCCCGCCCTCCCGTCCCCAGTGCCCGGCGCCGCCTTCCTGCGGCGCGGAGTGTGCCGCCGGTAGGGGCTGACTGTCGGATCGGCCGAGATCCAGAAGCGCCAGGGGATGTCGTGAGCGCGGGAGACGCCGGTCCGGGGACCGCTCATGACGAGGTCCGCCTGAACCGGGGCGCCGCGGGCGATGCGCACCTGCGAGTGCGGGTCGCAGACGTCCACGCCGTCGAGAGCGCGGGTGATGCCCAGTGCGTCGGCGAGGCGCCCGGGGCCCTTCGCCAGTTCCTTCGGGGAACGGGCGGCAGGGCGGCGGCAGGCGGCCTCGGCCTGCCCGGCAACAACCTCGCCGGCTCGGACAAGCACCGCGTGCGCCTCGCCGTCCGTGCCGCAGACGAGATTCGCGGCGTGGTGCATCCCGTAGATCCAGTAGACGTAGAGATGGCCCGGAGGGCCGAATATCGAAGCGTTGCGAGGAGTCCTGCCGCGCCAGCCGTGAGAGGCCGGGTCGTCCCCGCCCTCGTATGCTTCGACCTCGGTGATGCGCAGGGCCACGGCAGCGTCGCCCTCCCCGGAGACGAGGAGACGGCCCAGAAGTTCCGGTGCGACGACATGGGCGGGCCGGGAGAAGAACGAGCGCGGCAGCGGCGCGTCGGGGACGGGTGTCATCACATCGCTTCCCGCGGCCGACCCGGACCTGAGATGATCATCAGTCGAAGCGTGCACCTGCCGGCCAGGAGGAACAGCTTGCGAACCGTCACTCCCACTTGAGCCGGCCCATGTCCGGTACGCCTGGCATGCCGCTCAACTTTACCAGGAGCGGGGAGTCGCCCCTGAGGTCGTCAGGGGCGTACGGTCAGGGGCCCTCATCCACTTGTAAGGGTGAGGGCGCGGAACCGGTCGGGGCCGGATCGCGTTTGTAGGGATCAAGGGATCCATACAGACAGAGGACGAAACAGGCGTTGCCTGGGGAGGAAGTGACGACATGGGGTTCAAGCGGCTGCTTGCGAGCTTGGGGGCCGGTGGGGCTTCGGTCGAGACGGTGCTGACCGAGGCCAACACCGTTCCGGGCGGCGTCGTCCAGGGCGAGGTGCGGATCCAGGGTGGTTCGGTCGACCAGGCGATCGAGGGTCTGTCGGTCGGCCTTCAGGCCAAGGTCGAGGTCGAGGGCCACGACGACCAGGAGTACAAGCAGAACATCGAGTTCACGAAGCTGCGGCTCGGCGGGGCCTTCCAGCTCCAGGCCGGCGCCGTGCACACGGTTCCGTTCGGTCTGGAGATCCCGTGGGAGACGCCGATCACCATGATCGACGGGCAGAGCCTGCGCGGGATGAACATCGGTGTCACCACCGAGCTGCAGATCGCCCGCGCCATCGACCCGGGTGACCTCGACCCGGTCAACGTGCACCCGCTGCCGGCGCAGAAGGCGATTCTCGACGCCTTCATCCAGCTCGGCTTCCGCTTCAAGAACGCGGACATGGAGAAGGGCCACATCCGCAACACCCGTCAGCGGCTGCCGTTCTACCAGGAGATCGAGTTCTACCCGCCGTCGCAGTACCGCGGGCTGAACCAGGTGGAGCTGAGCTTCGTCGCGGACGACCGTGCGATGGACGTCATCCTGGAGATGGACAAGAAGCCGGGCCTCTTCAGTGAGGGCAGCGACTCGTTCCGCTCCTTCCAGGTGGGGCTGCACGACTTCCAGGGCACGGACTGGGCCGGATACCTGAACCAGTGGCTGTCGGAGGTCGGCAGCAAGCGCAGCTGGTTCTAGGCTCGGAGCACGGATTCCGCCGTTCAGGAGGTACTGACGTGACCGAGCTCAAGAGGCCGCCGCTCCCGCACGACTTCCATCCGCCGGTGCCGGCGTTCACGGTCGCCAGCGAGGATGTCGAGCCGGGCGCGGTGCTGAAGGACGCGCAGGTCCACGCGGCCGGGAACACCTCGCCGCAGCTGAGCTGGGAGGGCTTTCCGCCGGAGACCAAGAGCTTCGCCGTGACGTGCTTCGATCCGGACGCCCCGACGGGGAGCGGATTCTGGCACTGGGTGCTGTTCGACATCCCGGTCTCGGTGACGGAGCTGCCGACGGGCGCGGGCAGCGGCAAGTTCGAGGGGCTGCCCGACGGCGCGGTCCAGGTGCGCAACGACTACGGGTCCCGGGACTTCGGGGGCGCGGCGCCGCCGGCCGGCGATCCCGCGCACCGGTACGTCTTCACGGTGTACGCCGTGGATCAGGAGAAGCTCGGTCCCGACGCGGAGGTGTCGCCCGCCGTGGTGGGCTTCAACCTCCGGTTCCACACGCTGGCGCGCGCCCAGTTGATCGGTGAGTACGCCGCTCCCGCCGCAGACTGACGTTCGCCGAACGTTTGCCCGCCTCTGGTCATGGAAGTGATCAGGGGCGGGCATTTTTATTGCGTTGTCCATCTCGGCGTGCCCGGCCAGAGTTGATCCCAGCCCGCCGCAGGTGGGCCGGTGCGCAGGAGGAGGTGGGCTGGATGCGGGACACGCTGGTACTGAACGCGAGCTTTGAGCCGTTGTCGACGGTGACGTTGAACCGAGCCGTCGTTCTGGTGCTGCAGGACAAGGCCGTCGTCGAGCAGGCCCACCCCGAACTGCGCATGCGCGGAGCGGCGTTGGACATACCCGTGCCCCGGGTGATCCGGCTCTGCCGCTACGTCCGGGTGCCGTTCCGAAGACAAGCACCGTGGTCGAGGCGGGGTGTGCTGATACGTGACCGGCACAGGTGCGCCTACTGCGGCCGACGGGCCACGACCGTGGACCACGTGGTCCCGCGTGCCCAGGGCGGCCAGGACTCGTGGCTGAACACGGTGGCCTCCTGCGCGGAGGACAATCACCGCAAGGCGGCCCGTACGCCGGAGCAGGCCCAGATGCCGTTGCTGCGGCAGCCGTTCGAGCCGACGCCCGCGGACGCCATGCTGCTGGCGCTCGGCCAGGACGACTTCGACGCACTGCCGGAGTGGCTGGCTCAGCCGGCCGCGTAGCCCGTACGGCGCCGGTACGACGATGGGGCCCACCTCTCGCGGGAGGCGGGCCCCATCGTCGTACGGCATCAGCCCGTGTACGGCTCAGTCCGTGTACCGCATCAGTCGGTGATGGACGGCTTCTCGCGGCGTTCGTTGCCGCCACCGCCGGAGTCGCCGGAGGATCCCCGGTTGCCCGAACCCCCGCCCAGGTTGCCGAAGTTGCCCATGGCGCCACTGAGGCCCTTGAGGGCGTCGCCGATCTCGCTGGGCACGATCCAGAGCTTGTTGGCGTTGCCCTCGGCGATCTTCGGGAGCATCTGGAGGTACTGGTAGGAGAGGAGCTTCTGGTCCGGGTCTCCGGCGTGAATGGCCTCGAAGACCGTACGGACGGCCTGGGCCTCGCCCTCGGCGCGCAGGGCCGCGGCCTTGGCCTCACCTTCGGCGCGCAGGATCGCGGACTGCTTCTCGCCCTCGGCGGTGAGGATCTGCGACTGGCGGATGCCCTCCGCGGTGAGGATCGCGGCTCGCTTGTCGCGGTCGGCGCGCATCTGCTTCTCCATCGAGTCCTGGATGGAGGTGGGCGGTTCGATCGCCTTCAGCTCGACGCGGTTGACGCGGATGCCCCACTTGCCGGTGGCCTCGTCGAGGACGCCGCGCAGGGCCGCGTTGATCTCCTCGCGGGAGGTCAGGGTCCGCTCCAGGTCCATGCCGCCGATGATGTTGCGGAGGGTGGTGACGGTGAGCTGCTCGATCGCCTGGATGTAGCTGGCGACCTCGTACGTCGCGGCTCGCGCGTCGGTGACCTGGTAGTAGATGACGGTGTCGATGTTGACGACGAGGTTGTCCTGGGTGATCACCGGCTGCGGAGGGAACGGGACGACCTGTTCACGCAGGTCGATGCGGTTGCGGATCGAGTCTATGAACGGGACGACGATGTTCAGGCCGGCGTTCAGTGTCCGCGTGTAGCGGCCGAAGCGCTCGACAATGGCGGCGCTGGCCTGTGGGATGACCTGGATGGTCTTGATCAGGGCGATGAAGACCAGCACCACCAGAATGATCAGGACGATGATGATCGGTTCCATCGATGCTCCCCGTACCCTTCTCCACTCGGTAATTCCGAAAGATCTCATGGGTGTTGAAGATCTTGCTGGACGAGTGTGACAGAACGTCGTCTGCCACGTGGGGCGTTCGGTTCACTTGCGTTGTACGAGGTCACATGACGATCGCCGTGGCTCCGTCGATGTCCACGACATCCACTTCCTGGCCCACCTCGTAGGCCTGTCCGGCGTCGAGGGCACGCGCCGACCAGATCTCTCCGCCGAGCTTGATGCGGCCCCCGCCCGAACTGTCCACGCGTTCCAGGACGATGGCCTGCTTGCCCTTCAACGCCTCGATGCCGGTGGCGAGTTGGGGGCGTTGGGCGCTGTGCCGGGCGGCGATGGGGCGTACGACCCCTATGAGCGCGACCGACACGGCCACGAAGACGAGCACTTGGAGTACGACACCGCCACCGAGGCCCGCCGCGACCGCCGCGGCGACGGCACCCACGGAGAGCATGCCGAACTCCGGCATCGCGGTCACCACGAGCGGGATGCCGAGTCCGGCCGCCCCGACCAGCCACCACACCCATGCGTTGATGTCGTTCACGTGGTCATGGTAGGACCGTGCCCCTCCGGCGGACAGAGCGCACGATCAAGTCGGGTACGCCGGGTGAGGGGCGTGTGTCCGCATGCCGCTGCGGTTCAGGCCATCGGGAGGCCCTGCGCGGTCCAGCGCTCGCCGACCTGCTCGACGACGAGCGGGAGGCCGAAGCAGAGGGAGAGGTTGCGCGAGGTGAGTTCGAGCTCCAGCGGGCCGGCGGCGAGCACCTTGCCCTGACGGATCATCAGGACGTGGGTGAAGCCGGGAGCGATCTCCTCGACGTGGTGCGTGACCATGATCATGGAGGGGGCGATCGGGTCGCGGGCGAGGCGGCCGAGGCGGCGCACCAGGTCCTCGCGGCCGCCGAGGTCGAGGCCGGCCGCGGGCTCGTCGAGGAGGAGCAGCTCGGGGTCGGTCATCAGGGCGCGGGCGATCAGGGTGCGCTTGCGCTCGCCCTCGGAGAGGGTGCCGAACCTGCGGTCCAGGAAGTCGCTCATGCCGAGGCGGTCGAGGAAGGCGCGGGCGCGCTGCTCGTCGATGTCCTCGTAGTCCTCGTGCCACCCGGCGGTCATGCCGTACGCGGCGGTGAGGACCGTCTGCAGGACCGTCTGGCGCTTGGGGAGCTTCTCGGCCATCGCGATGCCGGCGATGCCGATGCGCGGGCGCAGCTCGAAGACGTCGACCTGGCCGAGGGTCTCACCGAGGATCGTGGCGGTGCCCGAGCTGGGGAAGAGGTAGCTGGAGGCGACGTTCAGGAGGGTCGTCTTCCCGGCGCCGTTGGGGCCGAGGATGACCCAGCGCTCCCCCTCCTTGACCGACCAGGAGACCTGGTCCACCAGAGCCCGGCCCTCGCGGACCACGGATACGTCCACCAGCTCCAGTACATCGCTCATGAGCGCGTTGTCTCCCATTGCAGTCTCGGCCGTCGCTTACGTCTGTGGACGAAGCCCCCAGGGAAAACCTACGCCACCGGTCGGCCGCACCGATCCATCGGCCGGTCCTTAGGGTGGGGGCATGCTCTCGAAACCACGCTCAGGACAGCTGGCAGCATGGGGAAATGCCCTATTGGCCGGACTTGTTTCTCCGGACGACGCCGTGCTCGCCATCGTCGGGGACGACGCGGTGCACCGGGTCGAGGGGTTGCCCGGTGAGTCGGGGCCCGTCGGGCTCACGCTCGCCCTCGGCCGGCTGCGCAGGCTCGGGGTGACCGGGCTGCGGGTCGCGCTGCCCGCGCCGGGCCATCCGCTCGGGCTCAGCGGACCGCCCGCGTTCAACGCGCGCGCCCTCGACGCCGAGGAGGCCGTGGTCTGTCACGGCGGGGCGCTGGGGCTCGTGCCCGAGGTGTACGAGGCCGGGCCCGTCGGCGATGTACATGTCGAGGTCGCCTGGCACTGCCTCGCCGTCCGCGAGGCGCCGCCCGCCGATGTGCCCTCGCTCGGGGAGGCCGAGCGGGAGCTGGCGGAGGCCCTCCGCGACGCGACGGAGGTGCTGTCGCGGCTGGACGTGGCAGGGTCGGGGCCGGTCGCGGCCGCGGCGATCGAGGCGTACCGGGCGCGGGCCGAGCGGGGGCGGGAGGTGCTGGCCCCCGGGTACCCGCCGCGTGCGGTACGCGTCCTGGAGCTGGCCCAGCGGGTCGGGATGCTGATTTCCGTGGCGCACGAGAGCGGGCACGGCGGCGCGGTGAGCGCTTCGGAGATCGCCGCTCGGGCGGAGGCCCTGCGGCCGGTGGAGCGGACGGCCCGGCGGGCGCAGGTGGCCGCGTACAACGCCTTCGTGGAGGAACGCGAGCGCGGGGTGCGCTGAGCGCCGCTCGGCGCGGAGTGCGGATGCCTTGCGTGGCCCGGTTCCTCAGGTGCGCGGGCACCTGGTGCGGCCCGCCTCCGGGGGCTTGCGCGTATCGCCGGGTCCTCGGGCGCACGGGTATGTGCGGTGCCCTGCTCGCTCGGGGGCTTGCGTGGCTCGCGTTCCGGGCCGCGCCAGCCTCCGTGCGCCCGGGGCCTTCGGCTGCCCGGGCACTTGGGGTCGTCCTTCGGCGCCCAGGCGCACGTACCGGACCCCAGCTCACGCCCGCCGCCGAGGCACCGTCGGCACGTGCGACCTGCGACCTGCGACCTGCGACCTGCGACCTGCGACCTGCGACCTGGTCCGAACGACAGCCCCTGGCCCGGGGCACGCGCCCGGACGCTCCGGCCGCCGACGGCGCGGACCCTCGGCGCCCGAACGCTCGGGTGTCTCCGGCGCTCGGGCCGGTGCGACGCGGAAGGGCCCCGCGAAACGTTTCCGTTCGCGGGGCCCTTGTCGCTCGTGGTGGCTCAGCCGTTGACGCCCACGTTGCCGAACGTCGGGTTCAGGGCGCCGATGACGTTGACGCTGTTGCCGACCACGTTCACGGGGATGTGGACCGGGAGCTGTACCACGTTGCCGGAGCCGACGCCCGGCGACTTCACGGCCGCGCCCTCGGCGCCCGCGTCGGCGACAGCGGCACCGGCACAGGCGCCCGCGGCGATACCGGCGACGGTGACGGCCAGGGCGGCCTTCTTGGCGATGTTCATGGGAAACGTTCCTCCTGCGTTCACGGATCCGACCCTGCCGCGGGTCGTACGCTGAGCAACGCCGGGGAGGCGAGGACGGCACGGGAAGGCCGTAACGATTGCCCCGACCGGTTCAGTCCACCGATGAGCCGACAAGCCGACCGGCCCCCCAGGGACTCCCTGGAAGGCCGGTGGTCGTGGTCGTTCCGGTGGGGAACCTCAGTGGTTGAGGCCGAGGTTGCCGAAGGCCGGGTTCAGGGCGCCGATGACGTTCACACTGTTCCCGACCACGTTCACCGGGACGTCGACCGGGGCCTGGACGAGGTTGCCGGAGACGACGCCCGGGGAGCCCACAGCCTTGCCGCCCGCCGACGCGCCGTCCGTCGCCGAAGCCATGCCCGCACCGGCGGCGACCAGGCCGCCCGCCACCATCGCGACAGCCGTGAACTTCTTCAGGTTCTTCACTTGCGAAACCCCTCCTCGCGAACGCCGCGGCAGACCGCCACGGCGCACTGGAGAACGGCCGGAATCCACGGAGGATGCGCCATCCGGGTGACATACACACGACGGTATGAATCTCATCCCGGAGCGGAACCCTCCGGGTTGCCGTGCGGTGGCACCGTTCCGTCCGCGCGCCACGCAACCGCGCCGACCACGGATCCCCTGCTGAGCGGCTCCTGACGATCAGTCCGCGATCCCGTGCCGTACGGCCCAGAGTGCGGCCTGGGTGCGGTCGGCGAGGTCGAGCTTCATCAGGATGTTCGAAACGTGGGTCTTCACCGTCTTCTCGGAGAGGACGAGGGCGCGGGCGATCTCCCGGTTGGAGCGGCCGTCCGCGATCAGGCCGAGCACCTCGCGCTCCCGCTCGGTGAGCGAACCGCTTCTCCCCTGGCCCGAGTTGACCTCCTCCTGGGACAACAGGGCGCCCGCTAGCTCGGCTTGGAGGACGACGTGCCCCGCGTGGACCGAACGGATGGCTCCGGCCAGCGCGTCGGGGTCCACGTCCTTGTAGACATACCCGGCGGCGCCCGCGCGCAGTGCCGGCACCACCGTGCGCTGCTCGGTGAAGCTGGTGACGATCAGCACGCGCGCGGGGTTGGCGAGTTCGCGGAGCTTGCGCAGCGCGTCGACGCCGTCCATCCCCGGCATCTTGACGTCCATCAGGACGACGTCAGGTTTCAACTCCTCGGCACGGTCGACGCCTTCGGCTCCGTCGGACGCCTCTCCGACGACCTCGATGTCGTCCTGCACTTCGAGGAAGGTGCGCAGTCCCCGGCGGACGACCTGGTGGTCGTCGACGAGCAGCACCTTGATTGCGTCAGCCACCAGGAACCTCCATTTCGATCACGGTGCCCTTTCCGGGCGCCGATTCCACGGTGAGTGTGCCGCCGACCCCACTCGTCCGGTCCCGCATCGACACCAGGCCGAGATGGCGGCCGGCGCTGCGTATCGCAGTGGGGTCGAAGCCGCTGCCGTCGTCGGAGACGTGCAGGACGGCGCCGGGGCCGCGCCTGTCCAGGGTGACGTCGACGCGGGTGGCGCCGGAGTGCCGCAACGCGTTGTGCAGGGCCTCCTGGGAGACCCTCAGCATGGCCTCCTCCTGGGAGGCGGGCAGCGCTCGTACACCGCGGCTGGCGAAGGTCACGCGCGCGGAGTGGGCGCGGTCGAGGACCTGGATCTGGGTGCGCAGGGTGGCGACCAGGCCGTCCTCGTCGAGGGCGGCGGGGCGCAACTCGATGACGGCGGCGCGCAGTTCCTCGGTGGCTTCCGCGGCGAGCGCGGCCACGTGCTGGAGTTCGCCCTTGGCGCGGGAGGGGTCGCGGTCGACGAGGGTGGCGGCGGCCTGCGCGGTGAGGCGCAGGGAGAACAGCTTCTGGCTGACCGCGTCGTGCAGTTCGTGCGCGAGCCGGGAGCGCTCCTCGGCGATGGTGAGCTCGCGGCTGCGTTCGTAGAGCCGGGCGTTCGTCAGGGCGATCGCCGCGTGCTGGGCGAGGATCGTGAGGAGTTCCTCGTCGTCCTCGGTGAAACCGCACCTGCCGTCCGGCGCGGGACACGGCTGTCCCCCCGAACGCACCTTGTTCGCGAGGAAGAGTGCGCCGATGATCTCGTCGCCGTCGCGGATGGGCAGGCCCAGGAAGTCGGACATGTCGGGGTGGGCCTCGGGCCAGCCCTCGAAGCGGGGGTCCGTGCGCACATCGGCCAGGCGCTCGGGGCGGGCCTCGCGAAGCATCGCGGCGAGGATGCCGTGCTGGCGCGGGAGCGGTCCGATGGCTTTCCACTGCGCGTCGCTGACACCGTCGACGACGAACTGGGCGAAGCCGCCGTGGTCGTCGGGCACGCCCAGCGCCGCGTACTGCGCGTCGAGCAGCTCTCGGGCCGAGGCGACGATCGTCTTGAGGACGTCGCGCACTTCGAGATGCCTGCTCATGGCCAGCAACGCGGAGCTCACCGCGTACAGGCCCGACCGGGGTCCGTGACTCATGAACCCAAACTACCGGCGGGGTGTGACAACGCGTATCGGACCCGTGATGGCGCCCGCCGGGCCATTGGGCCTAGGACGAAGGGCCCCTGATCATTGCGGCTCGCGCACGAGGCGGCCGGGCGGGCCCGGTTCCTACCGTGAGGACACCCGCCGGGAAGGCGGTCGGAGCGAGGGGACGGATGTCATGCCGGTAGCGATCATCACGGGGGCCTCGAAGGGGTTGGGGAGGGCGCTCGCCGCGGCTCTGGCGGAGCGCGGCTGGGATCTGGTGCTCGACGCCAGAACGGCCGGGGTGCTGGAGGAGACCGCGGGGGCGCTGTCGGCGTACGGGACACGTGTGGAGGCGCTGCCCGGTGATGTGACGGACGCCGGTCACCGTGCCGAGCTGGTGGCGGCGGCCCGGAAGCTCGGGGGTGTCGACCTGCTCGTGAACAACGCGAGCGCGCTGGGCGCGGAGCCGCTGGTGCGCCTGGAGGAGCTGGGCCTGGAAGGGCTGCGGCAGGCCCTGGAGGTCAATGTGGTCGCCGCGCTGGGCCTGATCCAGGAGGCACTGCCGCTGCTGAGGGCGGCCGGGGCGGGCACAGTCGTCGACATCAGCTCGGACGCCGCGGCGGAGGCGTACGAGACCTGGGGCGGCTACGGCGCCTCGAAGGCCGCTCTCGACCATCTCTCGGCGGTCCTCGGCGAGGAGGAGCCCGGCCTTCGGGTGTGGGCGGTGGACCCCGGGGACATGGGCACGGACCTCTACACGGCGGCCGTACCGGAGGACGACGGTCCGCGGCCGGCGCCGGACAGTGTGGTTCCGGCCTTTCTGCGCCTGCTCGACGAACGGCCGGCCAGTGGGCGCTACGCGGCTGAGGCCCTGCTGGAGGCGCGGTGACCACGGCGATGGGGGTTCCTCCGGTCGGGCGCGGCCGGGCGTGGGGAAGCGTTCCGGAGGAGTTGTCGGCGCGGGTGCCCGCGGAGCAGCGGGGTCCCGGCCGAGACCGGGATTCCGTACGGCTGCTGGTGTCGCGCGGTGCCGAGGTGTCGCATCACGCGTTCGTGGAGCTGCCCCGGCAGCTGAGGGCCGGGGACCTGCTGATCGTCAACACCTCGGCCACCCTGGCGGCGGCCGTGGACGGGCGGATCGGCCACGCGCGCGTGGTGGTGCATTTCTCCACGCGTGGCGATGACGATCGGTGGGCGGTCGAGGTGCGGGATCCCGACGGAAGGGGGACCACGCGTGCGCGTGCGGGCGGCCCCGCGGGGACAGTGGTGTGTCTGCCCGGGGACGTACGCCTCACCCTGGAGGAGCCGCTGAGCGCGGGCAGTCCGCGGCTGTGGTGGGGGCGGGTGCCGGACACGGACGTACTTGGACTGCTGCGGCGGCACGGGCGGCCCATCCGCTACTCCTATACGGACCGGGACCAGCCGCTGTCCGTGTACCAGACGGTGTTCGCGCTGCCGTCCGACGACGGGGCGGGCAGCGCGGAGATGCCGAGCGCGGCGCGCCCGTTCACCGCGCGTCTGGTGGCGGAGCTGGTGAGCCGGGGTGTGCAGTTCGCGCCGGTCACGCTGCACACGGGGGTCGCGTCGGCAGAGGCGCACGAGTCGCCGTATCCGGAGCGGTACGAGGTGCCGGCGGTGTCGGCCCGGCTGATCAACGCGGCGCGGGCCGGCGGGGGCCGGATCATCGCGGTCGGTACGACGGCCGTGCGGGCTGTGGAGTCCGCGACCGGCGCGGACGGGCTGGTCCGGGCGGCGAAGGGCTGGACCGGCCTCGTGGTGACCCCGGAGCGGGGTGTGCGGGCCGTCGACGGGCTGCTGACCGGGCTGCACGAGCCGGAGGCCTCGCATCTGCTGATGCTGGAGGCGATCGCGGGAGGGGCGGCGATCGACCGCGGTTACGACGCGGCACTGCGTATGGGCTACCTCTGGCACGAGTTCGGGGACGTGCACCTCATCCTCCCGGCGGAGTCCTCACTCTGAGCATTGCTCCCGCAACTCCAAGTCAGAATGATCTGGAGCCCCTGTGAGCCCGCGCATAGGGTGCAGGTCACGTACGAAGGAGCATAGGAGATAAAAGGGACAAGATGACCAGGGAAGACGTGCCAGTCTGCCCCAATTTGCCCCTTCCGGGTCCACTACCCGGCTTCGTAGGTCACAGCTTTGCCAGGGCATTTTGCGACCGCTAAGAATTGCGTTGTCGCTCAGCGCCGCGGGTTCCACTCCGCGGCGTTTGTTCCGGAAACACACAGTCCCCCACCGGGACGAAGAGCGACCTCCGCGCTATTCGAAGAGGTCCATCAGTCATGCCCAAGAACATCAACACTCCTGGTCATCGTCCGACGCTGACCAAGCTCCACAAGCTCTCGATCGCCGGTGTGGCCACCCTCGGTGCCGCCGCCCTCGCGTTCTCCCTGGTGCCGGGCAACTCGCACACCACCACGGACGACGCCGCCGCCCCCACGGCACAGGTCGCCTACAGCGAGCACCAGATCAAGGACGTCAAGGCCGGCGTCACCGGCCCGCTGGCCGGCGCCGACCTGAAGGCGCAGGCCATCGCGGCGAAGCAGAAGGCCGCGACCGGCTCCGCGGCCGCGGCGAAGAAGAAGGCCGCCGACGCGGTGGCCGCCAAGAAGAAGGCCGCTGCGCAGGCCGCCGCGAAGAAGAAGACCGCCGCCCAGGCCGCCGCGAAGAAGAAGGCCGCCGCGGCGCACGCCAAGGCCGCCGTCGCCAGCCGCTCCACGCAGCGCATCAAGCTCGAGACGGTCGCCGCGAAGACGTACGCCAACAACCTCGACGGCTGGATCCGCCAGTCCCTCGACATCCTGAAGGCCAAGGGCATCCCCGGCACCTACCAGGGGCTGCACAAGAACATCATGCGTGAGTCCTCGGGCAACCCGATGGCCATCAACGACTGGGACATCAACGCCATCAACGGCATCCCGTCGAAGGGTCTGCTCCAGGTCATCCCGCCGACGTTCAAGGCGTACCACGTGGCCGGTACCTCGTGGAACATCTACGACCCGGTCGCCAACATCACCGCCGCCTGCAACTACGCGGCCGACAAGTACGGTTCCATGGACAACGTGAACAGCGCGTACTGAGGACTCAGCGCGGAGTTCCCCACAGACGCCGAAGGGCGGCACCCCGGTCAGGGGTGCCGCCCTCGCGTCGTTCCCGGGCGTCTACTTGCGCATGACCTCGGGCTCGTGGCGGCGCAGGAAGCGGGCCACGAAGAAGCCGCAGACGACACCGAGGACGATCAGCGCGATCATGTCCACGGTCCAGGCCCCGGCCGTGTGGTTCCACAGCGGGTCCGTGCTCGTCGGGTCGTCCTGGTTCGGGAAGATGTTGTTCAGGTCCAGCGTGGCCCCGGAGGCCGCCACCGCCCAGCGGGCCGGCATCAGGTACGAGAACTGGTTGACACCCACCGTGCCGTTCAGGATGAACAGACAGCCGGTGAAGACGACCTGGACGATCGCGAACATGACCAGGAGCGGCATGGTCTTCTCCGCGGTCTTCACCAGCGAAGAGATGATCAGGCCGAACATCATCGACACGAAGCCCAGAGCCATGATCGGCAGCGTGAGCTCGATCTTGGGCAGGCTCTTGAGGATCAGCCCCTGGGCCGGCACCTCACGGCTGCCGAAGCCGATGGCACCGACCAGAGCGCCCTGCAGCAGGGTGATCACCCCGAGGACGATCACCTTGGACATCAGGTACGCCGAACGCGACAGGCCCGTCGCGCGTTCGCGCTCGTAGATCACCCGTTCCTTGATCAGCTCACGGACCGAGTTGGCGGCGCCCGCGAAGCACGCGCCGACCGCGAGGATCAGCAGCACGGTCGTGGCCGTGCCGTTCGCGACATGGGCACCCGAGGGCAGCACCTTGTCGTTGACCAGCAGCGTCTTGCCGTTGTCGATGAGCAGGCTGACCGAGCCCAGGACGGCCGGCAGGATCACCGTCAGCGCCAGGAAGCCCCTGTCCGACGCGATCACCGATGCGTAGCGGCGGATCAGCGTCATCAGCTGGGAGCCCCAGCTCTGCGGCTTCGGCGGCTTCATCGCCTGCGCGGGCGGCATCTGCGTCGACTGCGGAGCCACCGCGTCGATGTCCGCGGCGTACATCTGGTAATGCTGCGAACCCTTCCAGCGGCCCGCCCAGTCGTAGTCGCGGTAGTTCTCGAACGCGGAGAAGACGTCGGCCCAGGTCTCGTAGCCGAAGAAGTTCAGCGCCTCCTCCGGCGGACCGAAGTAGGCGACGGAGCCGCCGGGCGCCATCACGAGGAGTTTGTCGCAGATCGCCAGCTCGGCCACCGAGTGCGTGACGACGAGGACCGTACGGCCGTCGTCGGCGAGGCCGCGCAGCAGCTGCATGACATCGCGGTCCATGCCCGGGTCGAGACCGGAGGTCGGCTCGTCCAGGAAGATCAGCGACGGCTTGGTGAGCAGCTCCAGGGCCACCGAGACCCGCTTGCGCTGGCCACCGGAGAGGGAGGTGATCTTCTTCTCTTTGTGGATGTCCAGCTTCAGCTCGCGCAGCACCTCGTCTATCCGGGCCTCGCGCTCCTGGCCCGTGGTGTCGGCGGGGAAGCGCAGCTTGGCCGCGTACTTGAGGGCCTTCTTGACGGTCAGCTCCTTGTGCAGGATGTCGTCCTGCGGGACCAGACCGATGCGCTGACGCAGCTCGGCGAACTGCTTGTACAGGTTCCGGTTGTCGTAGAGGACGTCGCCCTGGTTGGCGGGGCGGTAGCCCGTGAGCGCCTTCAGGAGTGTCGACTTGCCGGAACCCGACGGCCCGATGACCGCGACGAGCGACTTCTCGGGTACGCCGAAGGAGACATCCTTGAGGATCTGCTTGCCGCCGTCGACGGTGACCGTCAGATGGCGGGCCGAGAAGGAGACCTCACCGGTGTCGACGAACTCCTCGAGGCGGTCGCCGACCAGACGGAAGGTCGAGTGGCCGACGCCGACGATGTCGTTCGGGCCGAGCAGCGCGGAGCCGCCCTTGGCGATCGGCATACCGTTGACGTACGTGCCGTTGTGCGAGCCGAGATCGCGGATCTCGAAGCGGCCGTCCGGCGTCGCGTGGAACTCGGCGTGGTGGCGGGAGACCTGGAGGTCGGAGACCACCAGTTCGTTCTCCAGCGCACGACCTATGCGCATCACGCGGCCGAGCGAGAACTGGTGGAAGGTCGTCGGGCTGCGGTCGCCGTAGACCGGCGGCGCCCCCGCGCCACCACCAGGTCCCTGCTGCTGCGGAATGCTCGCCGCCTGCTGCGGTTGCTGCACGGGCTCCGACGTCTGCGGCGTCGGCGGCTGAGCCCAGCCGGGGCCCGCACCCTGCGCCGCGAACGGCTGTTGCTGCGGCTGCGCCACCGGGGCCGCGGCACCGGACACGCTCAGCCGCGGTCCGTCGGTCGCGTTGCCGAGGTGCACGGCCGAACCGGGGCCGATCTCCAACTGGTGGATCCGCTGCCCCTGTACGAACGTGCCGTTGGTGCTCCCGTGGTCGTCGATGACCCAACTGCGGCCGTTCCAGCTGATCGTGGCGTGACGCCAGGAGACCCTGGCGTCATCGAGCACGATGTCACCCTGCGGATCACGTCCGAGGGTGTGAGGCCTGGACGCGTCGAGCGTCCAGGTCCGTCCATTCAATTCCAGTACGAGTTCCGGCACTCCAGCCCCACTGAGTTGTCCCCCGAGCTACCCCCATCACAGGGAGTCTAGGGATGTCGAACATCGTGGGGAACTATTTCAGTACAGGCCCCCTGACCGAAAGTCGGGCCTTGTGAACGATGGCCACGGGCGGGTTGCCCGTTCCCGTTGACGGGGTTGAAACCGGCCCGGAGAGTGGTAATCCCACGCGAGGGGGACATTCGCGGGGATCACCGCGGCGCGGATCGGGGGGTCTGGCGATGAGCATCGGGACCATGCACCACGGAGGGAACACCAGGAGTGTGCCGTGGGGGGATGCGCTGTTGTCCGCGATCGCCTCCGTGAGCTGGGCGTTGATCGGCATGGCGGGCACCGCCGCGCTCGGTCTGCACCTGCTCGGGGCGGATGCGACAGCCTCGCTCGGACCCATGACCGCCGCGGTGGTGGCCCTGGGAGCCAACGGTTCGGTGACGCCGTCCGGCAATGTCTCGGCCTTCGGGCTGAAGGGGGCGGAGGCGCACACCGCCATCCAGATCACGCCGCTCGGCGTCGGACTGGTCGGCGCCCTGCTGATGGCGTGGTTCTTCCTACGGTCCTTGCGCGGGGCGGGAGTTGTCATCGCGCCGGCCGAACTCCTGGCGCGGGCGGGCTCGGTGATCGTGCTGTTCGTGGCCACACTGGGCGGGCTCGCCTGGGCCGGACACGACGTCATCACGATCGACGGCGGCAAGCTCGGGCTCGACAAGGTCACGGGCGGTGGCGGCGGGCTCGGCAGCATCACGGACAAACTCCCGGGCGGACTCGGGGATCTCGGCGGTCTGCTGCCCGGCAAGATCGGCGACCTCGTGAAGGCGAAGGCGGCGGTGGGCTTCTCCGTCGACACCGCGCCGACGCTGCTCGGCGGGGCCGCGTGGGCCGCCGGGGTTCTGCTGATCGCACTGCTGGCCTCCCGGCGTACGCCGTTGCCGCGCGGCTGGGACGCCGTGCACCGCACGGTGCGGCCGGCCGCCTCCTCGCTCGTCGCCGTCCTGCTGGTCGCCGTCCTGGCCGGGCTCGCGGCGGCGGCGTACGCGGCGATCGGCGACGCCCACCCGAAGCGGATCGCGGGAGCGGCGCTGCTCGGCGCGCCCAACGGTGTGTGGCTCGGCATCCCCCTCGGGCTCTTCGTCCCGTGGGACGGCAAGGCCACCGGCGAGCTCGCCAAACTGCTCCCCGACCCCCTCGACAGGCTGCTGACCGTCGACACGTCCCGGCCCGTCACACTCGGGCGGCTCGCCGAACTCGACGGGCGCGTATGGCTGTTGGGGGTGGCTGCCGCCCTGATGATGCTGTACGCGGGCGTCCTGACGGCTGCGCGTACGCCATTTGTACGGGCGGGGCACGGCGCCGTTGCGGGAGCGGGGGATGCCTCAGATGTACGGGGCGACAGTGCCGTGCGGTTCGCAGGGCGCTGCGCACTTCGGCTCGGCGTCGTGTCGGCGCTGGCCCTGCCGCTGCTCGCGTGGCTGACGCAGGTGTCGGTGGACGCCTCCCTGTCCGTACTCGGGTTCGACGCGTTCGGGGCGGGGATCGAGTTGCACGGGCGGCTGGGGATGGCGTTGGTGCTGGGTGCTGTCTGGGGGGCGGGGGCCGGTGCCGTGGGGGCGTTGCTGGCTTGTGCGAGTGGGGCTGCGGGGCGGAGGGCTGCCGGGTTGGCACGGGGTGACTTGGGGGGTGGGGTGCTCGGGGGGCCCGGGGAGCTTGGCAGTGCTGGCGCTGGTGCTCGTGTTGATGCTGGTGCTGGCGCCGGGCCGTATCGGCCTCGGGGGTCGTACCGGGCGCCCAACCCCGACACCAATCCGTATCTGAAGGTGCCGGACGAGTTGCGGGAGCCGGCGGATCGGGGGCCGGCACCGAGGAGTTCTCGGGCCCCCGGTGATGTGTACGGGGCGCCTACCGTGGCGGGGCCGATCGGCCCCCCGTCGAAGCGGCGGCAGGACGGGCCGCCACCGCCACCTCCTCCACCGCCGGTTCCGCCCTCGCCGAATGATGGGCCACCACCCCCTCCGCGCAGGCCCCGACGCTGAGGACGCACGGCTGCGCCGATGCGAAACCCAGCCCTCCGGCACTTGAGGAGCGGGCTCCAGGGCGGAGCGCAGATCTAGCCCCTCCGGCGCTTGAGGAACGGGGTCCGGGGCGGAGCCCCAGGGGTGCGGGCAACGGCCGATGCCGGGTGGCGAAGACCAGCCCCTGCGCGTTCGAGGCCCGGGCTCCAGGGCGGAGCGAAGATCTAGCCCCTCCGGCGCTTGAGGAGCGGGGTCCGGGGCGGAGCCCCAGGGGTGCGGGCAACGGCCGATGCCGGGTGGCGAAGACCAGCCCCTGCGCGTTCGAGGCCCGGGCTCCGGGGCGGAGCCCCAGGGGTGCGGGCAACCGGCGGGGCGCGCGACCGGGCGGGGGCGCGGTGTCGTGGGATGTGGCGGACGCACCCGCGCAGCGGGGATGGTCCGTTTGTCACCCGTGTGCCGTTTGGGTGTCACCCAGTGTTCCGTGTCCGCTAGGCGGACCGGGCGGGCGGGAGGCACTGGGTGCCGGATACGGTGGGAACACCATGAGCGCTTCGCAGACCTCTGATGTGCCCACTCTTCTTGTCAAGATCTTCGGCAAGGACCGGCCGGGCATCACCGCCGGACTCTTCGACACCCTCGCCGCCTGGTCCGTCGACGTGGTCGACATCGAGCAGGTCGTCACCCGGGGCCGGATCGTGCTGTGCGCGCTCGTGACCGAGCCGCCCGCCGGCCTCGAAGGTGACCTGCGTGCCACCGTCCACAGCTGGGCGGAATCGATGAAGATGCAGGCGGAGATCATCTCCGGCCTCGGTGACAACCGCCCGCGCGGATCCGGACGTTCGCTGGTCACCGTGCTCGGGCATCCCCTCACCGCGGAGTCGACAGCCGCCATCGCCGCGCGGATCACGAAGACCGGCGGCAACATCGACCGTATCTTCCGGCTGGCCAAGTACCCGGTGACCGCGGTCGAGTTCGCCGTGTCCGGTACGGAGACCGAGGCACTGCGCACCGCGCTGGTGACCGAGGCCTCGGCACTCGGTGTGGACATCGCGGTGGTGGCCGCGGGCCTGCACCGGCGGGCCCAGCGGCTTGTCGTGATGGACGTGGACTCCACGCTCATCCAGGACGAGGTGATCGAGCTCTTCGCCGCGCACGCCGGGTGCGAGGACGAGGTCGCCGGGGTCACGGCCGCCGCGATGCGGGGCGAGCTGGACTTCGAGCAGTCCCTGCACGCGCGCGTGGCGCTCCTCGAAGGACTGGACGCGTCGGTGGTGCAGAAGGTGCGTGAGGAAGTGCGGCTGACGCCGGGCGCGCGCACCCTGATTCGTACGCTGAAGCGACTCGGCTTCCAAGTCGGTGTCGTCTCCGGCGGATTCACGCAGGTGACCGACGACCTGAAGGAGCGGCTCGGGCTCGACTTCGCCCAGGCCAACACACTGGAGATCGTCGACGGAAAGCTGACCGGCCGGGTCACCGGGGAGATCGTGGACCGGGCGGGCAAGGCACGGCTGCTGCGCCGGTTCGCCGCCGAGGCCGGGGTTCCGCTGGCCCAGACCGTGGCGATCGGTGACGGCGCCAACGACCTCGACATGCTCAACGCCGCGGGCCTCGGGGTCGCGTTCAACGCCAAGCCGGTCGTACGCCAGGCCGCGCACACCGCGGTGAACTTCCCGTTCCTCGACACGGTCCTCTACCTGCTGGGTGTCACCCGCGAAGAGGTCGAGGCCGCGGACATGCATGAGGACGACAACGCTCACTGAGTGACGTCCCTACGACGGACGGGGCCCGGCAGCGCCACGGTGCCGGGCCCCGTCCGTCGTAGGGGTGGGTTCACTCCGTCGGAGCCCAGTAGTCGGTCAGGGCAGCCGATCCGGGCTCCAGGGACTTCCAGGGGCCGTCGAAAGAGAGCACCGCGAAGGCGGCGGTGTGGAAACCGTGGGCGTTCATACGCGTGCGGGTGTCGTCCTCGGCCCGGCCCGCCAGGACGTCGGCGAGGCCCTGCACACCCGGGTTGTGACCGATCAGGATCACGTTGTGCGCGTCGTCCGGGGTTTCGTTGAGCACGGCGATCAGCTCGCCGGGCGAGGCTTCGTAGAGCCGCTCCTCATAGACCGTTTTCGGCCGGTGCGGGAGCTCCTGGACGGCATGCTTCCACGTCTCGCGGGTCCGAATCGCGGTGGAGCAAAGGGCCAGGTCCAAGGGGATGCCGGTGTCGGCCAGCCTGCGTCCGGCGACGGCGGCGTCCATGCGGCCCCGGTCGGCGAGCGGCCGCTCATGGTCGGAGATCTGCGGCCAGTCGGCTTTCGCATGCCGGAAGAGGACAATCCTGCGGGGTTCTGCGACGCTCATGCGTCCCAGCTTCGCACGAAACATGCCATGGGGCGCAGGGAGTTGATGCGGTCCCCCGGCGGGGGTGATGCCTTGCCCCGTCAGGGGTGATGCCGTGCCCCTTGAAAGGTCGAACGGCCTCCCCGGGTTGCGGGTGGCGTCCGTCTGTGTGGCATGCGCGATGCGGGATGGCTCGATTGGGGCGGTTGCGGTGGGACGGACCGCTCTATGGCGGGAGCAGGGTGGCAAGGGTGGGGACGGCGAGGGCGAAGCTGTGGCAGAGGCTGCCGGGGTGGCATGGGTTGCCGCGGGGCACTGCCTGCCGGGGTGGCATGGGTTACCGCGGGGCACTGCCTGCCGGGGCGGCATGGGTTACCGGGGTTCGACCGGTGGGATGGATCGCCGGTGGTCGCCGATGAGGCGAACGGTGGGGTCCGGGACGCCCGCGTGTGCGGCGGCGGGCGCGGTCTTCGCGGCTCACCGAGCGTTGTGCAGGACCGTCTGCTGAACGCGCTCGAACATGTGAGTGATCGCCGGGTCGCTGCCCGCGGCGTGCGCGTCCGCCGGATTGAGGATCATGAGCAGCAGGGTGATGAAGGCGAGCGTGGGCAGGGCGAGGGCCCACCAGGGCAGTCGGATGTCCACGCGGCCCGTGGTCGCCGGGTGGGGCCGGGTGTGCGTATGGGCCGACATGCCGCCTCCGTGAGTCTTCGAGTGGTCCCTGGGCCGCGTCTCGCGGTCACAACTCGAAGTTACGGACTCGGCGGCCCCCAACCCATCCGGTGATCCACCCACTTGACCCTGACACTCACCCCCTAGGGGATGGGGGGTTAGCCCTACCGTTCCTCAAGACTGAGCGGGAGTGAGCCCATTCAGCCGCACGCCCCGAACGGTCTTGAGCGTACTGGTCCCCGGCGTACTCAACCCCGGGGCGGCGACACACGTCCTGTGCGTGGTCCGATCGCGCCTCGCGTGCCCTCCCTGGCGAGCAGTTGCCAACACCCGGGCCCGCGGGTGATCAGGCGTCGGGGACGGCGCGTCCTGGAGGGGTGAGCGGGGTGCTACGGCGCCGGTGCGGCGGCGGTCAGCGTGAGGCCGTAGGTCGCGGGACTCCGCTGTTCACGGGGACGCGACGCTCGCGATGATGCCGATGATCACCGTGATGGCCAGCATCGCGCCGAGCACGAGCAGCAGCTTCTTCTGGCCGTTCTGGGGGTTCGGGTCGAGGACAGGCATGCCGCCAGTCTCGCACCCTTCGTCGGCCCTGCCGCCGCCGGGGCCCGTTTCCCGGGAACCGGGTCATCGGGGGTCATTGGCAGTCATCGGGGGTCATCGGGGGTCATCGGGGGTCATCGGGCAGCCTCGTCCTCCACCGTGCGGTTGCGGCCCGCCAGGATGCCTACGCCGATCTGCGGAACCATCAGCCCGGCCATCATCGCGAGCGGCAGGCCCCAGCCGCCGCTTTGCTGGTAGAGCACACCCACGAGCAGCGGGCCCGGGATCGAGAGCAGATAGCCCGTGCTCTGGGCGAACGCCGACAGCTTGGCGACACCGGCGCCGGTCCGGGCCCGCATGCCGACCATGGTGAGGGCCAACGGAAAGGCGCAGTTGGAGATGCCGAGCAGCAGGGCCCAGGCCCAGGCGCCCGCCGCCGGGGCCAGATAGAGGCCCGCGTATCCGGCGAGTCCGCAGAGGCCGAGGGCGACCACTATGGGCCCCTGGTGGGGCAGACGGGTGGCGAGGCGCGGGATGACGAAGGCCAGCGGCACACCCATCACCATGGTGACGGCGAGGAGCAGTCCGGCGGTGCCCGCGGCGACGCCCGCGTCGCGGAAGATCTGCGCCATCCAGCCCATCGTGATGTAGGCGGCGGTGGCCTGGAGGCCGAAGAAGACGGCGAGCGCCCAGGCCGTACGGCTGCGGGTGATGCGCAGTCCGTCGGGCTCGTGCCGGGTGGCGACGGCAGCAGCGGGGCCGCCGTCACCGGTGCGGGCGGGAGCGGCAGCAGCAGGCTTACGGTCACCGGTACGAACTGTGTCGGCGGCGGGCCCACGGCCACCGGTACGGGTTGCGACAGCAGTGGCGGGCCCACCGTCACCGGTGCGGGAACCGGTGCCCCGCGCGCGTGCCAGCAGAACCCACGGGAGGACGGCCGCGGCCGCGAGCCCCGCCCACACCACGAGACCGGACTGCCAGCTGCCTCCGAGGGCGTCGGTCATGGGGACGGTCACCGCGGCGGCGGCCGAGGTGCCGAGCGCGAGGGCCATCGAGTAGAGGCCCGTCATGGAGCCGACCTTGTCGGGGAACCAGCGCTTGACGATCACCGGCATCAGGACGTTGCTGACGGCGATGCCCATGAGCGCGAGCGCGCTGGCGGTCAGGAAGCCGGCCGTACCGCCGAGGTACGGGCGCACGGCCAGGCCCGTCGTGATGGCGACCATGCCCGCGCAGACGACGGCGCCGGGCCCGAAGCGTCGGGCGAGCCGCGGTGCCATCACGCCGAAGACGGCGAAGCACAGAGGCGGTACCGAGGTGAGCAGTCCGGCGACGCTGCCGCTCATGCCGAGGCCGTCGCGCACCTCTTCGAGGAGGGCACCGAGGCTGGTGATGGCCGGGCGCAGGTTGAGCGCGGCGAGGACGATGCCGACGACCACGAGTCGCGTCGTCCACGCGCGCGTGGCGGGCGATTCGGGTGCCGTTTCGGGTGCCGTGCTCTCGGTGGAGCGGCGTGTCGCTGGGGACGTCATCGTCGTCCGGGTCTCCTCGGTGGCCATGCCACCCATCATAGAATCATGGGATGATTGGCTGTCCAATCTCGCTGCGTTAATCTCCGGAGCCTCCGGCCCCGCGCGAACGATCACACCCGGGCCCGTACGAAGGACCGTCATGCCGCTGCGCCATCCCCGCCGTTCGGCCCTGTCCGAGCAGGTCATCGCCGAGCTGCGGAACCAGATCACCTCGGGCGAGTGGCCGGTGGGCTCCCGTATCCCGACCGAGCCGGAGCTCGTCGACCAGCTCGGCGTCGCCCGCAACACCGTGCGCGAGGCCGTCCGGGCGCTCGCCCACAACGGGCTGCTGGACATCCGGCAGGGCTCAGGAACGTATGTCGTGGCGACCAGCGAGCTGGCGGGAGTGATGCACCGCCGGTTCGCGGACGCCGACCCGCGGCACATCGCCGAACTGCGTTCCACGCTGGAGTCGAGCGCCGCCAGGCTGGCCGCCGAGCGGCGCACCGAGCGCGATCTCAAGCAGCTGGACGCACTCCTCGTACGCCGGGAGGAGGCCTGGGAATCGGGCGACGCGGAGGCCTTCGTGGCGGCCGACGCGACTTTCCATCTGGCGGTGGTGGCCGCGTCGCGCAACGACGTCATGACGGCGATGTACGCGGATCTGGGCGAGGTGCTGCGCGACTGGCTGCGTGAGGACGTCGGCAAGGAGCTGACGCCGGAGACGTACATGGACCACGCCCGGCTCGTCGACGCGATCAGGACGGGCGACGCGGAGGCCGCCGCCTCCGAGGCCGCGAGCTATCCGTTCCAGTGCCGCCCCGGCCGGCCGGGGGGCCAGGGGTAGGCGCGGGCACCCGGTCGCCGGGGGGGCCGGACGGATCTTGACCGGCAGGCGCCGGACCCGGCGGCCGGAAGGCACAACCCCCGGCTACCGGGAAGGCCGGAGGGCACAACCGGCAGGCACGGCCCGAAGCGGCCCGCAGGCGCCGGACCCGGCGGCCGGAAGGCACGGCCCCCGGCTACCGGGAAGGCCGAAGGGCACAAGCGGCAGGCCGCGGGCACGGCCCGGCGGCCAGTAGGCGCGGGCACCGGGACCCAGTCGGCCGGCAGGCGCAGGCACCGGACCCAGGCGGCCGGACTTCACGGCGACCCTCGCGTGCCTGCACCGGCGGCCGAGCGCGCCGGACCTCATGTCCCGTGGGTGATCCAGACCGTGCGGACCTCCTTCCAGCAGCGGCCTGTCAGCCTGACCGTCATCGCGGGTCCCACGTCGACGGGGGCGCTGTCGCTGTCGATGTCCCACCAGCGGGCGCACTCGACGTGCAGACGGACGCGGTCGGTGCCCACATAGGGGTTGTGGCAGTACGCGACGACATGGGAGCCGGTGACGGTGGTCCGGCACTCGGCGCCGAACGGCTGGGGTGCGGCGGGCCCCCGGGACCCCGCGCTCGCGCCCTCCAGGCGCGGGTGGGGCATCGCGTCGTACGGCACGGCCATCACCAGAGCGACGGCGGCGAACACCGGGGCAAAGCGGCGGGACAGGCGCACAAGGGGACCTCCTCGGCCGTACGGCTGCGGGGCGGTGCGTTCTCCCAGCGTGCGGGTCACGAGGTCCGGGCCGCCCGGTCGAATGGGCCGAACGGGCGACGCCCCGCTCCCCGCGCGCTGCGGGAAACGGGGCGTCAATGCCGTGCGTAAGCGTTTACGCGCCGATGGCGTGCAGACCGCCGTCCACGTGGATGATCTCGCCCGTGGTCTTCGGGAACCAGTCGCTCAGGAGAGCGACGACACCGCGGCCGGCCGGCTCGGGGTCCTTGAGGTCCCACTCCAGGGGCGCGCGCGAGTCCCACACGGCGGCGAGCTCGCTGAAGCCCGGGATGGACTTGGCGGCCATGGAGCCGATCGGGCCCGCCGAGACGAGGTTGCAGCGGATGTTCTGCTTGCCCAGGTCGCGCGCCATGTAGCGGCTGGTGGCCTCCAGGGCGGCCTTGGCCGGGCCCATCCAGTCGTACTGCGGCCAGGCGAACGAGGCGTCGAAGGTGAGACCGACGACCGAGCCGCCGTTCTGCATCAGCGGCAGGCAGGCCATGGTCAGCGACTTCAGGGAGAACGCCGAGACGTGCATGGCCGTGGCGACCGACTCGAACGGCGTGTTGAGGAAGTTGCCGCCGAGGGCGTCCTGCGGCGCGAAGCCGATGGAGTGCACGACGCCGTCGAGGCCGCCCAGCTCCTCGCCGACGATGTCGGCGAGACGCGCCAGGTGCTCTTCGTTGGTGACGTCGAGCTCGATGACCTTGGTGGGCTTCGGCAGCTTCCTGGCGATGCGCTCGGTCAGCGTCGGCCGCGGGAACGCGGTCAGGATGATCTCGGCACCCTGCTCCTGGGCCAGCTTGGCGGTGTGGAAGGCGATGGAGGACTCCATCAGCACACCGGTGATCAGGACGCGCTTGCCCTCAAGAATTCCGCTCATGGTGATCAGTGACCCATTCCCAGTCCGCCGTCAACCGGGATGACGGCTCCAGTGATGTACGAGGCGTCGTCCGAGGCGAGGAACCGCACCGTCGCGGCGATCTCCTCGGGCTGCGCGTAGCGGCCCAGCGGTACCTGCGACACGATGTTCGCGCGCTGCTCCTCGGTGAGCGACTGCGTCATGTCGGTGTCGACGAAGCCGGGCGCGACGACGTTGAAGGTGAGGTTGCGCGAGCCGAGCTCCCGGGCGAGCGAACGCGCGAAGCCGACCAGGGCGGCCTTGGACGCGGCGTAGTTCGACTGGCCCGCCGAGCCGAGCAGCCCGACGACCGACGAGATCAGCACGACGCGGCCCTTCTTGGCCCGCAGCATGCCGCGGTTGGCGCGCTTGACGACGCGGAAGGCGCCGGTGAGGTTCGTGTCGATGACCGAGGTGAAGTCCTCCTCGGACATCCGCATGAGCAGCTGGTCCTTGGTGACGCCGGCGTTGGCGACCAGGACCTCGACCGGGCCGTGCACGGCCTCGATCTCCTTGTAGGCCTGCTCCACCTGCTCGGTGTCGGTGATGTCGCACTTGACCGCCAGGCACCCCAATTCCGTCAGGGCGGCCGGCGGCTCACCGGACCGGTACGTGATGGCGACCTTGTCGCCTGCGTCGGCGAATGCGCGGGCGATGGCGAGGCCGATGCCCCGGTTGCCTCCGGTGACGAGAACCGAGCGGCTCAACGGATCACCCTTTCGTTATCGGACTGAAACCCCTGCAATACAGGCGCCTTCCTCGAAAACCTATCGGTCCGCCCGGCCTCCGAGAGAATCGGGCACCGACAGTGGCACGCTGCCACTCCTGTCGGGTCTCTACAGTTGCACCCAGCGTCGGTGGGCAAGAGCCAGCTCGTCGCACAACGCGCCGAGAGTGGCGTCGTGCAGGGCGCCCCGGTGCGCAAGGATGTTCCTGACCTTCACAAGTTCCTTCAGGAGACGCAGTTCCTCATCGGGGAGGGCCAGTGCGCCCGCGTAGCACGCGGTGAGCAGGGCTCCGACCTCAAGTTGTTCGAAAGCCTTCTCCGGGTGCGTCCGGTAGTTTGCGGGCGGTCGCTCGGCGTACGCCTCCACCATGGCTTCAAGGGGCCGGGACGCGTATCGAATACCCAGGCGCGCCAACCGTTCACGCGTGTCCTCGACCCACGGGAACAGCACGCGCTGCTGGGCCTGACCCACCAGAAGCTGGAGCTCGGTCGTCGCTTCCGAAGCGCCCTCGGCGTACCAGGCAGCTGGATGGCGCCGCAGCCTGCCCTCCCAGGACTGCACGAGACCAAGGGCCCAGGCCGACCGTATCCGTGAACCCGGGCGCCTCTGCGTTCCGGCTTCAAGAGCCGCTCGTGGGCAGGCACCGACGCGATCGATCATGTCGCCGTCCAGGCAGGACCTCAGAACGAAGCCGAGCCGGTCCGCCTTACCGTCCCAGGCCCCGGCCAACCGCCGGGCAAGCACCAGGTCGAACGCCGCAAGCTCCGTCACAACCTCTTCCCGTACGGCGGCGAGTACACGCCGCCTGACGGTGCCCGCAGGGCCACGCTCGCGGTCTGCCGCCACCACCGTCGCGGTGTCCAGGCGCCCGATCGTGCCCCACCACCAGTGCACGGCCGAGGTCGCGATGTCCCGATCCAGCTCGTTGATGAGCGCCGCCGGGACGTCACCCAGCCGGGCCACGACGAGCAGTCGCGGACGTGCCTGCGGTGGCAGGCCCGCATCCTTGACCGCGGCGGACAGGGAATGGAAGAGCCGCTGGACGGCCCCGCCCCGGACGACAGCGACGCCGAGGCCCTGCCCGGCGTCGTCCGGCTCCGCCCAGGCCCGGAGGCCGATCACCGGCCGCCACCTCTGACCGGGATCCGAGAGCTGTGTGACGACCTCGCTCGGACCTACGGCCAGTTCCTTCCCGAGCCTCTCGAAGAGTTCCGGCACAGCACGGTCGCGTACAGCGGGACCCGCGGTGCGCACCGGGCCGGTGCCGGACCAGCCGATGTCGAAGCCGTCGTCGAAGTCGAGGTCCGGGAGATCGCCCCAGGCCTCGCCGTCGTCCGGGGTCCACGGCGCCTCACCCGATGCGACGGCCTGGCCCACCGCTGCTTGCAGGCCGGGGCCTCGGGGAGCGGGCACGGCCAGCACGGTCGGCGGGGACACATCCAGCCGGTCGGGCATGCTGTGCAGCACGGTCCGGAACAGCTCCTCCGCCTGCCCGGTGTCGACCAGTTGGTCAGGCAGCAGCCACAGGCAGTTCAGGCCCGCCGTCAGATCAGCAGCGATGTCGCCGACCTGGGCCCTGACCCCGGGCAGGTCGAGGAGCGCCGGACGAGGCAGCTCCACGGTCACTCGAGTTCCGCGGCTCGCGTGCGCACGGCCCGGAAGGTCACGGGGTCCAGAGCCATTCCCCCGTCCGTCTCGTCGACGACACCGAGCTGGTCCAGATGGACCAGCCACTCCCGGGTCTCCTCCTGGCCAAGGCCGGTGGCCGCCTCCACGTCGTCGACGGGGACGCCCTGCCCTTCCTCGACATATTCGGTCCATGAGGCGAGCAGAGAGATGTCTCTCGCGCCCAGGCCGGACTGCTTGAGGTGTGCCTCCGCATTCGCCGGTTTGGCGGTCATGGCGCGAATGTGGTCCAGGGCGTCGTCGAGCGTCGCTCCTCGCAGCGAGACATCGGCGACCGCGACCTCCGTCCAGTGGGGCCATCCAGACGTCGCGTGCGTCAGCCGGTGGCGGTCTTCACGCGAGACGAAGGGGCATTCGGGCCATGCTCGCAGGGAGTCCGCGGTCCAGCGACGCGGCTGCAGGATCCGCATGCGCAGACGCCGTCCCTCGTCAGTTGCACGCACGGACGCGACCGCTTCGGCATCGGCGACGACAAGGATCGAACGACTCTGCTTGTTCTTTCGGCCTTCGTTCTGCGGCACGTGCTTCTCGGCGGCTGGGCCGGCGAGTTCGACGCAGCGCCGCAACTCGTCCGCCAGTTCGTCCGCCGTCATGCCCCGGAGATCAGCCAAAATCACATGCGCCGTACGCAGGCGGGCAGTCGCCGCCGTGAGGACGTCGGTCAGGCCCTCCCCGCGGTTTGCGCGGACCACCTTCACACCGCGTCCCTCGGCGAACGCGGAAACGGCCTGAAGGACCAGTTCCGGGCGGTACAAGTCAGTCGTGGACACCACCGACACTCCCGGCTGGGCGGCCTCGTGGAGCTGTCCCTCCGTCAGCGGGCTGTAGCGCTGGACGCCGCTGTTGCGGTCTCGGCCGAGTACGCGCCGGGCCGCACGCGGGTTGTAGTCGTACGGAAGGCCGAACTCCGTTTCGTGGAGCTCAAGTTCCAGCTCCTCGCGGGTGCCGAGCATATTGACGACGTTCGGGCTCCGCACCGCGAAACGGGCCCGGTCACCCAAGCGGATCAGCAGGCCGAGTCCGGCCATCTCCGTGAGGTAGATCTCGGCCTGCTGCACCCCGCATTCCTCAAAGCCTTCCGGCCAGGCCTCGCGAGCCAGGTCGAGCAGTTCCTTGGCGCTGTAGTCGCCGCGGTAGCCGTCCTCCAAGCTCTCCAGAGCTATGACCAGCGCGAGCACCCGGTAGCGGTCCTCCAGGTTGATCGTGAACCTCAACCGCTCGGCGATCCGGCGGCGCAACGTCTCGGACGCCGCGACCTCCTGCACGTCGCGCTCGGAGATCGCCGTGGCGCGACCCGTCGCAAGGTAGGAACGCGAATGGAGCGTACGAACCAGCTCGCTGCAGAAGATCTGTACCAGATTGGCCTGGTAGTTGGTGATGGCAAGGATCCGCCAAACCAGTTCCGGTCGCTCGAACACATAGCCCAGCGCCGCCATCGGCTCCGTGACGAGCCGGAGAGCAGCCTGCTGCTTCAGCGGGCCCACGAGGACGTCGGGACCACCATGCGCCGTCGAGACATTGGAAAGCGCGCCGAACCGCTGCACCTGGTGGAGCCCGGCGAAAACAATCTTGAACCGGCGCTCCGAGTGCTCCATGAGTTGTTGAAAGCGTTTGACATTCGGGAACGTCGACTCGCCACCCGCCCGGAACGTCCTTCGCGAGTCGGCCGTCAGGAAGGCGTCCGCCTCGTCCGCGAGTACCAGCAGGCGCCGCGACTGGTCCGCGTCGAGCCAGTCGGTGAGCCGGCGCACGATCACGTCCGGACCGGCTTGCTCCGGAACCTTGTTGCCGAAAACGCCCCGGCGCTTCAGTTCCTCCGCAAGGAGACTCCAGATCTTGTCAGGCGCCTCGGCCTGGCCGATCTCCGCCTTCAGCAGGTCGAGGTAGACAGCTACGTAACTGTCCGAACGGCTCGGGAAGATCCTGGCCACCCGGCGCAGCAGAGCGGACTTACCAAGTTGCCGACCGCCATAGAGGAAAAGACCGCCATGGGGGTCCATGACCTCTCGCATCTCCTCGTCCCGGCCGTAGAAGACCTCTGGAGGAACCAGCCCCGCGACGAAGGGCGTGTACGGGTTGTACGCCGCCCAGGGCAAGGTGACACGCTGGAGAACCCGGAAGCTGCCCGGGGCACGGGCAGCCATCCAGCCCATCACGGCCGGATCCACCACCAGCGCCTGCTGCGCTCCCGCGCGTGCGGTATCCGCCAAGCGGCGCCGCCCTTCGGCGCCCAGCGGGTGGAGGTACAGCACGATGTTGGCGTCGACATCGGCGTCTTCCAGGTGGGCGAGCGGGCCGTTCGCCCGCTGCTCCTCCCAGATCAGCTGGACGGTGTACGAAGTGGCCTGGGAACCCAGCGCGGCAACGTATCCGATGCGCTCGGCCACCCTGGCCCGCACCTTGAACCTGCGCACCCCCTGTGTCCGGGTTTCCACCGCAGGCTGCCCACTGGGCTCCAGGCCGAGCAGCCGCAGCACCCGCGGGAGGTGCTGCTGCCATTCGCTGTTGCGTCCGTGTCGGGTGCACAACGCCTTCCAAGAGCGCAGCCCGAGATCCGCTGCCTCCGTCAACTGGGCGCCCGAGCCATAGCGGGCGACCCACCAGTCGGCGTCGACGCCGTCACCGCCCGGCTGTGGAACACCGGGGCCGGTAAGGCCACCGAGGAAGTCGGAGAGTTCCTCCACGTCGTCCTCGGGCCGTTCCGGCAGTTGCTGGCCACCACGTGCGAGGGCCAGGAACTCCTCGGCAGTCACCGTGTCGCCCTCGGTGATGAGCCTGGCGATCCGGTCGTAGTCCGACGGGTCGAGTATGCCCTTCGGAGCGACCCGGAGCTGTTCCAGTTCCTGGCGCTGCCTGCGAGTGGACTTTTGCACCAGGTGCGACAGCTCCTGTCCGAGCTCCTCGAGTCGGTCCGTCGCATAGCGGTAGCGGCCGGCCTGCTCGCCGTCGGCGAACTCCTGAAGTCGGCCCGTGAAGTCCCGCTCTTGGTCGGGTGCGAGCAAATTGAGCGTGCGCATCTGGGCGAGCAGGCTCGCCGCCTCGGCGTGGCGCCGCCGCAAGGTTTCCCGCCAGTGCTCCTGTGCCTGCTGGACGCGCCGCTCAGCCCCCTCGGCCCACTCCGCGTCCAGGGTGCCGTAGCCGGTCGGGTCCTGTCGCACGGCGTCGACGAGCGCACGCGCGATGTGGAGGTCACCCCGTGCGATGTAGCCGCGCAGGGCGTGCTCCGCCTCCGGAGGCGCCATGAGCGCCGCCATACGACGGGCGGTACGCGGATCATCCAGATCCGGCATTCCGACGCTGTCACGTGGCAAGTCGGACAGACAGAGGAGGCAGTCAGTGGCAGGAGGAGCACCGTCCTCGCCATCACTGGGCTGGTTCTCGGCTGTCGAATGCCGCATCTCGCCTTCGATCCAGCGGAGGAGCAGTTCCAGGGACGCGCCGCCCACACCGGGCGGTGGCGGAACGTCCCGCAGCCCTCGGCGCACTGACGCCAAGTCGGGGATGCCGGGCTGTGAGAGCCCGGTCGGGTGCAGCAGATTGGCCGCCACCGCGTCCGCCTTGGTCAGGACATCCGCCACCGACCGGCAGGCCGCGTGCAACTGGCGCAGGGCGCCTGCGGTGATCGGTTCCTTGGCCTGCTTGGGGGTACGAAACCTGCTGTCCGTCTGCTCGATCAGCCGGTCCACATGATCGGCGTTGCGCAAATGCTCGATCCTGGCCCGGAATTCAGTGGCGGGGAGGGGACCACCGTCGACCCATTGGATGACGTCGCGCAGAGCCAGGCCAAGTTCTCCACTCGGTCCGACCATGTCTTGCAGAACGCGGGTGGCACGCTGGTACTTCGTCTTGCGACGGGACAGGATCTCGAGCAACTGGTTTGCTTCCGTGCGGAGTTCATCACGGAGGTCGTGGTCCCGCTGTGCGTCGTCGGTGTAGTGGACGCCGGGGTCGAAGGCGCGACCGTTGCGGACAGCCGCCACGAGCACGGTGAGCAACTCCTGCCAAGGCTCTGCCAACCCGACCGGCGGCGAGTAGTCACTGACGAGCACGTGCGGCCAGCACGCGGTCAATCCCGCACGCAGCGCAGCGACGAAAGCCACGAGATAGGCGTCACGATCCTGGGCGAGCCGAGCCGGGTCGAGGTCATGCGTGATCTGCACGTCCGTGGCATGCGACTCCGTCACACACTCGAAGGCCGCAGCCGCGAACGCCAGCGATCGTGCGCGCACGTCGGGTTCGGCGGACGCCTGGGTCATCCAGTAGGCCTCGACCAGCCGACCGGACCGTACGAGCGCGGCGACCGGTGGCTCCTTGCCGGTCTCCCAGGGGGCACGTACGTCCCAGTCGGCGTCCGCAACCGACACGGGCCACGGTTCCTGCTCCGTCCCCGAAGGACTCACCACATCCGCGATGGCTCCAGGGCTGCCGGCGGAGGGAACGTCCGGGTTCTCGCCGGGTGCGTCGTCCAGCGCAACGGGGGAAGCAGGCTCCATGGCGAAGGTGTCGTGCGACTCGGGCTGCGGCTCCACGGCCAAAGGCGCCGTCGGAGAGCTCGGTGCCGCCTCGTCCGCATCCGACGTCGCTTCGGTGGCCTGCGACTGCGTCTCCGTCACGGTCGGCGAGGTGTCGAGGGCGGTGTCCGCCGGCGCTTCCGGAGCGTCGTCGCCGGTCTCCACCTCGGCGCCGGGGGATGACGAGTCGGCGGGCGCGCCCGCCTCAACAGGCGAAGCGGCTCCGGCCAGGTTCGGAACGAGGGCGTCCGCGTCGGGCCTGAACTCAACGGGCATCGTCCCCTCGGGCACGGACCCGCCGTCCCCGAGGGACCTCTCGACTTCCTCGATCTGCGCCTGCAGCCGGTCGCGCAACATGGTGAGCGTCGCCGTCTCGTCCGGATCCATGGCAGCTTCGATCAAGGCACCGTACGAATCAGCCCTCTCCCGCAGCGCGGCGAGTTCCGCCCGGGACCTGTCCAGCCGGGCGCGCTCCTCGGCCAGCCAGGTGTAGTCGGACTCGTGCGACCAGTCGACTCCCTCGTCGGCGCAACAATCGGCCGCACGATCCCGCAGCGCGGCCCACGCTCCCGCCATGTCCGTCAGATCACGCGCGGCCGAGGGGAGTCGACCCGACTCCACCGCGTCGGCGGCACCGCGCAGTATGACAGTCAACCGGCGGCCGGATTCCGCGAGTTCAGTGAGCAGACCTTCCAGTGTCGACCTCTGATCGGCCCCAGTCTCCACTATCGAACCCTCTCCCACGTCTCTCGCTTCACGGACCCCGCCATCAGCGCCGTGGTGTCCTGCTGCTGTCACGGCACTCCTGACGATCTCGGCGGGATCGGGCGGCGGCGAGCGATCGGCCGCTCGGCGCAAGGCATCCTCGTGGTCCTGGGCCATCTGGACGGTCGGCGTGCTCCGTATGTCAGGAGAGAGCAGTCCGTACAGTGCGCAGTTGGCGATCGACGGCTCAAGAATCCACAGCAGGGCCTCGAGTTGTTCGAGCGTCGGCTCGTCCACCAGGTCCTCGGGGCAGCGAAGGTCCTCGATCAGCGCACGACGCGCCCACGTCAGGCCACAGGCAGCGGCCGATTGCAGCTGCGGTTGTCTCGCTCTGGTGGTCCACACCCGGAAGGCATTGACGTCACGGCGGATGACCGGCATGCGGTTGCGGGCGGCGTGTCCGCGTCCACAGGACTGGTGGCGCAGACAATGATGCACCGTCAACAGGCTGCGAATATCTGACTCGTCCAGCGACGAGAGCCAGGTACGAAAATCACTCCCCCACCCCTGCATGGCGTCATCATGCCACCGCGTCTTCACCTTGGGGGGCATGCCCGGGGCATTTCCCGGGCCACACTGCCTGCCATGCCGAAAACCGGTGGACGTGCCGCGGCGCGAGGTGGCGTGCTTGACTGCGAACCGTCCGCCTCACACTGCGGGCGTCCAGATCAGCCTCGTCCTCCAGCCGTCCGAGAAGCTGAGAAAAGTCAATGACAGGGGAGATCCTCACTGTGGCCCACGGCATCGATCCATCCTTTGTTGCGCTACCGCTGCGCGCACTCGCCGACGCCGCGCTCGCGCGGGCGCGGGCACTGGGCGCCGATCACGCGGACTTCCGGTTCGAGCGGGTGCGCAGCGCGTCCTGGCGGTTGCGCGACGCCAAGCCGGCCGGGTCGTCGGACACCACCGACCTGGGGTACGCGGTGCGGGTCGTGCACGGCGGGACCTGGGGGTTCGCGTCGGGCGTGGATCTGACGATGGACGCGGCCGCGAAGGTCGCCTCGCAGGCCGTCGCGATGGCGAAGCTGTCGGCCCAGGTGATCAAGGCGGCCGGTTCCGACGAGCGGGTGGAGCTGGCCCAGGAGCCGGTGCACGCCGAGAAGACGTGGATCTCGTCGTACGAGATCGATCCCTTCTCCGTACCGGACGAGGAGAAGGCGGGGCTGCTCACGGACTGGAGCGCGCGGCTGCTGGCGGCCGACGGCGTCAACCATGTCGACGCCTCGCTGATGACCGTGCACGAGAACAAGTTCTACGCCGACACCGCCGGGACCGTGACCACGCAGCAGCGGGTGCGGCTGCATCCGCAGCTCACCGCGGTCGCCGTCGACGAGTCCAGCGGCGAGTTCGACTCGATGCGGACGATCGCACCGCCCGTCGGGCGCGGCTGGGAGTACCTGCGGGGCACGGGCTGGGACTGGGACTCCGAGCTGGAACGGATTCCCGAGCTGCTCGCGGAGAAGATGCGGGCGCCGAGCGTCGAGGCGGGGCTGTACGACCTCGTCGTCGACCCGTCCAACCTGTGGCTGACCATCCACGAGTCCATCGGGCACGCCACCGAGCTGGACCGCGCGCTCGGCTACGAGGCCGCGTACGCAGGAACCTCCTTCGCCACCTTCGACCAGCTCGGCAAGCTGAGGTACGGCTCCGACCTGATGAACGTGTCCGGTGACCGCACCGCCGAGCACGGCCTCGCGACCATCGGGTACGACGACGAGGGCGTCGAGGGCCAGTCCTGGGACCTCGTGAAGGAGGGCACGCTCGTCGGCTACCAGCTGGACCGGCGGATCGCGAGGCTGACCGGCTTCGAGCGGTCCAACGGTTGCGCGTACGCCGACTCGCCCCGGCATGTGCCCGTGCAGCGGATGGCCAACGTGTCGCTCCAGCCGGACCCCGGGGGGCTGTCCACCGAGGATCTGATCGGGGGCGTCGACCGCGGCATCTACGTCGTCGGCGACCGGTCCTGGTCCATCGACATGCAGCGCTACAACTTCCAGTTCACCGGTCAGCGCTTCTTCAAGATCGAGAACGGCCGGATCACGGGTCAGCTGCGTGATGTCGCGTACCAGGCCACGACCACCGACTTCTGGGGTTCGATGGCCGCGGTGGGCGGCCCGCAGACGTATGTCCTGGGTGGTGCCTTCAACTGCGGCAAGGCCCAGCCGGGCCAGGTCGCCGCGGTGTCGCACGGCTGCCCTTCCGCCCTCTTCAAGGGTGTCAACATCCTCAACACCACGTCGGAGGCCGGTCGATGAGCATTCAGCAGGGGAACGGCCGGGGGTCCGGGGGTCGCCCCCCGGGACAGCACAGTCTCAACACCACGCAGGAGGCCGGTCGATGAGCGCCCGTACGAGCAAGCCGCACGAGGTCGTCGAGCGCGCCCTCGAACTGTCCCGGGCCGACGGCTGTGTGGTGATCGCCGACGAGCAGTCGACCGCCAATCTGCGCTGGGCGGGCAACGCGCTCACCACGAACGGGGTCACGCGCGGGCGCACGCTCACCGTGATCGCCACCGTCGACGGCCGCGAGGGCACCTCGTCCGGTGTGGTCTCGCGCTCGGCGGTGACCGCCGACGAGCTGGAGCCCCTGGTGCGGGCGGCCGAGGCGGCTGCGCGGGGCGCCGGTCCGGCCGAGGACGGCCGGCCGCTGGTGACGGGCGTACCGGAGTCCCCCGACTTCACGGACGCGCCCGCCGAGACCTCCTCCACCGTCTTCGCCGACTTCGCGCCGGCGCTCGGCGAATCGTTCGCACGCGCGCGTGGGGGCGGCCGTGAGCTGTACGGCTTCGCCAACCACGAGCTCGTCTCCAGCTACCTCGGTACATCGACGGGGCTGCGGCTGCGGCACGACCAGCCGAACGGCACGCTGGAGCTGAACGCCAAGTCCCCGGACCGTACGCGTTCGGCGTGGGCGGGACGTTCGACGCGGGACTTCAAGGACGTCGACCCGGCGGCGCTGGACGCCGAACTGGCCGTACGGCTGGGCTGGGCCGAGCGGCGCGTCGACCTGCCCGCCGGGCGCTACGAGACGCTGCTGCCGCCGACCGCCGTCGCGGACCTGCTGATCTACCAGATGTGGTCGGCCGCCGCCCGGGACGCGGCCGAGGGCCGGACCGTCTTCAGCAAGCCAGGCGGCGGCACCCGGATCGGCGAGCGGCTCACCGAGCTGCCGCTGACGCTCCGCAGCGACCCGAACGAGCCGGGCCTTGAGTCCGCTCCCTTCGTCCTCACGCACTCCTCGGGCGACGACGCCTCGGTGTTCGACAACGGGTTGCCGCTCAAGGCCACCGACTGGATCCACGAGGGCGAGCTGCGGCATCTGTCGACCACCCGGCACAGCGCCGGGCTGACCGGGCTGCCGGTGACGCCGACGATCGGGAACCTGGTGCTCGACGGCGGCGAGGACCGCTCCCTGGAGGAGATGGTCGCCGCGACCGAGCGCGGTCTGCTGCTGACCTGCCTCTGGTACATCCGCGAGGTCGACCCGGCGACCCTGCTGCTGACCGGGCTCACCCGGGACGGCGTCTACCTCGTCGAGAACGGCGAGGTCGTGGGCGAGGTGAACAACTTCCGGTTCAATGAGTCGCCGGTCGGGCTGCTGGGGCGGGCCACGGAGGCGGGGCGGACGGAGAAGACGCTGCCCCGGGAGTGGAGCGACTGGTTCACCAGGGCCGCGATGCCCGCCCTGCGGGTGCCGGACTTCAATATGAGCTCTGTCAGCCAGGGCGTATAACCTCGTACCTGATTCACGAGACCACTCAAGGAGATACGAGAACCGTGACGGACATCGTCGACGAGCTGAAGTGGCGGGGACTGTTCTCCCTGTCCACTGACGAAGATGCATTGCGCAAGGCGCTCGCGGACGGTCCCGTCACGTTCTATTGCGGCTTCGACCCGACCGCGCCCAGTCTGCACGTCGGCCACCTGGTGCAGGTGCTCACCATGCGCCGGCTCCAGCAGGCGGGCCTGCGGCCGCTCGCCCTGGTGGGCGGGGCGACGGGCCAGATCGGTGACCCGCGCCCGACGGCCGAGCGCACGCTGAACGACCCGGAGACGGTCGCGAACTGGGTGACGCGGCTGCGTTCGCAGATCGAGCCGTTCCTGTCCTTCGAGGGCGAGAACGCCGCGGTCATGGTGAACAACCTCGACTGGACGGCCGGTCTGTCGGCCATCGAGTTCCTGCGGGACATCGGCAAGCACTTCCGCGTCAACAAGATGCTGACCAAGGACTCGGTGGCCCGCCGCCTGGAGTCCGAGGAGGGCATCAGCTACACGGAGTTCAGCTACCAGCTGCTGCAGGGCATGGACTTCCTGGAGCTGTACCGACGCTACGGCTGCACGTTGCAGCAGGGCGGCAGCGACCAGTGGGGCAACCTCACGGCGGGCCTGGATCTGATCCACCGCCTGGAGCCCGGCGCCCATGTGCACGCGCTGGCGACGCCGCTGATGGTCAAGGCGGACGGCACCAAGTTCGGCAAGACCGAGGGCGGCGCCATCTGGCTCGACCCCGAGATGACGACGCCGTACGCGTTCTACCAGTTCTGGCTGAACGTGGACGACCGGGACATCTCGACGTACATGCGCATTCTGTCCTTCAGGTCGCCCGAGGAGCTGGAGGAGCTGGAGAAGCAGACCGAGGAGCGTCCGCAGGCCCGTGCCGCCCAGCGCGCGCTGGCCGAGGAGCTGACGACGCTGGTGCACGGCGCCGATCAGACGGCCGCCGTGATCGCCGCGTCCAAGGCCCTGTTCGGGCAGGGCGAGCTGACCGGACTCGACGAGCGGACGCTGAGCGCGGCCCTGTCCGAGGTGCCGCACATCCAGGTCGCCGAGGCGGGTCTCGTCGTGGACCTCTTCGCGGAGGTCGGCCTGGTGGCCAGCAAGTCCGCCGCGCGCCGCACGGTCAAGGAGGGCGGGGCGTACGTGAACAACGTGAAGGTCGCCGCCGAGGACGCGGTCCCGGGCAAGGAGGACCTGCTGCACGGGCGCTGGCTGGTGCTGCGCCGGGGCAAGAAGAGCCTGGCCGCGGTCGAGGTCACGGGCGGCTGAGGCCTCCCCGCGCCCACGACCCGCGCAGACGAAGGGGCGGCTCCCTGACGGAGCCGCCCCTTCGTCGTACCGCCGTTCCCGGGGAGGCCGGGCGGTCGGCCGTGGTCTCAGGTCTTCACCTTGTCGCCCCGGATGGCCATGTAGAGCATGTCGCCGAGGAAGACGAGGACGATCGCGGCGGCCAGCTGCAGCGCGTGCCGGCCCCAGTCGATGCCTCTGGTCTCGGCGATGCCGATGCCCCGCGCGATCGCGTTGCCGACGATCGCTCCGAGGATGCCGAAGATGGTGGTCAGCCAGAGAGGACTGTGCTGCTTCCCGGGAATGATCGCCTTGGCGATCAGGCCCAGCACGAACCCGACGATGATCGCCCACAACCAGCCCATGTCCGCCTCCTCGTACCCCTCCCCGTGAGTAGTACCGTCAGTCTCTTGCTGTCCGCCATACGGCGCATGTCGGGCGGAGCCGTACGCGCTACGACGCACCATGTCCACCCAGTCCGGACATCCCCCGGTCTCGAAGGCGGCGCAGACGCGGCGTAACGTGGAAGGAGTCCGGACTCGCTTCCTCGTCGGGTTCGTACCGGGTACGGACCGGGGAGCGTCCGACGCAGGCGGGTGGTGGAATGTGATCAGGAAGCAGAGCAACGTCCAGGTCTTCCGGATCACCGGAGCCAGGCAGAGCCTGGACGACGATGTGCGCGGCCGGCAGCGCCGCTATGTCATCTCGATGTCCGTGCGTACGGTGTCCGTGATCCTGGCGGCCACCCTGTGGAACGTCGAACGGCCCGTCGCTCTCGTCGCGCTGGTCCTCGGGATTCTCCTCCCGTACGTCGCCGTGGTCATCGCCAACGCCGGACGCGAGAACACGCCGTCGCTCCCCTCGACATTCGTCACCGCCCCGTCGCGTCCGATGATCACTCCGCCCCGGCAGGACGGCTCCGAGGAAGCGTTCCCGAAGGACTCCGCGGCCGGTCCCGGAGCTCCGACGGGGGCCGAGTCGCACGACCCGAGCTGAATCCGGACCGGAGTCGAACCGAGCCCGAACTCGCCGCGGTACAAAGCCGGTTCAGCTCTGGAAGGGCGTCGGAGGATTCGCCGAAAACGGAATATCGCCGCGCAAACAAGCTCAAGAAAAGCTCAGATCAATCATGTTGTTCCGGTGCCGGGCTGTGGGCTACCCGTGACATACTTCGTACGCGCTCCGCATCCCCCGTCGGAGCGACGGACCGACGCCGGGCAGCTCCCCCCGTGGCTGCTCGGCGTCGCCTTTATGTACCGTCGGAGCGCTACCGACGAACGGCCGGCCCACCGCGCGGAACATGTGACGCGAGGCCTCGGCTAGGGTCGGCAGAGTGATTCTGAACGCCCCCGGCTCCGATCCCGCCTCCCCCGTCTGCTCGGCCAAGGCCTGCCGCGCGGATGCCGTGTGGGTGCTCGCCTGGAACAACCCGAAGCTGCACACGCCCGAGCGCCGCAAGACCTGGCTCGCGTGCGAGGAGCACCGCGAGCACCTGTCGAAGTTCCTCGGTGTACGCGGCTTCCTGAAGGACGTCGTGACGCTCGACGAGTGGGAGGCTTCCCGGCCGGTCGAGCACGGCGAGGAGTAGCCGGCGGACCGCGTCAGCCACCGATCGCCGACATCGGGCGGTCGGGCTGCACGAACGACGGGTCGTCCAGACCCGCCCCCGCCTTCTTGCCCCACATCGCGACGCACCATATCCGGGCGATCTCCTCGTCGGGCGCGCCCGAGCGCAGCGCGGCCCGCAGATCGGTCTCCTCAGTGGCGAAGAGACAGGTGCGCACCTGGCCGTCGGCGGTGAGGCGGGTGCGGTCGCAGGCCGAGCAGAACGGGCGGGTGACCGAGGCGATCACACCGACGCGATGCGGGCCGCCGTCGACGAGCCAGCGCTCGGCGGGTGCGGAACCCCGCTCGTCGGCGCCTTCCTCGGTGAGCTCGAAGCGGGTGCGCAGCGAGGCCAGGATGTCACCGGCGGTGACCATTCCGTCGCGCTTCCAGCCGTGCTGGGCGTCCAGCGGCATCTGCTCGATGAAGCGGAGTTCGTAGTCCTGCTCCACGGCCCAGGCCAGCAGGTCCGGGGCTTCGTCGGCGTTCAGGCCCGGCATCAGAACCGAGTTGATCTTGACGGGGGTCAGGCCCGCTTGGTGGGCGGCTTCGAGGCCCGCGATGACGTCCTTGTGGCGGTCGCGGCGGGTGAGGGTCTTGAAGACGTCGGGGCGCAGGGTGTCCAGCGAGACGTTCACCCGGTCCAGGCCCGCGGCCTTCAGGGCGGCCGCGGTGCGCTTGAGGCCGATGCCGTTGGTCGTGAGGGACGTCTGAGGGCGGGGGGCGAGAGCCGCGACCCGCTCGACGATGCCGACCAGGCCGGGGCGGAGCAGGGGTTCGCCGCCGGTGAAGCGGACCTCTTCGATGCCGAGGCGGGTGACCGCGATCTCTATAAGGCGGACGATCTCGTCGTCCGTGAGCAGATCGGGCTTGGCGAGCCACTGCAGGCCCTCTTCGGGCATGCAGTACGTGCACCGGAGGTTGCACCGGTCGGTCAGTGAGACACGCAGGTCGGTGGCGACCCGGCCGTAGGTGTCGATGAGCACTTGGGCCCCCTCCCTCGATGCCGATCTCGTTTTCCGGACACCTGTGAGCCTACGTGACGGGACGGACAAGAACACGGGTCCGATCCCACGAGACGCGGCGCGAGCCCGTCGTAGGGACCTACCAGTGCCCCACGGCGGGCCCGCGCGATGCCGGTGTCCGAGCCGGTGTCTAGTGCGCTCCGGTGCCCGTCAGGGAGCGGACCTCCAGTTCGGCGTACTTGCCGGCGTCCGGTTCCTCCTTGGACAGGACAGTGCCCAGCCAGCCCAGCAGGAAGCCGACCGGGATGGAGATGAGGCCCGGGTTCTCCAGCGGGAACCAGTGGAAGTCGACGTCCGGGAACATCGAGGTGGGCTTGCCCGAGACCACCGGGGAGAAGAGCACCAGACCGACCGCGGTGACCAGACCGCCATAGATCGACCAGAGCGCGCCCGGGGTGGTGAACCTCTTCCAGAACAGGCTGTAGAGGATCGTCGGCAGGTTGGCGGAGGCGGCGACCGCGAAGGCGAGCGCGACCAGACCGGCGACGTTGAGGTCGCGGGAGAGGGCGCCCAGCAGGATGGAGACGGCTCCGATCCCGACCGTCGCGTACCGGGCCGCCGCCATCTCCTGTTTCTCCGACGCCTGCCCCTTCTTGATGACGTTCGCGTAGATGTCGTGCGCGAAGGAGGAGGACGAGGCGAGTGTCAGTCCCGCGACGACCGCAAGGATCGTGGCGAAGGCGACGGCGGAGATGGTGGCGAGCAGGATCGCGCCCCAGGTGGAGTCGACGCCGCCGAGGTGCAGGGCGAGCAGGGGTGCCGCCGTGTTGCCCGCCTTGTTGGAGGCGATGATCTCGTCCGGTTTGATCAGCGCGGCGGCGCCGAAGCCGAGGGCGAGGGTCATCAGGTAGAAGGTGCCGATGAGGCCGATCGCCCAGTTGACCGACTTCCGCGCGGTCTTGGCGGTGGGCACGGTGTAGAAGCGGATCAGGATGTGCGGCAGGCCCGCGGTGCCGAGGACCAGCGCCATGCCGAGGGAGATGAAGTCCAGCTTGGTGGTGGACGTGGCGCCGTACTTGAGGCCGGGTTCCAGGAAGGGGGAGCCCTTGCCGCTGTTCTCGGCCGCCTTGCCGAGCAGGTCGGAGATGTTGAAGTGGAACTTCAGCAGCACCAGGAAGGTGAGCAGCAGGGCGCCGACGATCAGCAGGACCGCCTTGACCATCTGCACCCAGGTGGTGCCCTTCATGCCGCCGATGGTGACGTACACGATCATCAGGACGCCGACGAGCGCGACGATGCCGATCTTGCCGCCGTCGCTGGTGATGCCGAGGAGCAGCGAGACGAGGACGCCCGCGCCCGCCATCTGGGCCAGCAGGTAGAAGATCGACACGACGATGGTGGAGGTGCCCGCGGCGGTACGGACCGGGCGCTGGCGCATGCGGTAGGCGAGGACGTCGCCCATCGTGTACCGGCCGGAGTTGCGCAGCGGTTCGGCGACCAGGAGCAGGGCCACCAGCCAGGCGACCAGGAAGCCGATGGAGTAGAGGAAGCCGTCGTAGCCGAAGAGGGCGATCGCGCCGGCGATGCCGAGGAAGGACGCGGCGGACATGTAGTCGCCGGAGACGGCGAGTCCGTTCTGGAAGCCGGTGAACTGGCGGCCGCCCGCGTAGAAGTCGGCGGCGTCCTTGGTCTGGCGGCCGGCCCAGACGGTGATGACGAGGGTCGCGGCGACGAACACCGAGAACAGGGCGATGATCAGCGGCCGGTGCTGGCTCGCCTCGCCCGCGGCCAGCATCGTGGTGTGCGCGGTCGTCCGTACGGAGCTCATGCGCCGCCCTCCATCCGGGACTTGATGGCGTCGGCCTTGGGGTCGAGCTGGGTGGCCGCGTGCCGCGAGTACCACCAGGCGATGAGGAACGTGGTGAGGAACTGGGCGAGACCGAGCACCAGGGCGACGTTGACGTTGCCGAACAGCTTGGTGCCCATGAAGTCGCCCGCGTAGTTCGAGAGCAGCACGTACAGCAGGTACCAGAGGATGAATCCGACGGTCAGCGGAAAGGCGAAGGAGCGGTGGGAGCTGCGGAGTTCACCGAACTCGGCGCTCTCCTGCATCTCGACGAACTCCTCGGTGGACGGGAGTGGGGCTCCGGTTTTCGCGGGTGGTGGTGCGTCGGTGGCCACGGTGTCTCCTCGCGTTGCGGGTGCGGTTACGACGGTGGACGGGGGCAGGTCGGGGCCCGCGGGCGGGGGCGGTTCGGGTACGGACATGGGACTTCGACCTCACAGCGACATGGTTCCCGTAACGAGTTGTAATGATGTGAATCCGTTACGTGATCGGAGCGGGGGGCTCGATCGTCCACGGGCTCCCTGTCCAAGGTCACGGCGCCACGCGTGGAGCGGTTCAACTCCCCTGACTTCTTTCGGAAGTCGTCGCCATAAGCCATTGCTGGCCCGGTCGGCGGGAGGATAGCTTCGGCCTGCACCAATCCGTCATGTACCTGCCCGAGCACCATCCGTGTTCGGGCAGCTCCGTTTTCCGGATGATGTGGAGATCCCATGGCTCATCTGCGTTCCAGACGCCGTCTCGCCCTCGCCGTGCCGGTCGTTCTGTCGCTCACCGCCTCGCTCGGCTTCCTGCCCGGCGCCGCGTCGGCCACACCCCTGACCGCGCCCGCCGCGACGAGCGCGGACGGACCGAACCTCTCGTACGTGGTCAACACGACGACGGACCACAGCACGATCGAGTCGGTGAAGAAGGCGATCGGCGCGGCCGGCGGCAGCGTCGTCATCGCGTACGAGCAGATCGGCGTGATCGTCGTCCACTCCGCGAACCCGGACTTCGGACGGCAGATCCGGACGGCACGCGGAGTGCAGTCGGCCGGTGCCACGCGCACCTCGGCGCTGACCGCCGCGGGGACGACGGACGAGGGCGCGGCGCAGGTGCTGTCGGCCGCCGAGGCCGCCAAGGTCGCGAAGACCGCCGGCACGGGCGAGGAGCCCCTCGAGGCCGACCAGTGGGACCTGCGCGCGATAGGCGCCGACAAGGCGGCCGCGATCAACCCGGGCAGCAAGAAGGTCACCGTCGCCGTGATCGACGTCGGCGTCGACGACACGCACCCGGACATCGCGCCGAACTTCTCGGCCTCGCAGTCCGCGAACTGCGTGGGCGGCAAGCCGGACACGACGTACGGCGCCTGGCGCCCGGTGGACGCCGACCACTACCACGGCACGCATGTCGCGGGCGAGATCGCGGCGGCCCGCAACGGCATCGGCGTCGCCGGGGTCGCGCCGGGCGTGAAGGTCGCGGGCATCACGGTGGCCGAGCCCGACTCCACCCAGTTGTTCTATCCGGAGAGCGTCGTCTGCGCCTTCGTGTTCGCCGCCGACCACGGCGTCGAGATCACCAACAACAGCTACTACGTGGACCCGTGGCTGTACAACTGCGTCGACGACCCCGACCAGAAGGCCATAGTCGACGCCGTCAACCGGGCCCAGCTGTACGCCCAGCGGAAGGGCACGCTGAACGTTGCCGCGGCGGGCAACTCCAACGACGACCTCGACTCCAACGCGCTGACCGACGCGTCCAGCCCCGACGACTCGACCGCCACGACGCGGACGGTCGACCCGCACAAGTGCTTCGACATACCCACCCAGTTGCCCGGTGTCGTCACGGTCGCCTCGACCGGCTTCAAGGGCGCCAAGTCCTACTTCTCCAGCTACGGCGACGGCGTCATCGACGTCGCGGCGCCCGGCGGCGACCGGTACCAGATCCCGGACACGCCGTCGCAGAACGGCCGCATCCTCTCGACGCTGCCGAACAACACGTACGGCTACCTGCAGGGCACCTCGATGGCGACGCCGCACGTCGCCGGCGTGGCCGCGCTGCTGAAGTCCAAGTACCCGTGGGCCACGCCGGCTCAGCTCCAGATCCTCCTCAAGGCCCAGGCGGACAACCCCGGTTGCCCGACCGCCCCCTACGACGGGAACGGCGACGGCGTCGTCGACGCGACCTGCGTGGGCGGCAAGAAGATGAACGGCTTCTACGGATTCGGGATCGTCAACGCCCTGCGGGCGGTCAAGTAGCGCCTGCCGAAAGTCCCGTGGCCCCGGTCGTCCTGTGCGGCGACCGGGGCCGCGCCGTCGCCGGGGCGCCTTCCATGTTGATCGCGTCCACGCTGCACAGTGCCCGTATGACACATTCACCGATGGCCGTTGTGTGGGAGGAGCTGGGCGGAGACCCGGCGCTGCTCCCCGGGGTTTCGACCGTGAGGCGTGCGGGTGCGCTGGAAGCCCGGCTGCCCGTACGCGAGTTGGCACGCGCCTGTGTGGGAGCCTGCGCGCTGGCGGCCGCCGAGCTGGGGGCCCGGCGGGCCGGACTCGCGCGGGTGCCACGGGTGAGCCTCGACGACGGCGCCGTCGCCACGGCCTTCGTCAGCGAAAGGCATCTGCGGATCGACGGACGCGCACCGGTCAACTTCGCGCCACTGTCCCGGTTCTGGCGGACCGCGCACGGCTGGGTGCGGACGCACGCGAACTATCCGCATCACCGGGCGCGGCTGCTGGACGCGTTGGGGGCGGCGGACGACGCGACCGTCGAGGACGTGGCGGGGGTGCTCGCCGGGCGGTCCGCACGGGAGATCGAGGAGACGGTGTACGCCGCCGGTGGGCTCGCCGTCGCGCTGCGCACGGCGAAGGAGTGGGCCGCGCACGAGCAGGGTCTCGCCCTGGCGGAGCGGCCGTTGATCGAGCGCGACAGGTCTGCCGAGCGGAGTGAGCCGGCCACCGCGGGCGTGCGGGCCCTCGCCCCGCCGCACGACGGGGGCCCGCTGCTGCCCGCCGCCGGGGTGCGCGTCCTGGACCTGACCCGGGTCATCGCGGGCCCGGTCGCCACCCGCACGCTCGCCCTGCTGGGCGCCGACGTGCTGCGCGTGGACGGGCCGCGCCTGCCCGAGGACCCGGACGCGCACGCGGACACGGGCTTCGGGAAGCGCTCGACGGTGCTGGACCTGGTGGCCGACCGGCGCGCCTTCGACGAGCTGCTGGCGGCGGCGGACGTCGTCGTCACCGGCTACCGGCCCGGCGCCCTGGACCGCTTCGGGCTCTCCCCCGAGGCGCTGGCCGAGCGCCGCCCCGGCCTCGTCGTGGCGCAGGTGTCGGCGTGGGGGACGTACGGACCCTGGGGCGGGCGGCGGGGCTTCGACAGTCTGGTGCAGGTGGCCACCGGGATCGCCGGGACGGAGGGGTCGCCGGAGCGGCCGGGCGCGCTGCCCGCACAGGCCCTCGACCACGGCACCGGGTACCTGCTGGCGGCGGCCGTCCTGCGCGCGCTGACCGAGCGGACGGAACAGGGCCGCGGGTGCGTCGTACGGCTGGCGCTGGCGCGCACGGCGATGTGGCTGACGGACGGGATCGGGCGGGAGGAGACGCCCGGCGATGCGCCGGACCCCGCGGCGGGAAAACCGTACGACCGCCCCGACGCCTGGCTGTCCGAGCGCGGCAGCCCCATCGGCCGCCTGGGTCACGCCCTGCCCCCGGTCTCCTTCACGGGCGGCCCCACCGACTGGGCACGCCCGCCGGGGCGTTGGGGGACGGACCCGGCGCGGTGGGCGTGACCCTCGCACCCTCGCGCCTTCGCACCCTCGCACCCTCGTGCCCGAACACCGTACGGGTTACGGTGACTTGTCCGGATCCGTGACCGCTGGCGAGGACCGTGGGGTGACGTTGATACGACCGACAGCCGGGGCGGCGGACGCGGGCGGGGCGGCGCGCCGACAGGCCACCCGCCGGGCCGTCGCCGTCCTCGCCCTGGTGGCCGTCGCGGCCCTGATCCCGTTGCTCGGCCCGCGCACCGCGCTCACCGGCACGGGAGAGGCCGCGGCGCCCGGCGTCGGTGGCATCGCCCTGCTGCGGACGGTGCTGTTCGCGGCGCTCTGCGTCCCCGTGGGGGAGCTGTTCGCGGCAAGGCTGGCGCGCCGGGTGCCCGGTGCGTTGCCGGTGCGGGCGCCGCACAGCTGGGCGGCGTACGCGGCCACCACCGGGTTCGTCGCCGCCCTGGGCCTGGCCTCCGTCGTGGCGACGGGCAATCTGCTGCCGCGTCACCTCTCCGACCTGGACGTCGGCGGCCTGTACCGGACGCGGGACGGCAAACTGGCGCTCGGGGAGGTCAACGCGTTCGCGGTGGCCTGGCTCTGCGCCCGCTCGAGCCGGCCGGCCGCCCAGGTGTGGCCGTTGGCCGTGGTAGTACTGGCGGAGGCGCTGCGCGCGCATCCCGCGTCGGAGCACGACACCCTGGTCGGCTCCGGTCTGACCCTCGTTCATCTGACCTGCGCGGCGCTGTGGGCCGGCGGCCTGCTGCACGTCCTACGGCTGCTCCACGGCCGGCGGGCCGCAGAGGGCGTACCCGCCGGAACGGGAGAGGCCGGACCCGCCGGAACGGAAGGGGTCGGACCCGCCGGAGCATCACAGGCCGGACCCATCGGGACGGGGACGGCCACGGCCACCGGGCCGGACGCAGCCGGGAGTTCACGTGCCGGGGCCGCGCTGCTCGGCATCTACGCGCGCGTGGCGGCCGTTCTGTTCGCGGTGATCACCGCGACGGGTACCTTGAGCGCGCTGCGCCGGATGCCGCCGGGCACCGTCCTGGAGCAGCTGACGTCGACGGCGTACGGGCGCACCCTGCTCGCGAAGGTGATCCTCGTGGCCACCGTCGCCGGACTGGCGCTCTGGGCGCGGCTGCGGCTTCGCCGCGCGAAGGACCCGCTCAGCGCCTGCTCCCCCGCGCGCGCGGAGATCGTGACGCTGGGCCTGGTCGTCGCGGTGTCGGGCCTGCTGACGGCGCTGCCGCTGCCCATCCGGTGGTGAGCCGCCGGACGGGCCACGACCGTCGCCGAGACGGGCCACGACCACCGCCGAGCCCGTGAGTGCCGTCCCCCGGGCGTCAGTTGGTGACGAGGACCTTCAGCGCGGTCCGCTCGTCCATCGCCTTGTAGCCCTCGGGCACGCTCTCCAGGCCGATGGTCATGTCGAAGACCGGCGACGGGTCGATGGTCCCGTCCAGGACGTCGGGCAGCAGCTCGGGGATGTAGGCGCGGACCGGGGCGACTCCGCCGCGCAGGGCGATGTTCCGGTCGAACATGACGCCCAGGTCGAGGCCCGTACCGCTGCCGTGGGGCACTCCGACGAAGCCGATGGCGCCGCCGTCGCGGGTGATGTTCACAGCCGTGCTCATGGACTGCTCGGTGCCGACCGCCTCGACGACACAGTGCGCGCCCTGTCCCCCGGTCAGCTCGCGCACGGCCTCGACGGCCGCTTCGCCGCGCTCGGCGACGACGTCCGTGGCACCGAAGCGGCGCGCGATGTCGGTGCGCACCTGGTGGCGGCCGAGCGCGATGATCCGCTCGGCGCCGAGCCGCTTGGCGGCGAGCACCGCGCACAGGCCGACGGCCCCGTCCCCGACGACGGCCACGGTCGAGCCCTTGCGGACGCCGGCGCCGAGGGCCGCGTGGTGGCCGGTGCCGAGGACGTCGGAGAGCGTCAGCAGCGCCGACAGCAGGTGGTCGTCGGAGGCCGCCTCCTTGGGCAGCTGTACGAGGGTGCCGTCGGCGAAGGGAACGCGTACGGCCTCGCCCTGGCCGCCGTCGTAGCCGACGGCACCCCAGAAGCCGCCGTGCCGGCACGACGTGGTGAGTCCGTCGCGGCAGTAGTCGCACACGCCGTCGGACCACATGAAGGGCGCCACGACCAGGTCGCCGCGCCGGACGCCGGTCACGGCGGAGCCCGTCTCCTCGACGATGCCGAGGAACTCGTGCCCGATCCGCTGGCCCGGCTGCCGGGCGGCCTCGCCCCGGTAGGCCCACAGGTCGCTGCCGCAGATGCAGGAGCGCAGCACCCGCACGATCGCGTCGGTGGGCAGCTGCACCATGGGCTCGGGCACGTCCTCCACGCGCATGTCGTACGGGGCGTGGATGGTGGTGGCGCGCATGGCGAGGGTCCCTCTCGTGCGGGGCGTGGGTGAGATGCGCTCAGGGGGTGGTTGAGCGCATCTCACCGTACGCCGCCGCGGGCGCGCGTCGCGCGGCGAGGGGGCCCAGCACGCCTCGGACCAGCAGGAACTGGGCCACGACGTACGTGAGCATGATCCAGAAGTCCGCCTTCGGCGGCTGCGGCCAGTCGGCGACGCCGGTGGCGATGAGCGTGTCCGAGAGCATGAAGAGGGCGCCGCCGAGCGCCGCGACGGGCCCGAGCCGCGTGGCCCCGTACGCCATCGCGGTCAGCAGCAGGCTGTAACCCGCGACAGGGACGCGCAGGCCGGCCGGCAGACCGGGCCACAGGAGGGTGACGAGGACGACGAGGACGGTGGCGTACGCGCCGGGGAGCCATGCGACGCGCACCCGTGACGTCCGCGTTCTGCCGAAGAGCACGAGGTAGCACACGTGCCCCGCCGCGAAGGAGGCCATGCCGACGAGGAACGCGGGGTCGGCGTCGGACATGAGCGCCAGGTCGCCGCACCAGCCGAGGAGCAGGGCCGCCACGAGGAGGCGGGGTCCGCCGCGTACACCCGCGTACACGGCGAGCAGCGGCATCAGGAGCGGCTTGGCGACCTGGTGCCCGAGGTCGGATCCGGCGAGCAGCGAGAAGAGGTCCACGGCCGCCGTCAGTGCGAAGCCGACGAGCAGGACGCGCGCCACACGCGGGGTCACGCGACGGGCTCCGTGACCGGGGTCTGCGCGACGGGCTCCGTGACCGGGGTCTGCGCGGCCGTGGACGGCGGTGCGGGCTGCCAGCCGGGCCCGGCGAGGATCCGCCCGGCGCGCTCGCGCCAGTTCGCCGCCGCCCGCACGTCCCTGGCGATGGCGGTGTACTCGTGGGTGGCCACGCGCAGCGGGTTGTACGTGGAGATGTTCTTGGTGAGCCCGTAGACGGGCCGTTCGGTCTCCGCGACCCAGGATCCGAAGAGCCGGTCCCAGACGATGAGGATGCCGCCGAAGTTGCGGTCCAGGTAGCCGCCCTGGGCGGCGTGGTGGACGCGGTGGTGGGAGGGCGTGTTGAGGACGAACTCGAACCAGCGGGGCATCTTGTCGATGCGCTCGGTGTGGATCCAGAACTGGTAGACGAGGCTCACCGACGAGCAGAACGCGAGCGCGGCCGGGTGCACGCCGAGGGCGACCATCGGGAGGTAGAAGGGCCACGACGTGAGGCCGGTCCACGGCTGGCGCAGCGCGGTGGTGAGGTTGAACTTCCTGCTGGAGTGGTGCACGACGTGGCAGGCCCACAGGACGCGGATCACGTGGTGGCCGCGGTGGGACCAGTAGTAGAAGAAGTCCTGTGCGAGCAGCATCAGCGGGATCGTCCACCACAGGACGGGCACCCGCAGCGGGGTCAGTTCGTAGACCGCCGAGTAGACCGCGACGATCGGGATCTTCCACAGGAAGTCGAAGAACAGGCTGCCGAGTCCCATGCCGAGACTGGTCGCGGCGTCCTTCGTCTCGTACCCCGCGGCGTCGTCGTCCGGATGGATCCGGACGCTCACCATCTCGATCACGGCGAGGAGCACGAAGGCGGGTATCGACAAGAACACGACATCGGGCAGGTTCGGCATGGGTGAACCGTAGATGCGCTGGTCGGCCGCGTACAGATGCTGTTACCGATAAGTATTACCGCCGGTACGCGCTTGCTTCTTGGTGATGTCCGCCAAGAGCCGTCCCGCATCCGGTCGTACGGTCACACACGCGCCGGTATGTTCATGCACGCGCCGGTACTCTCATACGCCCGCCGCTCCGAGCAGGGCTCCGGCCGCGTACGTCACCGCCATGGCAAGCGCTCCCCCGGCCGTGTTCCGCAGCACCGCGCGCCGTGGGTCCGCCGACCCCAGCCGTGCGCTGCTCCAGCCGGTGAGGGAGAGCGCGGCCAATACCGAGACCACGGTGACGCCGAGCCGCCAGGACGCAGGCGGCAGCACGATCGCCAGCAGGGGCAGCAGCGCTCCGGCGGTGAACGCGAGGAAGCTCGCCCATGCGGCGTGCAAAGGGTTGGTCAGGTCGTCGGGGTTGATCCCGAGTTCCTCGGAGGCGTGGGCCCGCAGGGCGTCCCGCTCGGTGAGCTGTCCGGCCGCCTCGCGGGCCACCTCCCTCGACAGGCCGCGCTGCTCCAGGAGCTCGGTCAGCTCCTCCAGTTCGGCCTCCGGCTGCTCCTTGAGCTCCCGTTTCTCCATGGCCAGGGCCGCCAGCTCCGAGTCCCGCTGGGTGGAGACGGACACGTACTCGCCCGCCGCCATGGACATCGACCCGGCGAGCAGTCCCGCGAGGCCCGCGGTGAACAGCGCCGCGCGGTCGCTCGTGGCGCCGGCCACGCCGACGACGAGGCCCGCCGTGGAGACGATGCCGTCGTTGGCGCCGAGGACGGCGGCCCGCAGCCAGTTCAGCCGCGAGCCGAGGGTGCCGCCGTGGGCCTCGTCGTGGGCATCGTCGCGCGTCGGTTCCGTCACACGGGGAGGATCGCACCTGGGGTGCGGCCGACGACAGACCGACCCGGTGTCCCCCGGGCGCACGCCGCCGGAAGGACGCAAGGCCCGCCCGGAAGCCACCACGCCGTACTCCTCCGGGCGAACGCCGGACCACACGCGCCGGAAGCTGCCGGGCCACGTCACCACCCGGGAGGCACCGGGCGACCGCTGCCCCGGCGCTCACCACACGCGCACCGAGCCTCCTCTCGCGAACGCCGGGCTCGTCGCGTCGGCGGGCGGGGTGCCCAGCGGTTCGGCGATCTCGGCCACCGTGGGGCCGACCTTCGCGGCGATCTCGTCGAGGTACGCCAGGTCGAAGCCGTAGACGCGGGCCGCGTTGCCGCCGACCATGGCGGCGATCTCGGCGCGGGGCAGGCCCGCGTAGGCGATGCGCAGGCCCTCGCGGGTGTAGGGATGGGTGCCTTCGTCGTGCGGGTAGTCGCTGCCCCACATGATCTTGTCGAGGCCGATGCGGTCGCGCAGCGGCACCTCGTGGGGGCGCATGAAGCTGGCGCCGACGAAGCAGTTGTCGCGCCAGACCTCGGAGGGGCGCTCGCCCATCGTCGCGGCCAGCCCCGCGCCGAACTTCGACTCGGCGGTCGACGTCTTCGACGCCTTGCCCGCGGCCGCGACCAGCCGCCCGTGGTAGTAGTCCAGCATGTCGAGCACCCCGGGGATCCAGCCCGAGCCCTGCTCGGTGAGCACCAGTCTCAGGCCGGGGTTGCGGCGGAACGCGCCGCCGAACACCAGGTGCCACAGTGCCCGGTGCGAGAACCAGGTCGTCTCCACCATGTACACGGCGCGGGCCGCGGGTTCGTCCCCGAGGGGCGGCGAGGCGGAGCCCGCGTGGTGGTTCACCGGGACACCCAGTTCGGCGCAGGCCGCCCAGATCGGGTCGTACGCCGACGAGTACAGCTCGGGCAGGCCCGAGCCGGGGGGTGTGCCGGGCAGCAGCAGTCCGCCCCTGAGGCCCGCGCCCGCTGACCGGTGGATCTCCCCGACCGCCGCGTCGACATCGTTCAGGAGGATCTGGAAGACGCCCGCGCGCCGGCCGGGTGCCGCCGCGCAGAAGTCGGCGAGCCAGCGGTTGTGGGCCCGCAGACCCGCCCAGCGCAGTTCGAGCTCCTGCGCCGTCGGGGCCGGTGCCATCAGGGAGCCCGACGGGAAGAACGGCGGGATGGTGTTCGGGAAGACCACCTCCGCGACGATGCCGTCCTCCTCCAGCTCCGCGACGCGCCGCCCGGAGTTCCAGTTCCGGTCGGCGGTGTCGGCGAGCAGGTCCTCGTACGGGTTGACGTAGCCGGCCGCCCAGGCGTCGAAGTCCTCGTGGTGCCGCCGCTCCAAGTACGGCCTGTAGTCGAGGAGATCGGCGCCCGCGTGGCAGTCGGCGGAGATGACGGTGTAGCGGTCCTCGGCGGTCATGGGCTCACTCCCAGCACGGGGAAGTCGTGGTCCGTCAGCCAGTGGCGGCCCACTTCCCGCGAGCGCGCCCAGGACGCCTCGACCGCCGACTGGTCCTCCGCCTGGCCCAGTTCGGTGGGTGTGGGGCCGATCCGGCGGGCGAGCGGGGCCAGTTCGCCGACGTCGAAACCGAAGACCTCGGCCGCCGCGAGGCCGAGCATGCGACGGGTCTCCTCCACCGGGATGTCGTGGAAGGTCTTCGCCAGCCACGCCCGGGTGTCGGGCCAGGTGCCCTCGGGGTGCGGGAAGTCGCTGCCCCAGAGGATGTTGTCCACGCCGATCTCGTAGCGCTGGGCGAGCTCGCGGCGCTTGGTGTTGGTCGCGCAGATGAAGACCTGCCGGTCCAGGTACTCGTGCGGGGGCCGTTTCAGTTCGGCGAAGGGCGACAGCTTCTTGCCGCCGTGCGCGCCGAGGTAGAGACGGTCCATGAACCACAGCAGGTTGGGCAGCCACCAGCAGCCCGACTCCGCGACACCGAACCGGAGTCCGGGATGCCGCTCGAAGACCCCCGACCAGAGGAGGAACCAGAGGGGGCGCGCCGGCCACCAGGTGACCTCGGAGACGTAGATCCCGAGGTGGTCGCCGTATTCGTGGCGGGGTGCCGCGCCGGAGTGGGTGAGCACGGGCATCGCGCACTCGGCGGCCGCCGCCCACACGGGGTCGTAACGGCGGTCGTGGTACGGCTCCTTGTCGACCCACATGGAGGGAATCATCAGGGCGCCGAGGCCGGACTCCTTGGCTCGGTACACCTCGGCGACGACCCGCCCGGTCTCGCCGGTGACCGGCAACAGGGCGACCCCGCAGTGCCGTTCGGGGTGCTCCGAGACGAAGTCGGCGAGCCAGCGGTTGTGGGCCCGGGCACCCGCCATGCCGAGTTCCGGGTCCTGATCGCCGGAGAGGCCGAGGCCCACGCCGAACGGCGCGGCGGTCCGGCTGTCCACGGCGTCCGCGTCGGGGAAGACGACCTCGGCCGCCACCCCGTCGCCGTCCAGCTCCTTGAGGCGCTGCGCGGTGTCCCAACCGCCCCGCAGGCCCTCCTCGTTGTCGTGGAACCACTTGTCGGCGAACGCCTCGTTGCGGATGCCGAGGCGGGTCATCTCCTCGCGGCGCCGGCCCTGGCCCGCGAGGAACTCGTCGAAGTCCCGGTGGAAACGGGAGTCCAGATAGGGCCGGTACTCCTCGGTGGGGAGTCCGGCGTGGCAGTCGGAGGAGATGATCAGATACGGGTCCTGTTCGGTCACCGCGCCCCCTCAGTCGAGGATGAAACTTTCCAGGTACGACGGATCGGCCCGGTCGAGCATCGACTGCGACCGCGCCCGGATCTGCCGGTCGCTGTGCTCGCTCTCGGGCAGCAGCCAGAAACGGTCCTCGCGGATCCCCTCGGCGACCAGGTCGGCGACCTGTTCGACGGGGGTGAACCGCACGTCGTGGCCCGCCTCCTTCATCGCGGCCTCCCACTGCCCGAGGCTGCGGTACGGGGTCCTGCGGGGCCGCTCCTTCGCGTACCGCGCGGGCCGGTTGCGGTGCGACTCCCACAGGCCCGTGCGGAGCATGTGGGGTCCGGGGAACAGCACGGAGGCGCCCACGCGCGCGTGCTCCGCCTTCAGGTGCGCGTACAGCGACTCGGTCATCGTCACCACGGCCGCCTTGGTGACGGCGTACACGGAGGCGGTGGGCAGCGGGGCGATCCCGCCGTCGCCGGACGAGGTGTTGACGACGTGCCCCGGTTCGCCCCCGGCGATCATCCGGGGAACGAACGCCTGGATGCCGTGGAAGACGCCCCACACGTTGACGGCGAAGGCCCACTTCCAGTCGTTCGGGTCGTGCTCCCACATCCGGCCCTCGGCGCCGGAGCCGACCCCGGCGTTGTTGCACAGCACGTGCACCGCGCCGTACGTGCCGTACACGTCCTCGGCGAGCGCGAGGACCTCGGAGCGCTCCCCGACGTCCACCACGCGCGCCTGGACGTCGGCGCCGTCCTCGCGCAGTTCCCCGGCGGCCTTCTCCAGGGCGCCCTCCTCGACGTCGGCGAGGACCACCTTCAGCCCGTCCGCCGCGAACCGCCGTGCCATCGCGAGCCCGATGCCGCTCGCCGCGCCGGTGACGACGGCGACCTGCCCCGCGCGCAGTTCCATCAGGCGCTCCCTTCGGGCGGCCCGTCGAGAATCTGCTGCGGATCGTCGTAGCGCTGGTGGATGTACGGCAACAGGGCCCGGCCGCTGACGCGTTCGGCGACCCTGCCCTTCTGGTCGGTGGTCTTCTCACCGAGGGTGATCTCCACCAGCCTGCGTACGGGCAGATCGGCGACCGGGTCGTACATCGACTCGCGCAGGACGACGTCCCCGGTGACGCGCTCCAGCTTGCGGACCTTCTCGTTGCGCACGCAGTGCACGAGGACCGGGTCGGCGTCGAAGCCCGAACCGTCCACCGCGGGAAGGAACTTGAAGTAGAAGTCGGTCTTCTGCGCGGGTTCGGGCAGCGGCAGGGCCCCGCTCACCGCGCCGCGCACCTCGACGAAGGCGATGCCGTGCCGGGCGAGCACGGCGCGCACGACGAGCCCGTCGCGCTCGACCGTCACCTCGCCGAGCTTCTTGGGCTCCCCGAAGACCTCGCGGCCGCCGATCAGGGCCCGCTCGTGGGTCATCGGCATGACGAGCGGATACCAGCCCTCGACGTCCTCGTGCGCCGCGGCGACGGCGAACGAGCCGGCGCCCAGCGGATATCCGGGCAGATCGACCTTGCTGATGTTCACCCGCACCAGAGGCCGTGCGGTGGGCTTCAGCGGGGGCGGCAGGACCGCCGCGACCGCGTCGGGGTCGCTCTCCCAGACGGCCACCACACCGGTGGACCAGATGTCGGGGAGTCTGGAGCTCGCGGCGCGCGAGGCGGCGATCTCCGCCTCGGTCCGTGCGCCGTACCTCACTCGTGCCATGTCCGTACCGCCCTTCGTAGGCGCTACCTGCTGGGGCGCGCAGCACGCTTGCACCGCGCGGGCGAAAGGTCCATAGCCATGCGCCGGCCGGACACCCGGGTCCGGCACCGGAGCGGACGGACCGGCTTCCCGAACCCCAGAAATATTCGGTGGCCCCGCGGGCCGGCCTCTCCCTAGACTCGGCGATCGCGGGGGCGGCTCCGCAAGCGTGCTTCCTTCTCTCTCCTTCTATGACACCCGTAGCGCGCTCACTCTCCGCCCCCGCCTCACACATTTCCGGATCCCGGGGGATTTCCGCTTGTCCGTACTGTCGTCCGTGCTGCTCCGCCGCCTGCGAACCGTCTACGTCGACCAGGCCGGGCCACGGCCGGGAGACCCGGCGACGACCGAGGGCCTCGTCGCTCTTGAAGCCGAGCTGCTGGACCGGGGATTCGCCCCGTCGGCACCACTGCGCGCCGCGCTCGCCTGGCTCGGACCCGCGGGGCTCGGGGACGCCGGCAGCACCCTGATCCGACAGATCGACGTGGAACTGGGCGCCGACCGCACCCATATGCCGCTGTTCCGCAGCTTCCCGGCCTCGGTGCCCGACGACACCCTCCAGCTCTACGTCGACCGGGTCTTCACGCTGCTGTTGCAGTGGCCCGCCCAGCCGTGCGTGCTGTGCGGCACGGTCGGCAGCGTTCATCCCGTCTCGCCGTGCGCCCATCTGGTGTGCCGCGCCTGCTGGGACGGCGCCGACTACGCCGGCTGCCCCCTGTGCCACCGCCGGATCGACCGAGCCGACCCGTTCCTGAAGCCCGCCGCGCCACGGCTTCGGCGCGAACTCCCCGTCGGACCGCTGAAGTTGCTGGCCCTCGGGACCGATCAGCGGGCGGACTCCGTGAGGGCGCTGCTTCAGCTGCTGGCCCGGCGGACGCCGCTGCCGCCGCAGGACCGGGACGATGTGAAGCTGCTGCTGGCGCACGCGCCCACCGCCCTGGAATGGCTGCCCGCGGACATCCCCGTCCGCGACACGAAGGCCCTGGTGCTCGGGAATCTCCTGCTGGACCGGCGCACGCGCGCGGCCGTGCGCCCGCTGCTCGCCGCGCACCTCACCACGGCGACCGACGTACTGCGGCTGCTGCAGGTCTGGTCGGGCGGCGAGGCCGATCTCGTCGAACTGCGCCGCTTCCGCTCGCTGCCCCGCCCGCTGCGCCGCCAACTCCTCGCCGTACTCGACGGGTTCGATGCGTCGTCGCTGGTCGAGGACGTGCTGCGGCATCCGGTCGGGTGGAAGCGCGCCGCCGAGATCCTGCACCCGTACGAGCGGCACGACCGGCATCCGAAGGCCGCCCTCGCCTTCGCCGTGCTGCGCGCCACCGACACCTCCGCCTCACCGCTCGGCGCGGCCCTGCTGCGCACCGCGGCCGCGCACCCGGAGGCGGTACGGATCGACGGCGCGCGCATCAAGCCCGACTCCTGGGGCGCGCACACCGAACAGGCCCTGCGCGACAAGGACTTGCCCCGCGCGCTCGGCCTGCTCGCCCGGCGGCCGGGCGAACTGCTGCGCAGGCTCGACCACTTGCTGCGCCTGCACGACCTGGAGGAGTTGCCGGACGGGTTCGCCGACACCATGCGGCGGGTCCTGCCCAAGGCCGGTCCCGGTCCGCTGCTCGCCGCGCTCGGACGGCTACGCGTCCGCCATCTCCCCGGCGAGCGGCGGGTGTTCTTCCCGCGCGGCCAGGTCACCCACTCCTTCACGCTCGACGACACCCGGGCCCCGCTGGCCGAGGCGGTCACCGACGGCGTCTGCGCGCTTCTGGAGGCCGAGGCCGTACGCCGGCTGGCGTCCGCCCCGCGCTTCGACCTCGCCGTCCTCGACACGGGCCTCGCGGGCCTGGCCGTCCCCTCCGCCGAGCGCGCGTCCGCGAAGGCGCTGGTCTCGGTGCCGCGCGGCAGCAGCCAGCCGCTCCCCGAGGGGGAGGTCCTGCGCCTCTTCCTGCACTGGACGCAGCCCGCGAAGATCCGCGTCGACCTCGACCTGTCGGTCGCGCTGTACGACGAGGACTGGACGTTCGTGGGCGTGTGCGACTACACGAACCTGGTCCATGGGGAGCGGGCCGCCGTCCACTCCGGGGACCTGACCTCGGCCCCGGCGCCCGACGGCGCCACCGAGTACGTGGACCTGGACCTCACGGCACTCGCCGACGGCCCGGTGCGCTTCGCCGTGCCCATCGTCTTCAGCTTCAACAACATCGCCTTCGAACATCTCCTCGACGCCTTCGCCGGCTTCATGGCACTGCCCTCGAAGGACGGACGGGACGCCTCGTACGACCCCCGCACGGTGCGTCAGCGCTACGACCTGGAGGGCGATTCACGCATCCACGTCCCCCTGCTGGTCGACCTGGAGCGCCGCACGTTCCTGTGGACCGACCTGCATCTGCCGTCGTCCGACGGCTTCCACAGCGTGTACCGGCACAGCGCCGACCTCGGCCGCGTCGGCAAGGACCTGTTCCAGTACTTCACCACCGGCCGGACGACCCTGTGGGACCTGGCGGTGTGGCACGCGGCGGCCCGTACGGACGAGGTCGCGGTGGTCCGGCGGGCGCCTTCGGGTGACGAGCTGTGGCACTACACGCGCGCGGAGGGCGAGACGGACCTGGCCTTCGCCGCCCGCGTACGCGCTCTGGAGCCTCCGGAGCGTCGGCGCCCGGCCGAGGACCCGGAGGGGCTCGCCGCCGAGGCGGCCGCGAAGAGGCACGTCCTGCTCGCCCTGGTGCACGGTGGCGTCGCCCCGCAGGGCGCGAGCGGATCCGTGTACCGGCTGCTGCCCGGCCCCGTCGACGGCTGCGGTCTGGCCGCCCTGACGGCGGGGGACCTGGTGGCGGCGCTTGGCTGAGCGCGTCAACGCCGGGCCCGCCGGACCCGGTTGCGGGACTCGCGCGCTGGTGGCCCGGTGACGGGCCTTCAAGGGTGCCGGATCCGGGAAGGCGGGGGCCGGACTGTCAGTCACGGCCCGTATCCTCATTGACCATGCTCGAAGACCTCACGACCGCAGCGTCCCCAGCCTCCTGGCCGGCCGCGTATCCGCAGGGATACGCGGTCGTTGACGTGGAGACCACAGGACTGGCCCGCGACGACCGGATAATCTCCGCCGCCGTCTACCGGCTGGACGCGCGCGGCGAGGTCGAGGACCACTGGTACACGATGGTCAATCCGGAGCGGGACCCGGGCCCGGTGTGGATCCACGGCCTGACCAGCGACATGCTCGAAGGGGCACCGCTCTTCCAGGACGTCGCCGAGGAGTTCGCCGCCCGGCTCGACGGCCGGGTACTGGTCGCGCACAACGCGGTCTTCGACTGGTCGATGATCGCGCGGGAGTACGCGCGCGCTGAGCGCGAGGCGCCAGTGCGCCAGCGCCTGTGCACCATCGCGCTCTCCAAGGAGCTGGGCCTGCCGCTGCCCAACCACAAGCTGGAGTCGCTGGCCGCGCACTTCGGTGTCGTACAGCAGCGGGCGCACCACGCGCTGGACGACGCGCGCGTGCTGGCCGAGGCGTTCCGGCCGAGCCTGCGGGCCGCCGCGCGCGACGGGGTGCGCCTGCCGCTCCTGGAGTGCCTGCCGCTCAAGGAGTGGTCGGACAGCCCCGCGGCACCGCGCATCGGACGGCAGTCCGGGGGCTACGAGTCCGGCGGTTACCCGTCCGGGAGTTGGCGTCCCTCCCGTAAGCGTCCCGCATGCCCCCATCCCAACCCAGGACGGTACGAGTCGGACAAATCACTCAAGCAGGGCATGCGGGTCGCGTTCTCCGGGGACACGTCCGTCGATCGCGAACTGCTGGAGGACCGGGCCGTCGAGGCCGGTCTGCACGTCGCGACGAGTCTGTCCCGGCTCACCAGCCTGCTGGTGACGAACGACCCGGACTCCAACACGTCGAAAGTGGTCAAGGCCAAGCAGTTCGGGACACCGGTGATCGACGAGGCGGCGTTCGGACAACTGCTGCGCGACGTCGAACCCGCGTCGGAAGGGTGACGGACGTACGGGTGATTGACGGGCGACTCGCCCGGCGCCCGCTCGCCCGCACCGCCCCGGCACCCCACCCTGTGGCGCATGGCGAGATGCGAAGTATGCGGCAATGACTACGGAATGACCTTCGAGGTGCACGCGCAGGGCGCGGTGCACGTCTTCGACTGCTTCTCCTGCGCGATCCACCGGATGGCCCCGATCTGCGAGCACTGTCGCGTCCAGGTCATCGGCCAGGGTGTCGAGGTCGAGGGCCACTGGTACTGCGGCGCGCACTGCGCCCGCGCGGAGGGGAATGCGGGGATCGTCGACAAGGTGTGAGTCCCGGCCCCGGACAGGGCATCGCACGGCCCTCGGCGGGACCCTCCCGCCGAGGGCCGAATCATGCCGAGTACCGTCATTGGGGTGTACCGCTTCCTGTTGTCCCGGCAGTGGGTGATCCTCACCCTCGTGGCCCTCGCGCTCATCCCGACGATGATCAAGCTGGGCTTCTGGCAGCTCCACCGGCATGAGCACAAGGTCGCCCTGAACACGGTGATCTCCGACTCGCTCGCCACGAAGCCGGTGCCCGCGGAGTCGGTCACCGCGCCGGGACAGCGGATCCGGAACGACGACCTGTTCCGCCGGGTGACCGCGAGGGGGCACTTCGACACCGCGCACGAAGAGGTCGTCCGCCGCCGCACCAACGCCGACGGCGAGGTCGGCTACCACGTCCTGACCCCGTTCGTCCTGACCGACGGCCGCGTCCTCGTGGTCAACCGGGGCTGGGTCCCGGCGGACGGCGCGCAGACCGCCTTCCCGAAGATCCCGGCCCCCGCCCGGGGCGAGATCACCGTCACCGGCCGGCTGATGGCCGACCAGACGACCGCCGACAGCGGCATCAAGAACGTCCGGGGCCTGCCCGCCCGTCAGGTCATGCTGATCAGCAGCGGGCAGGAGGCACGGCGGCTCGGCGAGCAGGTCCTCGGCGGCTACATCGAGCAGACCGCGCCGGAGCCCAGGAGCGACTCCCCCGAGCTGATCCCGGACCCCGAGCACAGCGACATCGGCCCGCACATGGCGTACGCGATCCAGTGGTGGCTCTTCTCCGCGGGCGTCCCCGTCGGGTTTGTGATCCTGGTCCGCCGCGAGCGCCGCGACCGGGCGGAGGCCGCCGCCGCGCAGACCGCGCCGGAAGCGGAACCGGCGACCGTGTAGCGCCGGGGCGCGGACTCCGCGCAGCCGTCCTGGAGGCGCCCTGAAGCGCCCTGAAGCGCCCACGCCACTCTGGCGGCCCGATTGACGTCCGCCCCGGTCGGGAACCCGTCCAGCGTGGACCGACGCATCGAGGACTACGCGCTCATCGGGGACGAACAGACCGCCGCTCTGGTGGGCCGCGACGGTTCCGTCGACTGGCTGTGTCTGCCCCGCTTCGACTCGGCGGCCTGTTTCGCGGCCCTGCTGGGCGACGAGGACAACGGTCACTGGCGGATCGCGCCCGAGGGCGCAGACGCGTGCACCCGGCGCGCGTACCGCCCCGACACGCTGGTGCTCGACACCGAGTGGGACACCGCCGAGGGCTCGGTCCGGGTGACCGACCTGATGCCGCAGCGCGAGCACGCCCCCGATGTCGTACGCATCATCGAAGGTCTCAGCGGCCGGGTCAGGATGCGCGGTCTGCTCCAGTTGCGCTTCGACTACGGCTCCGTCGTGCCGTGGATGCGCCGCGCGGACGGCCACCGGGTGGCGGTCGCGGGGCCCGACTCGGTGTGGCTGCGCAGCGAACCGCCCGTGCACACCTGGGGCAAGGAGTTCCGCACGCACTCCGAGTTCACCGTGGCGGCGGGCGAGAAGGTCGCCTTCGTCCTGACCTGGCACCCCTCGCACCGGCCCCGGCCGCCGCTGTGCGACCCCTTCGAGGCGCTGGAGACCAGCGTCCAGGACTGGCGGGCGTGGGCGGCGCGCTGCCGTTACGACGGGCCGCACCGGGATGCCGTCGTGCGCTCCCTGATCACGCTCAAGGCCCTCACCTACGCCCCGACCGGCGGCATCGTGGCCGCCCCCACCACCTCGCTGCCCGAGGAACTCGGCGGCGTCCGCAACTGGGACTACCGCTACTGCTGGCTGCGCGACTCCACGCTCACCCTCGGCGCCCTCCTGGCGGCCGGCTACCACGAGGAGGCCGAGGCGTGGCGCGACTGGCTGCTCCGCGCGGTCGCGGGCGACCCGGCGGACCTGCAGATCATGTACGGCCTCTCGGGAGAGCGCAGACTGCCGGAGTACGAGATTCCGTGGCTGTCCGGCTTCGTCGGCTCCGCGCCCGTCCGGGTCGGCAACAGCGCCGTGGAGCAGTTGCAGCTCGACGTGTACGGCGAGGTCATCGACTCGCTGTCGCTCGCCCGGCGTTCGGGCCTGCCGTCGAGACCCCACATGTGGCGGGTGCAGTGCGCCATGATGGAGTTCCTGCGGGTCGCCTGGCGGCAGCCGGACGAGGGGATCTGGGAGGTGCGCGGCCCACGCCGGCACTTCGTGTACTCGAAGGTGATGGCCTGGGTGGCCGCCGACCGCGCGGTGCGCACCCTGGAGGACGACCCGACGCTCGACGGCGATCTGGAGGGCTGGCGGGCGATGCGCGACGACGTGCACCGGGAGGTGTGCGAGCGCGGCTTCGACACCGAGCGGAACACCTTCACGCAGTCCTACGGTTCGCCCGAACTGGACGCCTCCCTGCTGCTCATCCCGCGGGTAGGTTTCCTGCCCCCCGACGATCCGCGGGTGGTCGGCACGATCGACGCGGTCCGCGCGGAACTCGCCCCCGACGGCTTCCTGGTGCGCCGCTACAGCGCCGCGACGACCGGCGTCGACGGGCTCCCGGGGGGCGAGGGCACCTTCATCGTCTGCTCGTTCTGGCTCGCGGACGCGCTGCATCTGACGGGCCGTACGCGTGAGGCGCGCGAGCTGTTCGAGCGGCTGGCCGGCCTCACCAACGACGTGGGACTGCTGTCCGAGGAGTACGACCCCGTCGCGGGCCGCCAGCTCGGAAACTTCCCCCAGGCCTTCAGCCACATCGGTCTGGTGGTGTCCGCCCTCAGCCTGTTCGGCGTCGAGAAGGCGGGGGAAGCGGAAGAGGTCACACCACCGGGATAGGGGAGGATGGGGTCATGGATCTTGGACTGAAGGATCGTGTGTACGTCGTCACGGGAGCCACCCGGGGCCTGGGCAACGCCGCCGCGCGTGAACTCGTCGCCGACGGCGCGAAGGTGGTCGTCACCGGACGCGACGCGAAGAGCGCGGCCGACGCCGCCTCCGCGCTCGGCGCGAACGCGGTCGGGGTCGCGGCCGACAACGGCGCCGCCGAGACCCCGGCCCGGCTGATCGCGGCCGCCCGTGACCACTTCGGCGGCTTCGACGGCATCCTGATCAGCGTCGGCGGACCGCCGCCCGGGTTCGCCGCGGACAACACCGACGAGCAGTGGATGGTGGCATTCGAGTCGGTGTTCCTCGGCGCGGTACGGCTGGCCCGCGCGGCCGCCGCGGAGCTCGGCGAGGGTGGTGTCGTCGGCTTCGTGCTCTCCGGCTCGGTGTACGAACCGATCCCGGGGCTGACCATCTCCAACGGTCTGCGTCCTGGCCTCGCGGGCTTCGCCAAGTCCCTCGCGGACGAACTGGGCCCGCGCGGCATCCGGGTCGTCGGACTGCTGCCGTCCCGCATCGACACGGACCGCGTCCGCGAACTGGACGGGCTGTCCGCCGACCCCGAGGCCACCCGCGCGGCCAACGAGTCCCGCATCCCGCTGCGCCGCTACGGCACCCCGGAGGAGTTCGGCCGCGCGACCGCGTTCCTGCTCTCGCCCGCGGCGTCGTACCTCACGGGCATCATGGTGCCGGTGGACGGCGGGATGCGAAGCGGATTCTAGACCCGGCAGCCGGGCCCGCCCATGGAAGGAGGTGAGCCCACCCGGGCCACCGCGGAGACGGGCGGACCCGCCCGCCTCAAAGCCGGTGCGCTCAGCAGGGCGTCCGCCCGGAAGGGGGCCGGCCCGCCAGAGCCGTCCCGCAAGCGGGGTGCCGCTCAAGTCACGCACTCCGCACGGCGCTTGACCCCGCAGGGCCGCACCGTCGCGGGGAGCGCGGCGAGACCGCTGCGGCGCATGAACCCGGCAGAACGGTCCCTCCCAGATGCGGGAGGCCCAGCCGAGCCCCCCGCGAAGGCGCCGCACCCCTCAAGTCACGCACTCCGCACGGTACTTGACCCCGCAGGGCCGCACCGTCGCGAGGAGCGCGGCGAGACCGCTGGGGCGAGAGAGCCCGGCAGGGCGTCCTCCCGGAAACGGGCGGGCCCGGCGGCAAGTCCTCCCGGAGGCGGGCGGCTCGGCGGCGCGTCCTCCCGGAAGCCGGTGGCGTCGGCAGGGGCGTCCTTCCGAAAGCAGGCACCGCTCAAGTCACGCGCTCAGCACGGTGCTTGACTCCGCGTAGACGGACCTCCGCGGGGAGCGCGGCCAAGCCGGCCGAGTCACGGGCGTGCGCGAGTGCCTCCACGGTCAGCAGGTGCAGCGCGTGCCCGGGGTCCACATGCGGTTCCAGCAGGAGCCGCACGCGCGCCTCGGGCAGACTGCGCCGGCCGGTCAGATGGACGTGCGCCTGGTCGACGCCGCCCAGCCGGGCCGATTCGGCGGCCAGCACGCCCTCCAGGGCCCGGCCGCGCAGCAGCGCGCCCGCGCCGTCGCCGGTGTCGACGAGCACGTCGGCAAGACGTCGGCGCCGCACGACGGCGACCAGCCACCACATGGCGAGCAGCAGGAGCACCGCGAGCGCGGCGATGACGGCGGGCCACCACCAGCCCTGGTCCCGCCACTTGGTCCGATCTGCGGTACTGAGCAGCACGTCGTGCCGCCCCTCGTAGATCCACCACGAGGGCGGCCGCACGCCGAGTCCGACGGCGAGCACGGAGCCGCCGAGGACGAGCAGCACGAGCCCGATGAAGCCGATCAGTACGCGGTTGACGATCCGGAGCACGGACCTCACCCCTTCCGTCCGGGGCGCGCGACATGCACCGACAGGGCCGGCGAGCGGGCCAGTCCCAGCCCCTTGATGCCGTCGGCGAGTGTGGTGTCGAGGTCGGCGCGCACGTCGTCGAGTTCCCGGAAGTGCGACACCGCGCGGACGTCGACCTTCCGGCGCTTCACGCGCACGCGGACCGACTGCACACCGGCGACCTCCATGGCCCGGTCGCGGAGCGCCATCGCGGCGGCACCCCGGTGCAGTCCGGCCCGGACATCGGCATGGGTGCGCCGCATCGGCAGCACGTCCCGCAGTCCGGGCGTGGCCGCGAGGACGATCAACCAGAGTCCCACCGCGGCGGCGATTCCGGCGCCGACGAGGACCGCGGTGTCGTCGAGCGGCCGTTCGGCGAGCTGGTGGGCCACCCACGTGCGCCAGCGCAGGGCGGACCGCCCCGCGCGCACGGCCACGACGTCGTACAGGAAGGCGCCCGCGGCGACGAGGAGCAGGAACGCGAGGATGCCGGCCGGGATACGGCGCACGGACCAGAACCGGCCCTGACGGCCGTCCTCGTCGTCGACGGTGTTCAGCGGTTCGTAGGCGGCCGCGGAGGCGGACTGCCCGAGCGCGCCCGCGTCCTCCCCCTTCTCCAGTACGGGCATCTTCCGGGTGTTCTCGGAGCCCTGGGGCTCGCTCATTGCGTCCTCCCCTGTGCCGTGCCCGGCCCGTGCGCCAGGTGCAGCCGCTCCACCTGGACAGCCACCTCCGGCACTTCCATTCCCGCCAACGCCCTTACCCGCTCGGTGACATGACGACGCACCTCGCCGCACTGGGCACCGATGTCGGAGGGGTAGCCGAGTTCGAGACTGACCCGGACCCGGGCACTGTGCGTCGGTGTGCCGTCCGCTCCGCCGCCGGTCGACTGCCGCCGCACGACGACCGTCGCGTGCGGGGGCACGGCGTCGGCCGGCAGCGGGGGCAGCGCCTCGCGCGCCGCCTGCGACGCGATCTTCGCGACGACCCGGTCGGCGATCCGGGTGGCGCCCCGCTCGCGGGCCGCGACGGTCGCGAGGCCCGGCCGTGTCTCACCGAGCCGGTCGACATGACCTGGCACGCGTCACCGCCGCCGGTCGTCACGGGCGCGGAAGAAGTCGCCGATGTCCAGGTCCCCCTCCAGGAGCCGTCCGACGACGAACCCGACGGCCCCCAGGGCGGCCACCAGGAGGAAGGCGCCGAAACCGCCGAAGTACCCGGCGAAGGCCAGCGCCATTCCGGCGATCATGCCGATCACGGCCAAGCTCATGATGCGCTCCTCAGCAGTCGGTGGCCGCGTGATCACTCGTGGTGCGGTGGCCGGAGTGTCCGGGGCGTTCCGGTGGCCCGAGGGTCACTGGAGCCGCGTCTCCGGCTCCTCGTCTTCTTCCTCGGGAAGCTTCACATCACTCACCGCGATGTTGACTTCCACCACTTCGAGGCCTGTCATGCGCTCGACCGCCGCGACGACGTTCTCGCGTACGTCACGGGCCACGTCGGCGATCGACACGCCGTAGTCGACGACGATCTCCAGGTCCAGCGCCGTCTGCAGCTCGCCGACCTCGGCCTTCACACCCCGTGACACGGACTTGGAACCGCCCGGCACCCGGTCGCGCACCGCTCCGAAGGTCCTGCTCAGCCCGCTGCCCATCGTGTGGACACCGACTACGTCACGGGCGGCGAGCCCGGCGATCTTCTCCACGACTCCGTCGGCGATCGTGGTCCGTCCCCGCGTGGCGGGATCTCCACCGCCGCGCCTGGTGGGCTTACGGGTCTGCTGGCTCTCCTTCTCGATGTCGGGGCTGTCCGTCCGGTTCCGCTCGGTCATGTCGGTCATTGCCGTACGTCCCTTTCGGTCGTCCTCCTCTGCTCACAGTAGGTCGGGTCGCGCGGTCGCGCGTCGTGGATGGGGCACGCTGGAGCAATGACGGCGGACTGGTGGACGCAAGTGGTACGGCATCAGCTCGGGCTGGGCAGGCTCCTGCCGCTGGGCCTTCCGCGCGACGGCGCGTGGATCACGGAGGAGGCGGCCGAGTCGGTGCTGCGGCGTGCGGCGGCCGGTGTGGACGGTGTGCGGCTCGGCGCGCTCCGGATCGCGCTCGCCGATCCTGACCGGACCGGCACGCCCGCGGTGCCGCCCCCACCCAGTGCGCTGCCGCCCGGCCCGCTGCGCGTCACCGCGGAGTTCCTGGCCTCGGCGGATCCGACGGTCCCCGGCGTCGAGCCCCTCCCGGCCACCGCGGCCCGGCTGCGCCTGACCCTGGCCACCGCGGCGACACAGCGGCTCGGCCTCGACGTCAGCGGGGTGGACCTGCGGGTGACGGACCTGCTGGAGGAGGACGAGGCGTTCACGGCTCTCCCGGCGGACGAGCAACGGGAGGCACCCGCGGCCGTACCGGCCGACGCCGCACGGAACACCCGGACCGCCCACGCGGCCGACGGCGTACCGGACACCCCGGCCACCGTGCCGACCACCGAGGCAGGGGTGACACAGCCCGCCGACCCGGCCGACGACGCACGGGAGAGTTCCGTCGTCGTACCGGCCGATGACGTGCGCAGGGCGCCCGTACCGAAGGACCCCGAGCAGGCGCGGATCGCGGCGGCCGCCCTGGCCGTCCCGGGCGTGACCCGTCTGACGGGCGCGCTGGGCCCACCGGTCCACGTGGAGACCGCGCCCGCCACGGAACCGGCCCTGCCGCGCCGGCACATCCGCGTCGAACTCGCGGTCTCCCCGGAAGAGCGGGCGGTGGACGTGGCACGGGCGGTCAGGGCGGCGATCACGGAGGCCGCACGGGACACCCCGTCCGTGGCGGTACTGGTGACCGCCGTGAGCCAGGACGCCCGTCCTTAGGGAACCAGGACGTCCGTCCTCAGGGAGTCAGGACGCCTGCCCGTCCTCGGAGGGTGTCGCGCCCAGGACGGGCTCCGTCCTCGGGGGGTGTCCCGCCATGGGGCTTCAGGGGGGCTAGTCCCCCACGCCCGCGAGGTCGCGGAGCCGGCGCGCCTGGGAGGCTCGCTCGGCGGTGCGCTGCTCCTCGTACGACCGCTCCTGTGCTCCGCGCAGCAGGGCCTTCGTCTCGATCACGGCGTCCCGCGGCGCGGCCAGCAGTGCCGCGGTCAGGTCGCGGACCGCTGCGTCGAGCTGCTCGCCGGGCACGGCGAGGTTGGCGAGCCCGGTGCGCTCGGCCTCCTCGGCCAGGACGAAGCGGCCCGTGGCGCAGATCTCGAGCGCGCGGGCGTATCCCACGAGGCTGACCAGCGGGTGCGTCCCCGTGAGGTCGGGCACCAGACCGAGGCTGGTCTCGCGCATGGCGAACTGCACGTCGTCGGCGACGACGCGCAGGTCACAGGCGAGCGCGAGCTGGAACCCCGCACCGATGGCATGCCCCTGTACGGCGGCGATGGAGACGATGTCGCTGCGCCGCCACCAGGTGAACGCCTCCTGGTACTCGGCGATGGTCGCGTCGAGCTCGGCGTCGGAGCCGCGCGCGAGGTCGATGAACGACGGTTCCCCGTCGAAGCCCTCGGGCGTGAACGCCTGCCGGTCGAGCCCCGCGGAGAAGGACTGGCCCTCGGCGCGCAGGACGACCACCCGGACGGAGCCTGGCAATGACCGCCCGGCCTGCGTCAAGGCCCGCCAGAGAGCAGGACTCTGGGCATTGCGCTTGGCCGGATTGGTCAGCGTCACCGTGGCGATCGCGCCGTCGACGGTGAGCCGTACGCCGTCCTTGTCGAGTACCGGGTCGAGATCCTTGTCGAGCGAAGCCATGGGGTGCCTCCGATGGGTGCGGTCGGATCAGACGCGCACCCCGCGAAGACACGAGGAACGCACCTAAGTGACTGCACAGTAACCACCCGGTCGGTCACCCGACCGACCGGGTGGTCACCACCGAAGCCGATGGGGACGCCCGGCCTCAGGCCGAGGCGGCCTTCTTGCCCCGCGTCGCTCCGCCACGCCCTCGGAGCGTGACACCCGACTCGCTGAGCATCCGGTGCACAAAGCCATACGAACGGCCGGTCTCTTCGGCCAGCGCTCGGATGCTCGCACCGGAGTCGTACTTCTTCTTCAGGTCTGCCGCGAGCTTGTCGCGCGCGGCGCCGGTAACCCGGCTGCCCTTCTTCAGAGTCTCGGCCACCCGGTCCTCCTCATGGGAAGTGCGCTCTGGACTCTCATGATCACCCCTTCCGGGCGTCATGGCCACCCATTCGGCAAGGTCCGTAAGACAAGGTTTTGACGACAGGAGTCCGTCCCCACGAGTGGAATCTGTGGTTCCGGCCGGTGCCGTCCGTACAGCCGAACGGGTTCTTCTGTGAAGTGCCTGGTCAGCGACGCAGAACGGCCGAGTCCTCGGTAACAAAGGACTCGGCCGTGAAATCGATGTACGACACACCTCGGTACGAGGAGATCTCACACAGATGATGGATCACGGATCGGCCGAATGATCCATACGCAGTGGATCAGTCATTCGATCACGTGGCGCGGACCCCCTCCCGGAGGCCGCGCACGGGCTCAGGCGAGGGCCACCAGGTCGGCGTAGTCGGCGCCCCACAGGTCCTCGACGCCGTCCGGCAGGAGGATGATCCGCTCCGGCTGGAGCGCCTGGACGGCGCCCTCGTCGTGAGTGACGAGGACGACGGCGCCCTTGTAGGTGCGCAGCGCGCCGAGGATCTCCTCGCGGCTGGCCGGGTCGAGGTTGTTCGTCGGCTCGTCGAGCAGCAGCACGTTCGCGGACGAGACCACGAGGGTTGCGAGCGCGAGCCGGGTCTTCTCGCCGCCGGAGAGCACGCCGGCCGGCTTGTCGACGTCGTCGCCGGAGAACAGGAACGAGCCGAGCGTCTTGCGGACCTCGACCAGGTCCAGGTCGGGCGCGGCGGAGCGCATGTTCTCCAGGACCGTGCGCTCGGGGTCGAGGGTCTCGTGCTCCTGCGCGTAGTAGCCGAGCTTGAGGCCGTGGCCCTCGATGACCTCTCCGGTGTCGGGCTTCTCGGCTCCTCCGAGCAGACGCAGGAGGGTCGTCTTGCCGGCGCCGTTCAGGCCGAGGATGACGACGCGGGAGCCCTTGTCGATGGCCAGGTCGACGTCGGTGAAGATCTCCAGGGAGCCGTACGACTTCGACAGGCCCTCCGCCATGAGCGGGGTCCTGCCGCAGGGCGAGGGCTCGGGGAAGCGCAGCTTGGCGACCTTGTCGGAGACACGGACGGCGTCCAGGCCGGCGAGCAGCCGGTCGGCGCGCTTGGCCATGTTCTGGGCGGCGACCGTCTTGGTGGCCTTGGCGCGCATCTTGTCGGCCTGCGCGTTCAGTGCCGCGGCCTTCTTCTCGGCGTTCTGGCGCTCGCGCTTGCGGCGCTTCTCGTCGGCCTCGCGCTGCTGCTGGTAGAGCTTCCAGCCCATGTTGTAGACGTCGATCTGGGCGCGGTTGGCGTCCAGGTAGAACACCTTGTTGACGACCGTCTCGACGAGGTCGACGTCGTGGGAGATCACGATGAAGCCGCCGCGGTAGCTCTTCAGGTAGTCGCGCAGCCAGACGATCGAGTCGGCGTCGAGGTGGTTCGTCGGCTCGTCGAGCAGCAGGGTGTCGGCGTCCGAGAAGAGGATGCGGGCCAGCTCGATACGGCGGCGCTGACCGCCGGAGAGCGTGTGCAGGGGCTGGCCGAGCACCCGGTCGGGCAGGTTGAGCGCGGCGGCGATGGTGGCGGCCTCTGCCTCGGCGGAGTACCCGCCCTTGGTGAGGAACTCGGTCTCCTGGCGCTCGTACTGCCGCATGGCCTTCTCGCGGGTGGCGCCCGCGCCGTTGGCGATGCGCTGTTCGTTCTCGCGCATCTTGCGGATCAGGACGTCCAGGCCGCGGGCCGACAGGACGCGGTCGCGGGCGAGGACGTCGAGGTCGCCGGTGCGGGGGTCCTGCGGCAGGTAGCCGACCTCGCCGGAGCGGGCGACGGTGCCCGCGGCGGGCTGGCCTTCGCCCGCGAGGACCTTGGTGAGGGTCGTCTTGCCCGCGCCGTTGCGGCCGACCAGGCCGATGCGGTCGCCCTTCGTGATGCGGAAGGTGGCGGACTCGATAAGGATGCGGGCGCCGGCGCGCAGCTCGATACCGGAGGCGGAAATCACGGACAGACTCCAGGGCAGGGTTGTTGGCGGGGTGGACGGCTGAGGACGTTCCCGCCGTCTAATGCGCGAGGAGAATGGCCATGGGCCAAGTCTAACGGGGCGGTGCAAGCGCTTTTCCGGTGTGCGGGCGTCGCGCACTGTGACACTCGGCCCGCCGCACGGCGTCGGCCGGGTGTCTGTCCGGGGCCTGTCGGCGTCTGCTCGACGCCTGGGGGCGCGGCGCGGGGTGATCCGGTCGTGGTCGTCCACGGCGACGATCTCGCCGGTCCCGCTGTGACGATTCTCGCGGTCCGGCCGGCGGAGGCGGCGCTGGGCCGCGCGATCGCCCGGGACACGGCGGCCCGGTCCGGGCGTCGCCCGTTCGGACCTCGGGCCGGAGCCAGGGGCCCGGGGGCGTACGAGGATGGCGCCACGGAGCGACGTACGGCAGGAAGTGGTGTGCCCATGCAGTTCGACGACGACGCCGATCTGGACACCTCCGAGGTGCAGGATGTGCGCGGCAGTCGAATCCCGGGCGGCAGGGCGACCGTCGGCGGCGGCCTCGCCGGCCTGACCGCCCTGGTCGTCGGACTGCTCTTCGGGGTGGGTCCCGACCGGCTCGGGCTCTCCTCGGGCGGCGAACAGCCCGGGTCGACCGCCGCCTCCCTCGCGCAGGTGCAGCGGACCTGCCGGACGGGGCGGGACGCGAACGCCCAGGAGGACTGCCGGACCGTGGCGGTGGTCAACAGCGTCCAGGCCTACTGGACCCGGGAGTTCGCGCGCAGGGGCGGCACCTACACCCGCGCCCCGACGGTGTTCTTCGGCGGCCGGGTCGACACCGCGTGCGGCACCGCGTCGTCGTCCGTCGGACCCTTCTACTGTCCCGGCGACCGCAGGGTCTATCTGGACCTCCGCTTCTTCGGCGATCTTCGTACGACGTTCGGCGCCGGCGGCGGACCGTTCGCGCAGGCGTACGTGGTGGCGCACGAGTACGGGCATCACGTGCAGTACCTGATGGGCACGCTCGCCCGGTCGCAGGACGGCGTGACCGGCGCGAACAGCAACTCGGCGAAGGTGGAGCTCCAGGCCGACTGCTACGCGGGGGTGTGGGCGCGGCACGCGACCACCACGCCCTCCTCGTCGACGGGCAAGCCGTTGCTGACCTCGCTGACGGACGCCGACATCCGCGACGGCCTGGACGCGGCGGCGGCCGTCGGCGACGACCGGATCCAGTCGAGGTACCAGGGCCGGGTGACCCCGGAGACCTGGACGCACGGTTCTGCCCGTCAGCGGCAGCAGTGGTTCTACCAGGGCTTCACCAGCGGCGACATGGCGCAGTGCAACACGTTCCGGTGAGCGGGAGCCGGCCCGGATTCCGGGCCGGACGCCGGGCCGGGGGTGCCGCGGTGGCGGCCCGGTCCCGCGGCGGTGGCCGGATTCCGGGCCGCGGGGCGTTGTCAGTGGCCGGTGCCAGACTGGGCAGCGGATCGGAATCCGGCAGTGTGTGACGAGACGGAGTGATTCGGTATGGCTGGTATGAACGGCGGGCGCCCCAGCATCTACCCCTCGATGCTGTACACCGACGCGAAGGCGGCGATCAGGCAGCTCACGGAGGCCTTCGGCTTCACCGAGCTGTCCGTCTACGAGGGTGAGGACGGCTCGGTGATGCACGCCGAACTGGTGCAGGGCAACGGCGCGGTGATGCTCGGTTCCAAGGGCCGCGGCGGCCGCTTCGACGAGGCGATGAAGAGCGCGGGCCCGTGCGGGGTGTACATCGTCGTGGACGACGTCGACGCACACCACCAGCGCGCCGTGGACCACGGCGCGGAGATCCTGATGGCCCCGACCGACCAGGACTACGGCTCGCGGGACTACATGGCCCGCGACATCGAGGGCAACATCTGGAGCTTCGGCACCTACGCCCCGGAGATAGGCGCGTAGAGCCCGGCAGGGCGGCGGCCCGCGCCTGCTCCCGGCCGGCTCCCGTCAGCTCCCCCCGGTGTGCACCTGGAAGGCGGCCCGGCGTACGGCCTTGGCGAGGGCCGGGTCCGGGTGGGCGGCGGCGAGCGCGACCAGCACCTGCACCGTGCGCGGGTGCCCGACCGCGCGCACCTCGTCGAGCAGCGTGGGCACGGTGGGCTGCACCGCGGACTCCAGATGACGGACGAGGAGCGGTGCCTCGCCGTGGTCGGCGACGGCGGCCGCCGTGTCGACCCACAGCCAGGTGGACTCGGCGCGGGTGAGGACCTCGTGGGCGTCCTCGGGGTCGTAGCCGTCGTGCTCGGCGAGCCACAGCAGGGCGTAGGGGCGCAGCGGGGTCTCTTCGACGACGGCGCGCACATCGGGCTCGGCGGGGGCGCCGACCACGCGGAGCGCCTCGAACGCGAGGCCGCGGGTGAGGGCGTCCTCGCCGCGGGCGGCGTCGATGAGTTCGGTGACGGCGCCGCCGACCGGGCGGGCGGCGAGCCAGGCGCGGTACTCGGCGCGGGCCGCGTTGGGGCGGAGCTGGGCGCAGCCGCGGAGCATGTCCTCGGCGGGCTGCTCGATGTTCCCGGCGGGGCTCTGCGCGGCGACGCAGATCTGCTCCAGCTTGACCCAGACCGCCCAGCTGCCGAGCGGGGTGAGGGTGGCCTGGCCTTCGCCGCAGGTCAGCGCGCCGACGGAGGCGAGGGCGTGCAGGGCCCACTCGAGGAGGGGGGCGAGGGGGGCGTCCGGGACCTCGGCGGGCTCCGGGACGGGCACCGGCTCGGGTCCGTACGGGATTTCGCAGCGCTCGGTGCGCAGTTCCGTGACGCGCTGCCCGAGGAGGTCGAGGAGCTGGTCCACGGGGACGGGCCCGGCGGAGAGCTGAAGGAAGGAGAGCACCTGGGGCATCGCGGAGACGACCTCGGCCACGGCCGCGGGCTCGCGGGCCATGGGCTCGGGGTACGCGAGGGACCAGGCGTCGAAGAGGGCGACCCAGCCGCGCAGGACCGCGCTGTCGTCGCGGCTCCAGGCGCGCAGCCGCCATCCCGGGCGGGCGGTGTCGCCGTGCACCTCGATGAGGCCGGCCAGGCGGGCGGTGTCCCAGTCGGCGCGGACCTGAACCGGGGTCAGTCCGAGATCCGCTGCGGCCCGTTCGGCTGTGGCGTCGGAGAGGGCGCCCTTGCCGCCGGGGTTCGCGCCGTCGCGCCCCGGGCGCAGGGCGGCGTCGGCCCAGCGCGCGACGCGCGCCGCGTCGGACAGGCCGGTGCGCGCCATGCGGGCGAGCTCCGCGGGCGGCGGTGTGCCTTCCGGCGGTCGCGGTGCGGGGCGGCGCGTGCGGCGCTGGGTCACCGCTCGGGGAGCGGCCGCGAGGGACCGCGGGCTGACGAGTCGGAGCCTGGAGTCGCGCGGGTTACGGGACGTCACGGGTGCAGTCTTGCGGTTGACGGTCCGAAAACCCAAACGGAATGCCGTCGCAGGCCATGGGGGCGGTGGGAGCGGGCCCTTCCCGGGGTGCCCGACACGCGGGAAAGAGAGCCGTGCGGAGTTGTTCGGGACCGAACCGGAAGGACGCCTTCGCGTCGCCCGGGGACGCGTCGGGCCGCCTCGCACGGAGCCTCCGCACAGCCGTCGGGCTCGCCCACGACGGGGGCGCGCGTCGGCTTCGCTCCGGGCGCGCACAGGGGTCTTCACTCCGGGGGCGCGTGCCGGTTTCGCTCCCGGGGCGTGCGCGGGCTTCGCTCCGGGCGTGCGCGACGGCTGGCTGCAGGCGGGCGCCGCGGAGGGCGCCAGGGAGGGGCGCCGTTGCGGCGGGGGCGTGCCGACCCGCCGCAACGAATGCCGTGGCCGTCTCGGCGCCGTGTGGGTGCCGCTCTCGGCGCCGTGCGCGTGCCGCTCTCGGCGCCGTGCGGGTGCCGTCTCTGCCGCATGCCGTGGCCGTCTCGGCGCCGTGCCGTGGCCGTCTCTGCCGCATGCCGTGGCGCGGATCGGGGGCGGCTCGGATCGGGGGCGGATTACATCAGGGGGGTGAGGAAGCGGCGCAGGGCTTCTTCATAGCTCGCCGGGTCGGCGTTCCACATGGCGCCGTGCGGGGCGTTCGGGACGGTGTGCAGGGTGACCAGGTCGGGGCGGCTCGCGGCGAGGCGGCGGGAGGGCCCCCAGGGCGCGATGGTGTCGTCCGGGCCGTGCACCAGCAGGGTCGGCACCTTGAGCTGGCCGGGATGCGCGGCGTGCGCGATGCGGTCTCCGCGTACGCCGGTGCGGCCCTGGGCGGCACGCACGGCGAGCGGCAGCAGGAAGCTCGGGGTGTGGCGGGCGCCGGCCAGGGCACGCAGCGTGGTCTCCCAGTCGAGGACCGGCGAGTCCAGGACGAGCCCCGAGATCCGCTCGCGCAGCGCGGAGTGGGCGGCGGCGCGCAGCGCCATGGTGGCGCCGGTGGACCAGCCGTACAGGACGACCCGCTCGGCGCCGTACCGCACGGCGTACCGGATCGCCGCGTCGAGGTCGCGCCACTCGGTCTCACCGAGGTGGTTCAGGCCGTCCGGGGGGCGGGGTGCCCCGAGGTCGCCCCGGTAGGCGAGGTCGAGCACGGGGAAGTGCCGGCCGTTCAGGAACTCCATCACGTTCATGGGGTGTTCCCGGGTGGCGCCCAGGCCGTGCACGGTGATGACCCAGGTGTCGCGGACGGCGGGCACGAACCAGGCGGGCAGGGCGCCGAGTTCGCCCGGCACGTCGACGTCGGCGTGATCGAGTCCGAGGGCGGACCCGGGGTCACCGACGTACAGGTTCGGGGTGAGCCACACCTTGTCGCCGGGTTCCAGGGAGCCGTGCGTGACGCGTTCCAGTCGGCGTACGACGGTGTCGGCGGTGTGGGGTACGGAGTTCTGCAGGGGGCCGACGACCGCGTGGGAGCCGTCGCCCGCGAGGCCGTAGGTTCCCGGGCGACGGGAGGCGAGGGCCCGGGTGAGGGTGATTCCGCCCGCCGTCGTGGCGTGCACGGTGAGCCGGGGCTCGGTGGGCAGGGGCTTGCCTGGCCTGGTCTTCAGCGCGGCGTCGCTGGCGAACCGGCCTGCCGCCACGGAGGCCGCGCCCGCGACTATGGCTACGGTGACGGCCGCTGCCGTGGCTCTTAGGGTGCGCACTCGACCAGTTTCCCGGGGGACTCCGCCATCGGCCAGCGGGAGGGTCTCCAAGAGTGACGGCCGACGCTCGCCGAACCCCGCCCACGGGGCCGATCCGGCGACCGGGGCACGGGCGGCCGGGGCACGAAGGGCAGCGGGCGGCGGGCGGGCCGTCCGCCTTGCCTCTTGCGCCTTTACCTCTCCCGCCTCTGCCTCTACCGCTTTGCGGCCTTACCGCTTCTGGCCGTACCCCCGCAGCCGCTCCCCCGCTTCGTCGAGCTGGTCCCGTGAGAGCAGGGCGGGCGCGAGGCCCGGGACCGAGGAGGACAGGAGCCAGACGCGGCACATCCATTCCAGCTGGGCCGTGCGGTCGTACGCCTGGTCCAGCGATGCTCCGTAGGCCATGGTGCCGTGGTTCTGGAGGAGGCAGGCCGCGCGGTCGGCCAGGGCCCGGAGCATGTTCTCGGCCAACTCCGGCGTGCCGTACGTCGCATAGGGAGCGACGCGGACCGGGCCGCCGAGGTCTGCGGCCATGTAGTGGATCAGCGGGAGCTCGGGGACGAGGACCGAGACGGCCGTCGCGTGCGCGGCATGGGTGTGGACGACGGCCCGCGCCTCGGTCACGCGGTACACCGCGAGGTGCATCGGCAGTTCGCTGGTCGGCCGCAGCGAACCGATCACCTGCCGACCGTCGAGGCCGACGCCGACGATGTCGTCGTGCGTCAGCCGGTCGTAGGGCACGCCCGTGGGCGTGACCAGGACGGTGTCGCCGACGCGGACGGAGACGTTGCCCGACGTACCGACGACCAGCCCGTCGGTGACCGTCCGGCGGGCCGTCGCGACGAGTTCGTCCCAGGCCTGTCGAAGGGCGTCCCGCGCGTCCCGCGCGGCCGACTCGTCCCGCTCGTCGCGCTCGTCCGCCATCCGTGGATCCTCCCGCCCGTCCCGTGAGTCCCGGTGCCGCTCCGTCATGACGCGATCCTGCCAGGCGCGGCGGCCGACGCATCCCGGGCGGGCGCAGCTTAGAGCGGAAGCCGAGCCTCCGTAAGGGCGCGTATGGGCATATATCGCCCCCACCGACGAATGGCCGGGGGCCGACGGGCGGCGCCGGATCTTCCCGTAGCCTCTGGGGGATTTGTCGCACACGTCGCCATTTCCGGGGGGAAATGTGGCCCGTGATCACCAACCGTTCCGTCGTCGTGCCCGCGTCGCCGCGACCGCCCTCGCGGCGACGCTCACCTTGGGGGGCACCACCCTGACCGCGCTCCCGGCCGAGGCCGCGGGCAACACCATGGGGCACGACGTCTCCTCTCACCAGAAGAACGTGGACTGGCGGAGCGCGAAGGCGAAGGGCGCGCGGTTCGTCTATGTGAAGGCGACCGAGTCCACCACCTACCGCAACCCCTACTTCGCCCGGCAGTACGACGGCGCGCGCGACGCCGGCATCCTTCGCGGCGCCTACCACTTCGCAGTGCCCGACAAGTCCTCCGGCGCCGCGCAGGCCGCGTACTTCGTACACAACGGCGGGGCCTGGCACGCGGACGGCTGGACGCTGCCGCCCGCGCTGGACATCGAGTACAACCCGTACGGCAAGCGCAAGTGCTACGGCCTGAGCAGGGTCGGAATGGTGAACTGGATCAAGGCCTTCAGTGACGAGATCCGCCGGGAGACCGGGCGTCGGCCTGTGATCTACACCACAACGCACTGGTGGAACACCTGCACCGGCTCCAGCCGGACATTTGCCGCGGATCACACGCTGTGGCTGGCCCGCTACGGCTCGTCGGACACCGGAGCACTGCCCGCCGGGTGGTCCGCGTGGACCTTCTGGCAGTACGACAACAGCGGCAGCCTGCCGGGTGACCAGAATCTCTTCAACGGATCCGCCACTCGACTCAAGCGGCTCGCCCTGGGGTAGCCACCCAATCGGAGCCCGATATTCCGCATCCGTTCGAACTCAGGCGATCACCTCTCGACACAAGCGGAGGAGTGATTCGCCATTTGAGACACCATGACGTCCGCCCCAGTTCATCTTCCGTTCATCCAGGTTGCCTACGGTCCACCTGCCACTGACGTCCAACAGAAGCCTGGGTAAATGGAACACATCACGCTCCTCCTCGGAATCGTGATCGTCACCGCTCTCGTGTTCGATTTCACGAACGGTTTCCACGACACCGCCAACGCGATGGCCACCACCATCTCGACCGGCGCTCTCAAGCCCAAGGTCGCGGTGGCCATGTCCGCCGCCCTCAACCTTGTCGGCGCCTTCCTCTCGGTGGAGGTCGCCAACACGATCTCCAAGGGCCTCGTCGATGAATCCGGCATCAAGCCAGAGGTGATCTTCGCCGCGCTCGTCGGCGCGATCCTCTGGAACCTGGTGACGTGGCTCGTCGGACTTCCGTCCAGCTCCTCGCACGCCCTCATGGGCGGCCTGGTCGGCGCGACCATCGCCTCCGCCGGTACCGGCGCGGTGCACGGGGACGTCCTGGTCGGCAAGGTGCTTCTGCCCGCCGTCGCTGCCCCGATCGTCGCCGGCCTGGCCGCGATGTTCGCGACGCGACTGTCGTACAAGCTCAGTGGTGACGCCGACACCAAGGCCACCAAGAAGGGGTACCGCGCCGGCCAGATAGCCTCCGCGGGCCTGGTCTCGCTTGCCCACGGCACCAACGACGCGCAGAAGACGATGGGCATCATCACCCTGGCCCTGGTCGCCGGTGGCGCCGTCGCTCCCGACTCCGACCCGCCGGTCTGGGTCATCCTCTCCGCCGGTCTCGCCATCGCGCTGGGCACCTACCTGGGCGGCTGGCGCATCATCCGCACGATGGGCAAGGGCCTGACCGACCTCCAGCCGCAGCAGGGCTTCGCCGCCCAGACCAGCGCGGCCACGGTCATCCTGGCCTCCTCGCACATCGGCTTCTCGCTCTCCACCACGCACTCGGTCTCCGGCTCCGTGATGGGCGCGGGCCTCGGCCGCAAGGGCGGTGTGGTCCGCTGGTCCACCGCCAAGCGGATGGTCGTCGCCTGGGTCCTCACGCTGCCCGCCGCCGCCCTGGTCGGCGCGCTCGCCGAGTGGGTGACCGGTTTCGGTGTCTGGGGCACCGCCCTCGTCGCCGTCTTCCTGGTCGGATCCAGCTTCGCGATCTGGCGCCGCTCGCGCCGCGAGGTCATCGACCACACCAACGTGAACGGCTCCGAGGAGCCCGCCGGTGTGGTGACCACGGCCATCGCCGCCGTCACCCCGCCCCCGGCCGGCACCGTGACCGAGAACCTCACGGCCACCATCCCGGCTCCCGCCGAGCCCACGGCGAACCCGTCGGCGCCGTCCCCCGTGGCCTGAGAACCGAAGGAAGAAACAGCATGAACATCGACTGGTCAGCCCTCGGTTCCGTCTTCGGGGTCAGCCTCGGAGTGACCGTGGCCCTCGTCGCCCTCTTCACCCTCGGTGTCGCCGGCCTCTCCAAGAAGGAGTCGGCCCAGGGCGGTTCCGCGGTCGCGGCGGCCACCGGCGCCTACGTCTGCTTCGCGGCCTGCGCCGCGGCGGTGGCGTACGGCATCTCCCTGATCATCACCAAGTAACCCGGCACAAGCGGCCCGGAACAGGGTTGCGCCGAGCAGTACCGCGCGTGGGGTGCGGGACGGATCACCGTCCCGCACCCCACGCGTATGTGGGCCTGCGCACACTGTCCCTCCGCAGGTCAACAGCCAGTTGACGGCCGTTCTCACCCCGTGGTGGACTGCCGGAGCCAAGTACGGCGGCATGAGAGGAAGCCGGTGCGAATCCGGCGCGGTCCCGCCACTGTCATCGGGGAAGAAACTCCCCGGGAGCCAGGAACTCTCACCGCCGGTCTCGTCGAACCAGGGCGTGGACACCCTGAGTGAGGACATATCGCCATGCGCGGCTGCCCGTTTCCCGTTCCGCTGAGTACGAGGGTTCCACTCCACCCCATCGCGGGCTGACCCCGTGCGTGCCGATCGCGTCTTCGCGTACGGCGCCGCCGCCGGCCTCCTCGGCGACCTGCTGCTCGGCGATCCCCGCCGGGGGCATCCGGTCGCCGCGTTCGGGCGGGCCGCCGCGGCCGTGGAGCGGACACTGTGGCGTGACCACCGCGGGTGGGGCGCGCTGCACACGGCTGTCTGCGTGGGCGGTGCCACCGGACTCGCCGCGCTCACGAGCCGTTCCGTACGCACCTCCCGTACCGCTTCCGTCGCGCTGACCGCCGCCGCCACCTGGGCCGTCGTCGGAGGCACCTCCCTCGGCCGTGAGGCGCGGGCGATCGCCGGCGCGCTCGCGGCCGGTGACATCGACACGGCCCGGGAGCGGCTGCCGCATCTGTGCGGCCGCGATCCGCAGGCGCTCGACGCCGACGGGATCGCCCGGGCTGTCGTCGAGTCCGTCGCCGAGAACACCTCCGACGCCGTCGTGGGCGCTCTGGTCTGGGGCGCCGTCGCCGGGGTGCCCGGACTCGTCGCCTTCCGCGCCGTGAACACGCTCGACGCCATGGTCGGGCACAAGTCCCCCCGGTACCGGCGCTACGGCTGGGCCTCCGCCCGGCTCGACGACGTCGCCGGCTGGCCGGGCGCCCGGCTGACCGCCGTCCTCGCGGCCGCGGCCGGGCCCGACCCGCGGGGCGCCGTGCGGGCCTGGCGCGCGGACGCCCGCAACCATCCGAGCCCCAACGCCGGGCCCGTGGAGGCCTCGTTCGCGGGCGCGCTCGGCGTACGGCTCGGCGGCACCCTGTCGTACGGGGGACGCATCGAGCACCGGCCCGTGCTCAATGACGCGGGGCGCGCCGTCCACACCCACGACATCGAGCGGGCCGTACGGCTCTCCCGGCGCGTCGGCTGGCTCGCGCTCGGCGTGAGCGCCGCCGGACGGGTTCTGCTCACGGTTCCGCTCAACAGGAAGGGGCGCACCGCATGAGCGGCGGGCTGCTGATCGCCGGGACCACCTCCGACGCGGGCAAGAGCGTCGTGACCGCCGGGATCTGCCGGTGGCTGGTGCGCCAGGGCGTCAAGGTCGCGCCCTTCAAGGCGCAGAACATGTCCCTCAACTCGTTCGTGACGCGCGAGGGCGCCGAGATCGGGCGGGCACAGGCCATGCAGGCGCAGGCCGCCCGGGTGGAGCCGACCGCGCTGATGAATCCCGTGCTGCTCAAGCCGGGCAGCGACCGCACCAGTCAGGTCGTCCTGATGGGCAGGCCGGTGGGCGAGATGAGCGCGCGCGGGTTCTTCGGGACCTCCGGGCCCTCGGCGGAGCCGCTGTCGGGTGCCGGGTCCCCCGGTGAAAGGCTGCGCGGAGGGCGTCAGGAAGCACTCCTCGGGACCGTCCTCGACTGTCTGGCCCAGTTGCGGGGCACGTATGACGCGGTGATCTGTGAGGGAGCCGGCAGTCCGGCCGAGATCAATCTGCGGCGCACCGACATCGTGAACATGGGGGTGGCGCGGAACGCGGGACTTCCCGTGCTCGTCGTCGGTGACATCGACCGGGGCGGTGTGTTCGCCTCGTTCTTCGGGACGGTCGCACTGCTGTCCGCCGAGGACCAGGCGCTCGTCGCCGGGTTCCTCGTCAACAAGTTCCGCGGAGACGTCAGCCTGCTGGAGCCCGGCCTCGACATGCTGCACGGCCTCACCGGGCGGCGCACCTACGGCGTCCTGCCCTTCCAGCACGGTCTGGGCATCGACGAGGAGGACGGACTGCGGGTCTCGCTGCGCGGGGCCGTCCGCGAGTCGGCCGTCTCCTCCCCCGTCGGCGAGGACATATTGCGGGTCGCCGTGTGCGCGATCCCGCTGATGTCCAACTTCACCGACGTGGACGCGCTGGCCGCCGAACCGGGCGTCGTCGTGCGGTTCGTGGACCGGGCCGAGGAACTGGCCGACGCGGATCTCGTCATCGTGCCCGGAACCCGGGGCACGGTGAAGGCACTGGCATGGCTGCGTGAGCGCGGCCTCGCGGACGCGATCGCGCGCCGGGCCGCCGAGGGCCGTCCCGTGCTCGGCATCTGCGGCGGCTACCAGATCCTCGGACAGCACATCGAGGACGAGGTCGAGTCGCGCGCCGGTCAGGTCGAAGGGCTCGGACTCCTGCCCGTACGTGTGCGGTTCGCGCGCGAGAAGACGCTGACGCGGCCGGTCGGCAAGGCCCTCGGCGAGCGGGTCGAGGGGTACGAGATCCACCACGGTGTCGCCGACGTGAGCGGCGGCGACGCGTTCATGCGCGATGACGACGGAAACAGCCTGGACGGGTGCCGGGTCGGCTCCGTCTGGGGCACGCACTGGCACGGATCACTTGAGTCGGACGGATTCCGGCGGGCCTTTCTGCGCGAGGTGGCCGCCGCCGCGGGCCGCCGCTTCGTACCGGCGGGCGACACGTCGTTCGCGGCGCTGCGCGAGGAGCAGCTGGACCGGCTCGGCGACCTGATCGAGGAACACGCGGACACGGACGCGCTGTGGCGGCTCATCGAGTCCGGCGCGCCGCAAGGACTGCCCTTCATTCCACCGGGAGCACCCGAATGAGCACAGTGTTGTTGTTGTCGACCGCCGACACGGATCTGCTGGCCGCCCGCGCCGGCGGAACCGCCTACCGGATCGGCAATCCGACCCGGGTGGACGTCGCGGGCGAACTCCCCGCGCTCGTCGAGGGCGCGGACGTGGCCGTCGTACGGCTGCTGGGTGGCAAGCGGGCCTGGGAGGACGGGCTGGCCTTTCTGAAGGCGTCCGGTATCCCGACCGTGCTGCTCGGCGGCGAGTCCGTCCCGGACGCCGAGCTGATGGCCGAGTCGTCGGTGCCCGCGGGGGTGGTGGCGGAGGCGCTGCGCTATCTCGTCGAGGGCGGCCCGGCCAACCTGGCCGAGCTGGCCCGGTTCCTCTCGGACACCGTGCTGCTGACGGGTGAGGGCTTCGAGGAGCCGCACAAGAGCGCGGAGTTCGGCGTCCACGGCGAGCGCGCCTTCGTCGAGGGCCGGCCGACCGTCGGTGTGCTGTTCTACCGGGCCCACGAACTGTCCGGGAACACCGCGTTCGTGGACACGCTGTGCGACGCGATCGAGGCGCGCGGCGCCAACGCCCTTGCCGTGTACTGCGGTTCGCTGCGCGGTGCCGACCCGGGCCTGTACGAGATCCTGGGCCGGGCCGACACGCTCGTCGCCACCGTCCTCGCGGCGGGCGGTACCCACGCCTCGGAGGCGTCCGCGGGCGGCGACGAGGAGGCCTGGGACATCGGGGCCCTCGCCGACCTCGACATCCCGGTGCTGCAGGGGCTCTGCCTGACCTCGTCGAAGAGTGCCTGGGAGGCGTCGGACGCGGCCTTGTCCCCCATGGACGCGGCGATGCAGGTCGCGATCCCGGAGTTCGACGGCCGGATCGTCACCGTGCCGTTCTCCTTCAAGGAACAGGGTCCGGACGACGTCCCGGTGTACGTCGCCGACCCCGAGCGGGCCGCGCGGGTCGCCGGAATCGCCCTGCGGCACGCCCTGTTGAAGCACAAGCCGAACGCGGAGAAAAAGCTCGGGATCGTCTTCACCGCCTACCCGACCAAGCACTCGCGGGTCGGCAACGCGGTCGGCCTCGACACGCCCGCCTCCGCCGTACGGGTCCTCGACGCGCTCCGGGACGCGGGCTACGCCCTCACCGAATACCCCGACAACGGCGACGAGTTGATCCACCGGCTCATCGCGGCCGGCGGTCACGACGTCGAGTGGCTGACGGAGGAGCAGCTCGCCGCCGCTCCGGCGCGCGTGCCGCTCGCCGACTACCGGGCCTGGTTCGAGACGCTCGACCCCAAGCTGCTCGAGGGCATGCTGGAGGCCTGGGGCGAGCCGCCGGGCTCGCTCTACGTCGACGGCGACGACATCGTGCTGGCCTGCCTGCAGTTCGGGAACGTCGTGGTGATGATCCAGCCGCCGCGCGGCTTCGGCGAGAACCCGATCGCCATCTACCACGACCCGGACATGCCGCCGTCGCACCACTACATGGCGGCCTACCGCTGGCTGGAGAACAGCTTCGGCGCCGACGCCGTCGTGCACATGGGCAAGCACGGCACGATGGAGTGGCTGCCGGGCAAGGGACTCGGGCTCAGCGGCGGCTGCGCGCCCGACGCCGTCCTCGGCGAACTCCCCCTGGTCTACCCGTTCATCGTCAACGACCCCGGTGAGGGCACGCAGGCCAAGCGGCGCGGGCACGCCACCGTCGTCGACCACCTCGTACCGCCGATGGCGCGCGCGGACACCTACGGGGACCTCGCGAAGCTGGAGCAGCTCCTCGACGAGTACGCGCTCGTCTCCGACCTGGACCCGACGAAGGCCCCGGCGGTCCGCGCGCAGATCTGGACGCTGGTCAAGGCGGCCGAGCTCCACCACGACCTGCACGTCGACGAGCAGCCGGACGACGGCGACTTCGACTCCTTCGTCATGCACATCGACGGCTATCTGTGCGAGATCAAGGACGTGCAGATCCGCGACGGACTGCACATCCTGGGCGGCGGTCCGGAGGCCGAGCCGCGGGTGAACCTCGTGCTCGCCGTGCTGCGCGCCTCGCAGGTGTGGGGCGGCACGGCGAACGCGCTGCCCGGCCTGCGCGCCGCTCTCGCCGAGCACTTCGGCCTGGTGGAGAAGGAGTTGCTCGCCGAGCCGGGCGCTCCGGTGAAGGCGCCCGTCGAGCTGACGGACCTGGTCGAGGGCCCGGCCCGTTCGGCCGCCGACGCGATCGACCTGCTGGAGCAGTTGTGCCGCCGGGCGGCGCTGGGCCTGGAGGAGCGCGGCTGGGACCCGGCCGCCGTCCCGGCGCTCGTGCGCGAGGTACTCGGCGTCGAACTCCCCGACGCCGTCGCGGTGCTGGGGTTCGCCTGCCGTGAGGTCGTGCCGCGGCTCGCCCGGACGACGGACGAGATCGGGCACATCCTCAAGGCGCTGAACGGCGGTTACGTGCCGGCCGGTCCGTCGGGTTCACCGACGCGCGGGCTCGTCAACGTCCTGCCGACCGGCCGCAACTTCTACTCGGTCGACCCCAAGGCCATTCCTTCCAGGCTCAGTTGGGAGGTCGGCCAGTCCCTCGCGGACTCCCTCGTCCAGCGGTATCTGCAGGACACGGGCGCCTACCCGACGTCCGTCGGACTGACCGTCTGGGGCACGTCCGCGATGCGCACCCAGGGCGACGACATCGCGGAGATCCTCGCGCTGCTCGGCTGCCGCCCGGTGTGGGACGACGCGTCGCGGCGCGTGACCGGCTTCGAGGTCGTCCCGCTCGCCGAGCTCGGCCGCCCGCGCATCGACGTCACGGTCCGTATCTCGGGCTTCTTCCGGGACGCGTTCCCGCACGTCGTGGGTCTGCTCGACGACGCGGTGCGCGCGGTCGCGGAGCTGGCCGAGCCCGCCGACCGGAACTACGTGCGCAAGCACGCCGACGAGGACACGGCCGAGCACGGCGACCGGCGGCGCGCGACCGCCCGTATCTTCGGCTCCAAGCCGGGCGCGTACGGTGCCGGTCTGCTGCCGCTGATCGACGCCCGCAACTGGCGCTCGGACGCCGACCTCGCCGAGGTGTACGCGGTGTGGGGCGGCTACGCCTACGGACGCGGGCTCGACGGGCGCGCTGCGCGCGGGGACATGGAGACCGCGTTCAAGCGCATCGCGGTCGCGGCGAAGAACGTCGACACCCGCGAGCACGACCTCGTCGACGCCGACGACTACTTCCAGTATCACGGCGGCATGGTCGCCATGGTGCGGCATCTGACGGGGGCCAGCCCCGAGGCGTACGTGGGCGACTCCGCCGTACCGGACCAGGTGAAGACGCGCACGCTGGGCGAGGAGACGCACCGCGTGTTCCGCGCCCGGGTGGTCAACCCGCGCTGGATGGCCGCGATGCGCCGCCACGGCTACAAGGGCGCCTTCGAGATGGCGGCGACCGTCGACTACCTCTTCGGCTACGACGCCACGGCCGGGGTCGTGGACGACTGGATGTACGAGAAGTTGGCGTCCGAGTACGTGTTCTCGCCGGAGAACCAGGAGTTCATGCGCAAGTCCAACCCCTGGGCGCTGCGGGGCATCACCGAGCGGCTCCTCGAAGCCGCCGACCGCGGGCTGTGGGCTGAACCCGACGCGGAGACGCTGGAGCGGCTCCGCGCCACCTATCTGGAGCTCGAAGGCGACTTGGAGGGCGACGACCAGTGAGTACCCCGTTCCCGTTCACGGCGGTGGTCGGCCAGGACGACCTGAGGCTCGCGCTGTTGCTGAACGCCGTCAGTCCGGCGGTCGGCGGAGTCCTCGTGCGCGGCGAGAAGGGCACCGCCAAGAGCACCGCGGTGCGTGCCCTTTCGGCGCTGCTGCCGGAGGTCGCCGTCGTTCCCGGGTGCCGATTCTCGTGCGACCCGGCCGCCGCCGACCCCGCGTGCCCGGACGGGCCGCACGAGGCGGCGACCGGCACGCAACGCCCCGCCCGTATGGTCGAGTTGCCCGTCGGGGCGTCCGAGGACCGGCTGGTGGGCGCGCTCGACATCGAGCGGGCGCTCGCGGAGGGCGTGAAGGCGTTCGAGCCGGGTCTGCTGGCCGACGCCCACCGCGGGATCCTCTACGTCGACGAAGTGAACCTGCTGCACGACCACTTGGTCGACCTGCTGCTGGACGCCGCCGCGATGGGCGCCTCGTACGTCGAGCGCGAGGGTGTCTCCGTACGGCATGCGGCGCGGTTCCTGCTCGTCGGGACGATGAACCCCGAAGAGGGTGAGCTGCGGCCGCAGTTGCTCGACCGGTTCGGGCTGACCGTCGAGGTAGCGGCCTCGCGGGAGCCAGACCAGCGCGTCGAGGTCGTGCGGCGCAGGCTCGCCCACGACGACGATCCGGCCGGCTTCGCGGCGCGCTGGGCCGACGAGGAGGCCGCCGTGCGGGCCCGGATCGTGGCGGCCCGCGCGCTGCTGCCCTCCGTGCGGCTCGCTGACGGGCCGCTGCGGCAGATCGCCGCGACCTGCGCGGCCTTCGAGGTGGACGGTATGCGCGCCGACATCGTGATGGCGCGGACCGCGACCGCGCTCGCCGCGTGGGCGGGACGCACCGAGGTCCTCGCCGAGGACGTACGGCAGGCGGCGCTGCTCGCGCTGCCGCACCGGCGGCGGCGCAACCCGTTCGACGCGCCCGGGATCGACGAGGACAAGCTCGACGAGACGCTGGAGGAGTTCGGGGGCTCGGACGGTGGTTCGGAGGACGACGAACCGGACCCGGACCCGGATCCGAACGGGCCGGGAGGCGGCGGGCAGCCGCCGCAGGACGGGCCGGACGACGGCTCCCCTGCCGGTGACGTGCCCGCGCAGGGCGAGCCGTCGGAGAACGGGCAGGCGCCGGCCGGACAGGGCGGTGAGCAGTCGCCCGTACGGGCCGCCGAGCCCTTTCGGACGAAGGTGCTGAGCGTGCCCGGACTGGGCGAGGGCGCGGCCGGGCGGCGTTCGCGCGCGCGGACCGAGCACGGCCGCACGACCGGGTCGCGGCGGCCGAACGGGACGCTCACCAAGCTGCACCTGGCGGCGACCGTGCAGGCCGCCGCCCCGCATCAGCTGGCGCGCGGACGGTCGGGCCGGGGTCTCGTCGTACGGCGGGACGATCTGCGGCAGGCGACGCGCGAGGGCCGGGAGGGCAACCTCGTGCTCTTCGTCGTGGACGCCTCCGGGTCGATGGCGGCGCGGCAGCGGATGGGCGCCGTCAAGGGCGCCGTGCTGTCGCTGCTGCTCGACGCGTACCAGCGGCGGGACAAGGTGGGTCTGGTGACCTTCCGTGGCAAGGAGGCGCAGGTCGCACTGCCGCCGACCTCGTCCGTGGACGCGGCGGCGGCCCGGCTGGAGTCGCTGCCGACCGGCGGGCGGACGCCGCTCGCGGCCGGGCTGCTGCGGGCCCACGAGGTGCTGCGGGTGGAGCGGCTGCGGGACGCCGCCCGGCGGCCGCTGGTCGTCGTCGTGACCGACGGGCGGGCCACGGGCGGGGCCGAGCCGGTCGCGACGGCAGGACGCGCCGCGCGGCTGTTCGCGGCGGACGGGGTCGCCTCGGTGGTCGTCGACTGCGAGACGGGCCCGGTAAGGCTCGGGCTCGCGGGCCGGCTCGCGGGAGAGCTGGGCGGCACACCGGTGACGCTGGACGAGCTGCGGGCCGATTCGATCGCCGGGCTCGTCCGGGACGTGCAGGGGACTTCCAGGAGGGCCGCGTAGTGCCACAAGGACAGCCGAGTGTCGTACCGGACGACGGTTTGACGACTCGTCAGCGTCGTAATCGGCCGCTGGTCGTCGTGCACACGGGGATCGGCAAGGGCAAGTCCACCGCCGCTTTCGGGCTCGCGCTGCGCGCCTGGAACCAGGGGTGGCCCATCGGGGTGTTCCAGTTCGTCAAGTCGGCGAAGTGGAAGGTCGGCGAGGAGAACGCGCTGCGCGTTCTCGGCGCCTCCGGCGAGGGCGGGTCCGTCGACTGGCACAAGATGGGCGAGGGTTGGTCCTGGGTCCAGCGCGACGCGCAGATGGACAACGAGGAGAAGGCCCGCGAGGGCTGGGAGCAGGTCAAGCGGGACCTCGCCGCCGAGACGTACAAGCTGTATGTGCTCGACGAGTTCGCGTATCCGATGCACTGGGGATGGATCGACACCGACGAGGTCGTGGCGGTGCTGCGGGACCGTCCGGGCACCCAGCACGTCGTGATCACCGGGCGGAACGCCCCTGAGAAGCTGGTCGACCTCGCCGATCTCGTGACCGACATGTCCAAGGTCAAGCATCCGATGGACGCCGGCCAGAAGGGGCAGAGGGGCATCGAGTGGTGACGTCCTCCGTTCCCCGGCTGGTCATCGCCGCGCCCACCTCGGGCAGCGGCAAGACCACCGTCGCCACGGGGCTGATGGCGGCCTTCGCCTCGCGGGGGCTCGCCGTGTCCCCGCACAAGGTGGGGCCCGACTACATCGACCCCGGGTATCACGCGCTCGCCACCGGGCGCGTGGGCCGGAATCTCGACGCGTACCTGTGCGGCGCCGAGTTGATCGGGCCGTTGTTCGCGCACGGGGCGCGCGGATGCGATCTCGCGGTCGTCGAGGGCGTGATGGGGCTGTACGACGGGGCCGCGGGCGAGGGGGAGCTCGCGTCCACGGCGCAGGTGGCGAAGCTGCTGCGGGCGCCGGTGGTGCTGGTCGTCGACGCGTCCTCGCAGTCGCGGTCCGTGGCCGCGCTGGTGCACGGGTTCGCCTCCTGGGACCCCGAGGTGCGGGTCGCGGGAGTGATCCTCAACAAGGTGGGGTCCGAGCGCCACGAGGCCATGCTCCGAGAGGCGCTGGACGCGTCCGGGGTACCGGTGCTGGGCGTGCTGCGGCGGGCGCCGCAGGTCGATACGCCGTCGCGCCATCTGGGGCTGGTACCGGTCGCCGAGCGGCATTCCGAAGCGGTCGAGGCGGTCGCCGCGATGGCCGCGCAGGTGCGCGCCGGGTGCGATCTGGACGCGTTGTTCGCGCTGGCGCGTGGTGCGGGAGCGGTGCCGGCTGCGGCGTGGGACGCGGCCGAGGCGGTGCGTCCCACGGGCGGAACCGACGCGGCTCCCTCCTCGGTCGCGGCCGGGGCGTCTCCTGCCTCTCCCGTGCAGCCCCTCTCCCCCTCCGCCGCGGCGGCCTCCCCGGGGCCCGGCCCGGCCCGTCATCGAGGGCATGACGGGCCGGCGGACCGAACTCCGGCCGGGGTGAAGCGAGTTGCCGTGGCGGGCGGGCCGGCCTTCACCTTCTCCTACGCCGAGCACGCCGAACTGCTCACCGCCGCCGGAGCGGAGGTCGTCACCTTCGATCCGCTCCGGGACGAGCAACTGCCCGAAGGGACCGGCGGGTTGGTCATCGGCGGCGGGTTCCCCGAGGTGTACGCGCCCGAGCTGTCCGCCAACGAGCCGCTGCGCAAGGCGGTCGCCGAGCTGGCGTTCGGCGGGGCGCCGGTCGCGGCCGAGTGTGCCGGACTGCTGTATCTGGCGCGGGAGCTCGACGGGCGGCCCATGTGCGGGGTGATCGACGCCGTGGCCCGGATGGACGAGCGGCTCACCCTCGGCTACCGGGACGCGGTGGCCGTCAGCGACAGCGTGCTGGCCGCGGCCGGTACCCGGATGCGCGGGCACGAGTTCCACCGGACCGTCGTGGAGCCCGGCGCCGGAGCGGCCCCCGCCTGGGGGGTGCGCGCCCCCGAGCGGCGCGTCGAAGGTTTCGTGCAACACGGTGTGCACGCGAGTTATCTGCACACGCACTGGGCGTCCGAGCCCGGTGTGGCCCGTCGGTTCGTCGAGAGGTGCCTGACGTCATGAGCAGCAAGCTGATCGGAGTCGGGGTCGGCCCCGGCGACCCGGAGCTGGTGACCGTCAAGGGCGTCAACGCCCTGCGCGCCGCGGAGGTCGTCGTCGTCCCCGTGATGGCCGCGCCGGACGGGAAGGACGGCGGCGAGCGGGGACGGGCCGAGGCGACCGTCCTGCACTACGTGCCCGAGGAGAAAGTCGTCCGGGTCGTGTTCGCGCTCAACGAGCGGAGCGACCGGGAGCGGCGCGAGGCCGCGTGGGATGCCGCCGGCGCGCGGGTCGCGGGCCTTCTCGGCCGGCACAGCACGGTCGCCTTCGCCACCATCGGCGATCCCAACGTGTACTCGACGTTCACGTATCTCGCCCACACCATCGCGGAGCTGGTTCCCGGCACCGTCGTGGAGACCGTGCCCGGGATCACCGCCATGCAGGACCTCGCCGCGCGGTCGGGGGCCGTTCTCACCGAGGGGACCGAGCCGCTCACGCTCGTCCCCGTGACCGCCGGGGCCGCCGTGCTCAAGGACGCGCTGAACGGGCCCGGCACGGTGGTCGCGTACAAGTTCGGGCGGCAGGCCCGGGAAGTCGCCGAGGCGCTGCGGGACAGCGGGCGCATCGACGACGCCGTGTGGGGGTCCGCGCTCGGCCTCGACGACGAGTCGATCCGGCCGGCGGGCGAGCTCGACGGCGAGCCGCTCCCCTACCTCTCGACGCTCATCGCGCCCGCGCGCCGCGACGGGAAACGCGGCGGAAAGCTGTGACCCCCACCCACCCGGCGGATGCGCCCCGCGCGACGGACCGCCCGGATTCAGCGCGCGTGGCACGCACGGCGGCCGGTACGGGCTCAGCCCGCCCGGCACGCCAGGCATGCCCGGCGCCCGAGGCGGGCCGCTCGGGCTCAACCCGCCTGGCGGCCATGGCAGGCCGCTCGGAGTCAGCCCGCCCGGCGCCCGCGACCGGCCGTCCGGGCTCAGGACGCGATGCCCACCACCAGCCAGATGAAGGCCACGCCCGCGACCGTGCACAGCAAGGTCGAGCGGGCGGGGTGCTCGTGGTGTGCCTCCGGGAGGATCTCGGCGGCGGCGAGGTAGAGGAGTACGCCGCCGAAGAGGCCGAGGTAGCCGCCGAGCAGCCGTTCGGGGATGGTGAAGAAGAGGGTGGAGGCGGCGCCGATCATGGGGGCCGCCGCGTCGGCGTACAGCATGAGCAGGGCCTTGCGGCGGGCGTTCCCGTACAGGCTCGTGATCGTGTACGTGTTGAAGCCGTCCGCGAAGTCGTGGGCGATCACCGCGAGGGACACCGCGAGCCCCATGCCGCCACCGACCTGGAAGGCGGCGCCGATCGCGACGCCGTCCATCGCGCTGTGGCCGACCATGGCGGCGGCCGCCGTGAGGCCCACCTCGGGCGCGCGTCCGTCGTGCTCGTCGCCACCGTGCGCGGCCTGGCGGTGGGCGAGCAGGCGTTCGACCAGATGGGCCAGCAGAAAGCCGGCCACGAAGAGGAGCAGCGCGGCCGGTACGCCGAACACCTCGGTGCCCGCCGCGGCCAGCGCCTCCGGCAGCAGGTCGAGGCCGACCACGCCGAGCATCAGGCCACCGGCCAGGCCGAGGACCAGATGGCGGCGGTCGGTCACGCGCTGCGCCGTCCAGCCGCCGGCCAGCGTCATCAGGAACGCGCCGAGCGCGACGAGGACCGCCATAGGCCCTTGCTATCCGATCAACCCCCGTTCGCGCACCTCCGGCGACGGCCCCGCACGCACTGAAGCCTTCGCAACACCCCTGATTTTTCGTAGGAGAGGACCGATTCCCATGGCCGATGCCCCCACCGGCAAAGTGACCTTCGTCGGTGCCGGCCCCGGCGCCGCCGACCTGCTGACGTTCCGCGCCGCGCGCGCCATCGCCGACGCCGACGTCGTGATCTGGGCGGCGAGCCTGGTGCAGGCCGAGGTCCTCGACCACGCACGCGAGGGCGCGGAGATCCTCGACTCCGCGACGATGTCACTTGAGGACGTCGTCGCCGTGTACGAGCGGGCCCGCGCGCAGGGTCTGCGGGTGGCGCGGATCCACTCCGGCGACCCGGCCCTGTGGGGCGGTACGCAGGAGCAGGTCGACCGGTGCGCCGAGCTCGGCATCGAGACGGAGATCGTGCCGGGTGTCTCGTCGTTCTCCGCGGTGGCCGCGATCGCGCAGCGCGAGCTGACGATCCCCGAGGTCGCGCAGTCGGTGATCCTCACCCGGCTCGGCGGCGGCAAGACGCCGATGCCTCCCGGGGAGGAGGTACGGGAGTTCGCGAAGCACGGCACGACGATGGCGCTGTTCCTGTCGGCGGCCCGCAGCGGCCAGCTGGTGCGGGAGCTGCTGGAGGGCGGCTACCCGACGACCACGCCGGTCGTGGTCGCCTACCAGGCGACCTGGCCGGAGGAGTTGATCGTGAAGTGCACGATCGGCACGCTGGAGGAGACCGTCAAGGAGCACAAGCTCTGGAAGCACACCCTGTTCCTGGTCGGTCCGGCGCTCGACGCGAGCGGCACGCGCTCGCACCTCTATCACCCCGGTCACTTCCACGGCTTCCGCAAGGCCGACCCCGAGGCGCGCGCCGAGCTGCGTGCCGCGCGCCGGGGCAGTGCGCAGGGCCCCGCGTCGTGAACGTGGACGTCGTCGGTGCGGAGGGGGAGTCGATCCGCGCGGAGGGAGGGTCCGCCTTCCCGGCGGACCGCTCCGTGGTGATCAGTGTCGTCGGTACGGGCACGGGGGCACCGCTGTCCCCGGAGGCGGGGGGTGTGCTCGCCGGGGCCGGGCTGGTCGTGGGTGCCCGGAGGCATCTGACGGCGGCCCGGCTGCCGGAGCGGGCGGAGCAGGTGGTGCTCGGGCCGCTGGCACCGGCGCTGGACCGCATCGAGCGGTACGCGGACGACGGGGCGCCCGGGGGCCCGGTGGTGGTGCTCGCGTCGGGCGACCCCGGGTTCTTCGGGATCGTGCGGGCGCTGGCCGAGCGGTTCGGGGCCGAGCGGCTGGACGTCCGCCCCGGTGTCTCGTCCGTGTCGACCGCGTTCGCCCGGCTCGGACTGCCCTGGGACGACGCGGTGGTGGTCAGCGCGCACGGGCGTGATCTTCGTACGGCCGTCCAGATCTGCCGGTCGCAGCCCAAGGTGGCCGTGCTGACCGGTCCCGGGTCCGGGCCCGCCGAGCTGGGCGCCGCCCTCGCTCACCCCGGCGCGGAGCGCGTCCTGGTCGTGGCGAGCGCCCTCGGTGACCCGGAGCGCGAGCGCGTCGAGCGGGTCACGCCCGCCGAGGCCGCCGCCCGTGACTGGGGCACGGCGGTCAGCGTCGTACTGTGCCTGGACGAGTCGCGGACCCTGGCTCCCGTGCGGACCGTCGCCGGGCCGGTTGCCGGGCCCGACCGATGGGCCCTGGACGAGGGCGAGTTCGCCCACCGCGACTCGATGATCAGCAAGTTCGAGGTGCGGGCGCTGGCGCTGGCCCGGATCGGGCCGCGGCTGGGCGAGCTGGTCTGGGACGTCGGCGCGGGCTCCGGTTCCGTCGCCGTCGAGTGCGCGCGGTTCGGCGCCGCGGTGACCGCCGTCGAGAAGACCCGGGACGGCTGCGACCGCATCCGTGCCAACGCCGCCGCGCACGGCGTGGACGTGCGGGTGGTGCACGGGGCCGCGCCCACGGTGCTGTCCGGCCTGGACGATCCGGACGCGGTGTTCATCGGTGGCGGCGGACGTGAACTGCCCGCCATCGTCACGGAATGCGCGCGCCGGGCCCGGCGGGCCGTCGTGATCGCGATGGCCTCGCTCGACCGGGTGCCGACCACCCGGGACGCGCTCACCGCCGCCGGATTCACCTGCGACGGCGTCCTGTTGCAGTCCTCGCGGCTCGCCCCGCTGCCGGGCGACGTCTCCCGGCTCGCGGCGACCAATCCCGTCTTTGTGCTGTGGGGCGTCCGGCCTCCGGCCCGTACCGAAGGAGTCCCCCAGTGATCGGCCTGATTTCCGCCACGGCGGCGGGCGCGGCGGCCCGTGACCGGCTCGCCGCGGCATGGTCCACGCGTACCCGGGTGTACGACGGGCCCGTGGCGGACGCCGTGCGGCGGGCCTTCGCGGAGTGCGACCAGATGGTGTGCTTCCTCGCCACGGGCGCGGTCGTACGGCTCGTCGCGCCGCTGCTCGTCGCCAAGGGGTCGGACCCCGGAGTGGTCTGCGTCGACGAGGCGGGACGGTTCGCCGTGTCGCTGGTCGGCGGTCACGCGGGCGGGGCGAACGAACTCGCCCGCGAGGTAGGTGAGTTGCTCGGTGCCGAGCCGGTGGTGACGACGGCGACCGACGCGGTGGGGGTGCCCGGTCTCGACACCCTGGGTTTCCCGGCGGAAGGGGATGTCGCCGGGGTCTCGCGGGCCATGCTGGACGGCGAACCGGTGCTGCTGGACACGGAGTTGAGCTGGCCGCTGCCCGCGCTGCCGCCGAACGTGGGGAGCCGGGCAGCGCAGGGGGCCGCCGTCGTTCGCGTCTCCGACCGCGACCGGGAACCCGCCGCGCGCGAGGTCGTCCTGCGGCCGCCGTCCCTCGTGGTCGGTGTCGGCGCCTCCCGGGGCGCGCCCGTGGACGAAGTCCTCGGCCTCGTCGGGGACGCCCTGCGGGAAGCCGGTCTTTCCGTCAGGTCGGTGGCCGAACTCGCCACCGTGGACGCCAAGTCCGAGGAGCCCGGCATCCTCGGGGCCGCCGCGCGGCTCGGGGTCCCGGTCGTCACGTACAGCGCCGGGGAGCTGGCGGCGGTGGCGGTCCCGAACCCCTCCGACGCGCCGCTCGCCGCCGTCGGAACGCCCTCCGTGGCGGAGGCCGCCGCGCTGGTGGGCGGGGGTGAACTCCTCGTCCCCAAGCGGAAGTCGGTACGCGCGGACGGGCAGCCCGCGATGGCGACCTGCGCGATCGTGCGCCGGCCGGCCCGCGGACGGCTCGCGGTCGTGGGCCTCGGCCCCGGAGCCCGCGATCTGCTGACCCCGCGCGCGACGGCGGAGCTGCGGCGGGCCGCGGTGCTCGTCGGGCTCGACCAGTACGTCGACCAGATCCGCGACCTGCTGCGGCCCGGCACGCTGATCCTGGAGTCGGGGCTCGGTGCCGAGGAGGAGCGGGCGCGCACGGCGGTCGCCGAAGCGCGCCGCGGGCAGGCCGTCGCGCTGATCGGCAGCGGCGACGCGGGCGTGTACGCGATGGCGTCGCCCGCGCTGGCCGAGGCGTCCGACGACATCGACGTCGTCGGGGTGCCGGGGGTGACGGCGGCCCTCGCGGCCGCGGCGATCCTGGGCGCGCCGCTCGGCCACGACCATGTGTCGATCAGCCTGTCCGACCTGCACACGCCGTGGGAGGTCATCGAGCGCCGGGTGCGCGCGGCGGCCGAGGCCGACATCGTCGTGACCTTCTACAACCCGCGCAGCCGGGGCCGCGACTGGCAGCTTCCCAAGGCGCTCGCGATCCTCGCGGAGCACCGGGAGCCGACGACGCCGGTGGGTGTGGTGCGCAACGCCTCCCGCCCGGACGAGTCGAGCCGGGTCACGACGCTGGGGTCCCTGGATCCGGCGATCGTCGACATGATGACGGTGGTGACCGTGGGCAACACGGCGACCCGTGAGATCGCCGGGCGCATGGTGACACCGCGCGGCTACCGCTGGCAGGAGGAACCCAATTGAACCCTCCTCCTCGCGAACGAGGAGGATTCCTGGCTCACGCTGCTCGGTCGCTCGGCGAACAATCGAGTCTTCCGCGATCAACACCAGCCGGGTTGGAACCAGCCCGGTTTCCCCAAGGATTGGAGGTTGCTGTGCTGGCTTGGTTCTCGCTCAGCACGCGACGACGCTACCACCGGGAGGCCCGGTGAACCGCGTGATTCACCCGATCGAGCAGGAGTCCTTCCGGCGGCTGCGGGCCCGCCTGGACACCTCGCACTTTCCGCCGCTGACGCGCGCGGTGGTGGAGCGGGTGATCCACTCCGCCGCCGACCTGGAGTACGCGGACGACCTCGTCACCGACGAGGACGTCCTGCTGCGGGCGCACGCGGCCCTGCACGCCGGGGCGCCCGTCGTGGTGGACGTCGAGATGGTGGCCGCGGGCATCACGCGCCGCGCCACCGTCTGCCGTCTCAAGGACGCCGAGGCGGGCCCCGGCCTGACGCGTTCGGCGCACGCGGTCCGGCTCGCCTACGAGCAGGTCGGGCCCGGCGCGCTGTGGGTGATCGGCTGCGCGCCCACCGCGCTGGAGGAGTTGCTGCGGCTGGACGCCGGTCCGGCGCTCGTGATCGGTCTGCCCGTCGGGTTCGTCGGCGCGGCCGAGTCCAAGGCAGCGCTCCGCGAGAGCGGGCTGCCCGCTGTCAGCAACGTGTCCGAGAAGGGCGGTTCGGCGGTCGCGGCCGCCGCGCTCAACGCCCTGCTGTACCACCCTGTTCCGCAGGCCGACCAGGCCGCAAAGACCGTGCGGGCCGACCAGGCCGCAAAAACCGCCCGGGCCGACCGGGCCTCGACGACCGCTGAGGCCACCTCGGCCGCCAAGGAGACATCGTGACCACCCCGCCCCCCGCGCTGCTCATCGCCGGACACGGCACCCGGGACGAGGCCGGAGCCGAGGCCTTCCGTTCCTTCGTACGGGAGTTGGGGCGCCGCCATCCCGAACTGCCCGTCGCCGGGGGGTTCATCGAGCTGTCGCCGCCACCGCTGGGCGACGCCGTGAGCGAACTCGTCGAGCAGGGGGTACGGCGTTTCGCCGCCGTACCGCTGATGCTGGTGTCCGCCGGGCACGCCAAGGGCGACATCCCGGCGGCGCTGAGCCGCGAGAAGGAGCGGCACCCCGGGATCTCCTACACGTACGGGCGTCCGCTGGGCCCGCATCCGTCGCTACTCGCCGTGCTGGAGCGACGCCTCGACGACGCCCTGGGCGGCGGCGCCCGGACCCCCGAGGAGCGGGCCGAGGTGACGGTGCTGCTCGTGGGTCGCGGGTCCACCGACCCGGACGCCAACGCCGAGGTGCACAAGGCCGCGCGGTTGCTGTGGGAGGGCCGGGGGTACGCGGGCGTCGAGACGGCGTTCGTGTCCCTGGCGGCGCCGGACGTGCCGTCCGGTCTCGACCGCTGTGTGAAGCTGGGCGCGCGCCGGATCGTGGTCCTGCCCTACTTCCTGTTCACCGGTATCCTCCCGGACCGGGTGCGGCGGCAGACCGAGGACTGGGCGTCCGCGCACCCGCAGGTCGAGGTGGGCTCCGCCGAGGTCATCGGTCCCGAGCCCGAGCTGCTCGACCTGGTCATGGAGCGCTACCGGGAGGCGGTGAAGGGCGACCTGCGGATGAACTGCGACTCCTGCGTCTACCGGATCGCGCTGCCCGGCTTCGAGGACAAGGTGGGGCTCCCCCAGCAGCCGCACTTCCACCCGGACGACGACGGCCACCACGACGGCCAGGGTCACCAGGACGGACACGGTCACCACCATCACGGGGGGCACACGCATACCCATGCGCACTGAAGAGGCCGCCGAGGGCGGGCACGATCTGCGGCACCACGGGGACGCCGAGGTGCGCGACGACGGTTCCAATCTCACCGATCTCGCCGTGAACGTCCGCGCCGACACCCCGCCCGCGTGGCTGCTCGACCGGATCGCCGCGTCGCTGCCGGGGCTCGCGGTCTACCCGGACGGGCGGGCCGCGCGGGCCGCGGTGGCGGCGCGGCACGGGCTGCCGGTGGAGCGGGTGCTGCTCACGGCGGGCGCGGCCGAGGCCTTCGTGCTGCTCGCGCGCGCTCTGGAGGTACGTCGGCCGGTCGTCGTGCATCCGCAGTTCACGGAGCCGGAGGCCGCGCTGCGCGATGCCGGCCACCCGGTGGGCCGCGTCCTGCTGCGCGAGGAGGACGGATTCCGGCTCGACGCGGCCGCCGTCCCCGAGGACGCCGACCTCGTCGTGATCGGCAATCCGACGAATCCGACGTCGGTCCTGCATCCGGCGGAGGCCATTGCCGAACTGGCCCGCCCCGGGCGGGTGCTGGTGGTCGACGAGGCGTTCATGGACGCGGTGCCGGGTGAGCGCGAGGCGCTGGCCGGGCGGACGGACGTGCCCGGACTCGTCGTGCTGCGCAGTCTCACGAAGACGTGGGGTCTTGCGGGGCTGCGGATCGGCTATGTGCTCGCCGATCCCGGGACGATCGCCCGACTGGAGCGCGCCCAGCCGCTCTGGCCGGTCTCCACGCCCGCGCTCGCGGCGGCCGAGGTCTGCATGTCCTCGCAGGCGCTCGCGGAGGCGGCGCACGCGGCGCGGCGGATCGCCACGGACCGGGCCCATCTGGTGGCGGGACTGCGGGAGTTCGGCTGCTCCGACGGGCTGCACGTGGTGGAGCCGGCGGAGGGCCCCTTCGTCCTGGTCCGGCTGCCGCGGGCCGCCGGGGTGCGCCGGGTTCTTCGCGATCTCGGGTTCGCGGTGCGGCGCGGGGACACGTTTCCCGGGCTCGGGGACGAGTGGCTGCGGGTCGCGGTGCGGAACCGGGCGACGGTCAACCGGTTCCTGCAGGCGCTGGACCGGGCGATGACCGTGAGCGGAAGCGGAGGCGGGGCACCGGTTGTTCCGCCCCGGCAGCCCCCGCCGTCCCCCTGGTGACCTGGCGGCCCCGGGTGGCTCCGCCGTCCTGTGGCCCCGGGGAGCCCCCGCTGTCTCTGCAGCCCTGGCGGCCGGCGCCCGGCCCGTGTCCGGAGCCATCGCCCGACACGGAGATCTGGAGCCGCCGCCCCGGACCTCCGTGTCGGCCTCAACGGCCCTGAACGGCTGGTCCTCGGACGCCGGACGGGCTGAGACTGTTCAGCCCGTCCGGCGTCCGAGGAGCGGGGTCCGGGCGGAGCACCCTGCTGCGGAGCAAGGGGCGGCGGGAACCCGGCGGGCCGTCAGCCTCGGCGGCGCCGGGAGAGGACGACCGCTCCACCGCCCGCGGCGAGCAGCGCCACCGCGCCACCGGCCAGATACGGCGTCATTGAACTGGCCCCGGTCTCGGCGAGCCCTTCCTCCACGGGAGCGCCCTGCGGTGTCACCTCGGCCACCGGGTCGGAGGCCTCGGAGGGGCCTGCGGGTGCGGCCTCCTGTGCGACGGGCGCCGCCGGTGACTCGCAGGTGGCCTTCGCCAGCGTCAGGGTGCCTTCCACCTCGGCCACGTTCAGCTTCAACGGGTTGATGGACACCTTGAGTTCGAGTGCGGACGCGGCGGCCGTCCGGGACGTGGTCTCGGTCTTTGAGAGGTCGAGCCGCACCTCGCCGACCCCGGGGACCTTCACATGCGTCGGGCCGCCCGTCGTCAGCGTGACCTTCTTGCCGAGGACGGTGACGGATCCCAGCAGGTTGGCGGTGGCGACGGGCTTCTTCCCGGCCTCGCAGGTCGCCTTCGAGGTCACGTCCTGGACCTCGATGAGCGACAGCAGCGGCAGCCCGGGGACATGGACGGCGGCGTGCGCGAGGCGGGTGGAGCCCTCGGCCTTCCCGGCGGAGACGGTGGCCTCGGCGGTGGCGACCTCCGCGCGCAGCACACTGAACGGTCGTCCGTGGTCGACTCCGTCCAACCGGGCGGTGAGCGCGGTCTTCTCGGCACTCTGCGGTGCCCGCACCTCGTTCAGGGAGACCGCGAGCGGGACGTCCACGGTCTTGTTGAGGAGGGACACGTCGAGTCCGGTGCGGAGCACGACGGCGCTCGCGCGACCGTGGTCATTGGTCGCGTGGGCGGAGCCCGCTTCGGCCAGCGCGGTGGGACCCGCGGCAAGGACGGTGGCGGCCGCGGTGACGGCGAACCGGCGTGCGGGCATGCGGTGGTTGATGCTGTTCAAGGGTGGGACCCCCATAGGAGAAAGCCTGGGACCCCGAAAGAATTACGCACTGAGAGTGAACAGTCAGCCACCTGAAGTGAGTTCACTCCATCGTGGGTTTTTCGCGCACACCTTCGAATCTCGAGGTACGGCTGTTCTCCACCGTCACTCGATCAACACCCCTGGACGAACGCGCTGGTTGACGCGCCGGTTGATGACGGATTGAGGCGCCGGAGCGCGACCAGAGGTGCGTAACGAGCACGCCACCCCGATCGTCACGCTCCGTCAACCAAGCACATGTCAGCAACGTGGCCGGTATCAGCCGTACCAGCCGTATCCACCGCGCGAGCCGGGTGGGACGGGTCAGCCGACGATCCGCCCATGGAGGACCACCCGTCGCGGAGCCGCCAGGACCCGTACGTCCGCGCGCGGGTCCCCCTCGTAGACCACGAGGTCCGCGGGTGCTCCCTCGTCGAGACCGGGCCGCCCGAGCCAGCTCCGGGCGCCCCAGGCGGTGGCGGAGAGCGCCTCGACGGGCGGGATGCCCGCGGTGACGAGCTCGGCGACCTCGGCCGCGACCAGGCCGTGCGCGAGGGAGCCGCCCGCGTCGGTGCCGACGTAGACCGGGATGCCGGCGTCGTACGCGGCGCGCACGGTGTCGTAGCGGCGCTCGTGCAGACGTCGCATGTGGGCGGACCACTGGGGGAACTTGGCCTCGCCGCCGGCCGCGAGGTGCGGGAAGGTCGCGATGTTCACGAGGGTCGGGACGATGGCGACACCCCGCTCGGCGAAGAGCGGGACGGTGTCCTCGGTGAGGCCGGTGGCGTGCTCGATGCAGTCGATGCCCGCCTCGACCAGGTCGCGGAGCGAGTCCTCGGCGAAGCAGTGCGCGGTGACCCGGGCGCCGAGCCGGTGCGCCTCGGCGATCGCCGCCTCGACGGCCTCGCGCGGCCAGCAGGCGCTCAGATCGCCGGTGCCGCGGTCGAGCCAGTCCCCGACGAGCTTGACCCAGCCGTCGCCGCGCCGGGCCTCCTGGGCGACGTACGCGACCAGGTCCTCGGGCTCGATCTCGTGGGCGTAGTTGCGGATGTAACGGCGGGTGCGGGCGATGTGCCGGCCCGCGCGGACGATCTTCGGGAGGTCGTCGCGGTCGTCGATCCAGCGGGTGTCGGAGGGCGAGCCGGCGTCCCGGATCAGGAGGGTGCCGGCGTCGCGGTCGGTCAGCGCCTGCTTCTCGGAGACGTCCGCCGGGACCGGGCCGTGGGCGTCGAGCCCGACATGACAGTGCGCGTCGACGAGGCCGGGCAGTGCCCAGCCCTCGACGGTGCGCAGGTCACGGGCGCCGCCGGGGCGCTCGTAGGAGATCCGGCCGCCGACGACCCACAGCTCGTCGCGGACGTCGTCGGGTCCGACCAGGACCCGCCCCTTCACGTGCAGTACCGGGTGATCGCTCATGAATGCACCTTATTAAGACGGCACCCCGTCCTCGCCCACCCGGTCCCACTCCTCCCGCGCCCGCCCGGTCCTACTCCTACTCCTCGTCCGGCCGGTCGGGTGTCCTGTCCTCGACGTCCGCCCTCGCCGGGTCGAGCAGTCGGGAGAGGAAGTGCCGTGTCCGCTCGTGGGCCGGGTTGCCGATGACCTGCGCCGGGACGCCTTCCTCGACGATCACGCCGCCGTCCATGAAGACGACCCGGTCGGCGACCTCGCGCGCGAAGGACATCTCGTGGGTGACGACCATCATCGTCATGCCCTCGTCGGCGAGCATGCGCATGACCGCGAGCACGTCGCCGACGAGTTCGGGGTCGAGCGCCGACGTCGGCTCGTCGAAGAGCATCACGTCGGGTCCCATCGCGAGCGCGCGGGCGATCGCGACGCGCTGTTGCTGGCCGCCGGAGAGCGAGGCCGGATAGGCGTCGGCCTTCTCCGCGAGGCCCACCCGGGTGAGGTTCTCGGCGGCGATCCGGGCCGCCTCCGTCTTGTCCCGGCCGAGCACCCGACGCTGCGGCAGCGTGAGGTTGCCGGTCACCGACAGATGGGGGAAGAGGTTGAACTGCTGGAAGACCATGCCGATACGGCGGCGTACGGCGTCGATGTCGACATCGGGGTGCGTGACCTCCGTACCGCCGACGAACACCTGGCCCTTGCTGGGCTCCTCCAGGAGGTTCACGCAGCGCAGCAGGGTCGACTTGCCGGAGCCGGACGGGCCGATGACACACACGACCTCGCCCTGCCCGACCTCCAGGTCGATGCCGCGCAGCACCTCGTTGTCGCCGAAGGACTTGTGGAGGTCCTTCACCTGGATCTCGGGGGTGGTCACTTGGTGGCCTCCTTCCTCTTGGCTTCGAGACGTCGCGCGAGGAAGCCGAGCGGGATCGTGACCAGCAGGTAGCACAGACCCGCGACCAGGATCGGCGTGGAGTTGGCGGTCGTGCTGGCCAGGTCGCGGCCGTACTTGGACAGTTCGCGCTCCTCCAGGGTGACGCCGAGGAAGAGCACCAGCGAGGAGTCCTTGAAGAGGGTCACGAGTTCGTTGGTGAGCGGCGGAATGATGATCCGGAACGCCTGCGGGACGATGATCGAGACCATGGCCCGCGCCTGCGAGAAGCCCAGCGAACGGGCCGCCTCCATCTGCCCCTTGGGCACGGCCTGGATGCCCGCGCGGAAGGTCTCGGCCATGTACGCGGCCCCCACCAGACCGAGCGCGATGGCGACCTTGCCGTACGTTCCGCCCGGGATCTCCGTGCCCGGGAACGCGAGCGGTACCGCGACGCCCACGAAGATGAAGATCACCAAGGCGGGCAGACCGCGGAAGACTTCGATGTAGATTCCGGCCGCCCAGCGGTAGGGGCCCACCGACGACAGGCGCATCAGGGCGATGACGATGCCCAGCACGAGTCCGACGACGAAACCGAACGTCGTGTAGAGGACGGTGTTCTTCAACGCCAGCGTGATGACTTCCGGGAACATCTGCTTGACCAGGTCCCACTGGAAGAACTGGTTCTTCAGACGGCCCCAGTCCGCCGTGACCGCGAAGGCGATCACGACGGCGACGAAGACGACGTACTGCGCGCCGCGCGAGAGCGAGCGCTTCTGGCGCCGGCTCAGGCCGGACCTGCGGGGCTGGAGGGGTGTGTCGGCACCACTCATGAGGCGGACGGCGAGGCGGAGGCCGCGGCCGCGTCGTACGGGCCGATCCACTGCTCGTAGAGCTTCTTGTACGTGCCGTCGGCCTTCGCGTCCTTGATGGCCTTGTTGATGGCCGCTACGAGCTTGGTGTTGCCCTTCTTCACCGTGAAGCCGTACTGCTCACCGGTGTTGAGGTTGTCGGCCACCTTGAAGGCGTCGGCGTTGGCCTTGTCCTTCAGCCAGCCCTGGATGACCGGGTAGTCGATGATGACAGCCTGCACCTGACCGCTGCGCAGCCCGCTGAGGACCGCGTCGGAGGACTCGAAGGAGACCGGGTCGAAGCCCTGCTTCTTGGCGTAGTCCTCGCCCGTGGTCTGCGCCTGGGCGCCGAGCTTCTTGCCCTTCGCCTTGACGTCGGCGAGGGAGGTGATGCCGCTGTCCTTGGCGACCAGGACACCTTGGGTGGCGTCGAAGTACGGGTCGGAGAAGTCGACGTTCTTCTTGCGCTCCGGGGTGATCGTCATACCGGCCGCCGCGAGGTCGCACTGCTCGGAGTTGAGGAACGCGCCCGTCTTGAAGTTCTCGAAGGGCGTGTCGACGATGGCCTGCTTCACGCCCAGGTCCTTGGCGACCAGGTCGATGAGCGAGACGTCGAAGCCCTGCACCTTTCCGTCGATCTCCGACTGGAAGGGCGGGTACGGCAGGTGGGTGCACGTCGTGAGCTGACCGCTCTTGACCAGCGGGACCCCGCCCGCGGTGGTGGTCTTGCCGCCCCCGCTGTCCGAGGAGCAGCCGGCCACGAGCAGCAGCCCTGCCGTGGCGGTGGTGGCGGCCAGAAAGCGGGGCCGGCGTCCGAGGACCGAGTACACGGAGACCTCCAGTGGGGAGAACAGAGGGTTCTGATTATAAGGAAAGGTTTGAGTTGCTCAAATCAATCCGATGGCTGCTGGGCCGTCTGGCCTCAGAATTCGCCGGTCCGGGTACGCCGGGGGCCGCCGGTTACGCTCTGATCGTCGACCCCACCGTGAGCGAAGAGAGCACCACCGTGACCCACCCCTTCCTTGACCTGGCGCCGCTGAGCGCCGCCCGCTTCGCGTCGATCGAGGACCGTGTCGCCCGGCTGCTCTCCACCGAGCAGGACGTCGTGATCATGCAGGGCGAGGCACTGCTGCCCCTGGAAGGGGCCATCCGCGGCACGGCCGGTCCCGGCACCACCGCCCTGAACGTCATCACCGGCCCCTACGGCCAGACCTTCGGGAACTGGCTGCGGGACTGCGGGGCGACCGTGATCGATCTGGCGGTGCCGTTCCACACCGCGGTCACCGCCGAGCAGGTCCGTGAGGCCTTCGCCGAGCACCCGTCGATCGACTTCGTGTCGCTCGTGCACGCCGAGGCCGCCACCGGGAACACCAACCCCGTGGCGGAGATCGGCGAGGTCGTACGCGAGAGGGGCGCGCTCTTCTACCTGGACGCCGTCGCGTCGATCGGCGCCGAGCCGGTGCTGCCGGACGCCTGGGGCGTCGACCTGTGCGTGATCGGGGCGCAGAAGGCGATGGGCGGTCCCGCCGGGGTGTCGGCGGTGTCGGTGAGCGAACGGGCGTGGGCGCGGATGGCCGCGAACCCCGACGCGCCGCGCCGTTCCTACCTCTCCCTGCTGGACTGGAAGGAGCGATGGGTCGACGCAGGCCGCACCACGCTGCTGCACGCGCCGGCACAGCTGGAGATGCTGGCACTGGAGGCGTGTGTCGAGCGGATCGAGGGCGAGGGTCTCGAGGCGGTGATGGCCCGTCACGCCTCGGCCGCCGCGGCCACCCGGGCGGGAGCCGTGGCCCTCGGCGGGGGCCTCGCGCCGTATGTGGACGCAGCCTCCGACGCGGCGCCCGTCGCCACCACGCTGCGGGTGCCGGAGGACGCGGACGCGTCCGCCGTGGTCGCCAAGGCGCTGACCGCGGATCCCTCGCTGCCGCTCGCCGCGGGGGGCGGTGCTCTCGCGCAGTCGATGATCCGCGTGAACCACTACGGCCCCGACGCCACCCGGGGTGTCGTCCACTCCGCCCTCGCGGGCCTGGGCGCGGCGCTGGCCGAGTCCGGCTTCCCGGTGGACCTCGAAGGGGCGCGCCGGGCCGTGGCACTGGCCTGGGGCTGACCCCGAGGCGGCCGGCGGGGGCGTCCGCGCCTCCGCCGAGACGCGGAACCGCGGCCTGCCGGAACGCGGAACCCGGCCTATCAGGGCGCGGAAACCCGCCTCGGCGGGTGCGCCCCGAGACGTCGGGTCCCGGAATCCTGACGCGCAAATGCTACGGGAATTGGACTCCCCTTCATGCACTTATCCCGTCCTTAATTCTCGGCGAATTATTCGGCGCAGCTTCCCGGATTCTCCTGCCCGCTTCCCGTGCACCTAAACGCAAAGATTTCGCGAACGCCGGCGAAGCGATTCGGGCAGGTCACCTGCACATTTCACCACCGTGACGCACTCCACAACGCGCCCGCTTTCTGCGGTATTTCCCGGGCGAACCCACACATAGAGTCGCATGCAATGCCGACCTTCACGGGCGCGTGATAACACACGAGTGCGCCATACGTAACCCTGTCCGACGATGCAATTTGAACTTTCCGTCGGTAAATTCAATCCGCATGACCGCCGCCCACACAGACCTGTCAGCGGAATTCCTGGAAATGCCGGAGGGCCTTCGGATCGACCGTCCGGAGGTGGCCGACGGGGCCGCCCTCTGGCGTATCGCCAAGGACTCCCGAACCCTCGACCTGAACTCGTCGTACAGCTATCTGCTGTGGTGCCGTGACTTCGCCGGCACCTCGGCCGTGGCCCGTGACGCCGAGGGGCGGCCCGTCGGTTTCGTCACCGCGTACGTGCGTCCCGAGCGGCCCCGCACCCTCCTCGTGTGGCAGGTGGCCGTCGACGCGGCGCACCGGGGCCGCGGACTGGCCGCGCGACTCCTCGACGGGCTGACCTCGCGGGTGGCGGCCGAGCGCGGGCTGTCCGTCGTCGAGACGACCGTCACGCCGGGCAACACCGCCTCCGAGCGCCTGTTCACGTCGTACGCACGGCGTCATGGCGCGGCCGTCGAGCGCGAGGTGCTGTTCGAGACGGGCCAGTTCCCCGACGGACCGCACGACCCCGAAGTGCTGTACCGCATCGGCCCGTTCTCCCTCTGACCTTCGTCCTCGACCTTCGTCCTCGACCTTCGTCCTCCCGCACGATTCCCTCCCCCCATGTTCTTCCTCCCCTCGCTTTCTTCCTCCCCCCACGCACAGAGGAGCGATTCGCCGTGACCATCACCCAGCCCGACCTGAGCGTCTTCGAGACCCTGGAGTCGGAGGTGCGCAGCTACTGCCGCAACTGGCCCACCGTCTTCGACCGGGCCCGGGGCAGCCGGATGTACGACGAGGACGGCCACGAGTACCTCGACTTCTTCGCCGGTGCCGGGTCCCTGAACTACGGACACAACAACCCCGTGCTCAAACGGGCCCTGATCGACTACCTGGAACGCGACGGCGTCACCCACGGACTCGACATGTCGACGACCGCCAAGCGCGGCTTCCTGGAGGCTTTCCAGAACCTGGTGCTGCGGCCGCGCGATCTGCCGTACAAGGTGATGTTCCCCGGGCCGACCGGCACCAACGCCGTCGAGTCCGCGCTGAAGCTCGCGCGGAAGGTGAAGGGGCGCGAGTCGATCGTGTCGTTCACCAACGCCTTCCACGGGATGTCGCTCGGCTCGCTCGCCGTGACCGGCAACGCCTTCAAGCGGGCCGGCGCCGGTGTCCCGCTGGTGCACGGCACCCCGATGCCGTTCGACAACTACTTCGACGGCCAGGTCCCGGACTTCCTGTGGTTCGAACGGCTCCTGGAGGACCAGGGCTCGGGGCTCAACCAGCCCGCCGCGGTGATCGTCGAGACCGTGCAGGGCGAGGGCGGCATCAACGTCGCGCGGCCCGAGTGGCTGCGCGCCCTCGCCGACCTGTGCCGACGCCGCGACATGCTGCTGATCGTCGACGACATCCAGATGGGCTGCGGGCGGACCGGCGCGTTCTTCTCCTTCGAGGAGGCGGGCGTCGTGCCCGACATCGTGACCGTCTCCAAGTCCATCAGCGGGTACGGGCTGCCGATGTCGCTCTGCCTGTTCAAGCCGGAACTCGACATCTGGGAGCCGGGCGAGCACAACGGCACCTTCCGCGGCAACAACCCGGCGTTCGTCACGGCCGCCGCCGCCCTGGAGACCTACTGGGCCGACGGCTCCGCCATGGAGAAGCAGACCCGCGCCCGCGGCGAGCAGATCGAACAGGCGCTGATCTCCATAACCGAGGAGAACCTCGCCGACATCAAGGAGTACCGGGGCCGCGGGCTCGTCTGGGGCATCGAGTTCAAGGACAAGGCCCGCGCCGGACGCGTCGCCCATCGCGCCTTCGAACTCGGGCTGCTCATCGAGACGTCCGGCCCCGAGAGCGAGGTCGTGAAACTGCTGCCCGCGCTCACCATCACCCCCGACGAGCTCGACGAGGGCCTGCGCACCCTCGCCCGCGCCGTCGGCGAGACCGCCTGACCGGCCGCCCGAGAGACCCGGGCAGCGCGAGACACACGAGAAGCACGAGAGAGAGGCATCGCACCACCGTGATAGTCCGTTCGATCAAGGATGTCGAAGGCACCGACCGGCATGTGAAGGCGGCCACCGGCACCTGGGAGAGCAAGCGCATCGTCCTCGCCAAGGAGAAGGCCGGCTTCTCGCTGCACGAGACGATCCTGTACGCGGGTACGGAGACACGGATGTGGTACGCGAACCACATCGAGGCCGTCCTCTGTGTGGAGGGCGAAGCCCAACTCACCAACGAGGAGACCGGCGAGAAGCACGAGATCGAGCCCGGGACGATGTATCTGCTGGACGGCCACGAGCGCCACACCCTGCGTCCCAGGACCGACTTCCGATGCGTCTGCGTCTTCAACCCGCCCGTCACCGGACGGGAGGACCACGACGAGAACGGCGTCTACCATTCCTAGAGACTGAGCGGGAGTGAGTCCTGTTGCCAGAACCTACGCTCAGTCGAACGCCCCAGATGGTGTTGGACGTTCTGGTCTCCCGCGTTCGCTCCGCGTCCGGGCGGCACGGATCGTGTCCGTGGTCCGGGAATGCGGGGGCGGGGTCCCTCACGCCCCGGGGTACCCGGCCGGGCCTGGACGGTCCGATGCCCCGCACGATCACTCCGGTCGTGCGGGGGCGGTGCCGTCCGACGCCTGACCGGATGCCCCAGGGCGCGCCTTCCGATAGCCACGGCTGCCGCGTCGTGGCGGGAGATTCTGCGGTTGTTGCTGGTGAGGGGTTTCTGCCAGTGCTGGGCACCCCACCTGCTGGTGTAGGCGGGGTCGACCGCCACCACCGGGATACCGAGTTCGGCGGCCATCGATACCAGGCGGGCGCGCAGCCGGGCCACGGGCATCCCGGAGATCAGCTGGCGGAAGCGTTTGTGGCGGCCGTGTTTCTCGCGGCTCGTCTCGGCGGTGAAGTCGAGGTCCTCGACCGCAATGGCGAGATGGTGGCGTCCGGCCCAGTGCAGCAGACGGGTGAGGGCGTGGCGTACCTGTGCGTCGCGGTGCTGTGTGGTGCCGGTGAGGGTGTAGTCGAAGCGGCGCGGGGCGCCGACCGGATTGCCGTGCACATCCAGCCGCCAGGCCGCCAGGTGATCGGTGTTGGTGTCGACACCGATCAGACCACCGCCCCGTACGCCGCTCAGGGGCACGCTCTGGACAGGTGGGATGGTCCAAGAGGCAGTCAAATACCAGCGGTTGCGGCCGGTGTCCTCGTGGATGCGGTAGGCCACCGCCCGGTTCGTCTCGACGCGGTCACGCCACGTCTCGCCCCGGTGTGCGAAAGACACCCGCGCGGCGAGGAGGTAGCGGCCGTGCGGAGCGTTGGCGAGGTGGGCGAGCGGGGCCGGGAGTTTGATGCTGACCTGACCGTCGGGGCTGACCCGGATGGTCTCGTTGCCGTACCGCTTCCCGGACTCGCCGTCCGCCTGCAGGAACCGGCGTGCCGCCTTCCACCGCGCACGCCATTGCGGCTCGGTGAGCTGCGCCTGTTCCAGGTGGTGGCGGGTGTTGAGCAGCTGTTTCCCGCCCCGCACCACCCGCACCCGCCCGGCCGCCCAGTCGGCCTTGGCGGCAGCCAGCCGATCCTCCAACACCCCCATCCGACGCGCCTTGGCATGCCACTCCCGCCGGCTCCGATATCCACCCGGAGCCCGCTTCGAACCCTTCTCGCCGAGGGTCAGGGACAGCCGGTGCCGGATCGTGCTCACCCCGGCTTCCAACTGCCGGATGTGCGCGGCCAGACCGCGCCGGGCCAGCGCCCACAGGTCATGAGTGGCCTTCGTCAACGACCCCGCCCAACGGGAAGAGGACTCCGCGGTCAGGACGCGTTTACGCCGCGCCCATCGCTCGCTGTCGTGGTCTGCTCCGGCCGCGCACCGCGCCTGCAGGTCCTGGGAAGCCAGCGAACCCAGATGGTCGCCGACCATGCGCAGCACCTTCTCGTCCCCGGCGGCCAGTCCCTTGAGCCGGTCACGGACCGCGACACCCGACGGGCCGGGCACCACGAACGACGCCCCAACCTTCCGCAACCCGCTCACCCCCGCCCAGCCCGAAGATCCCGTCACCCCACCCAACGACCACAGGCCCCAACGGTTACGCATTCGAGGCAAGAACTCCCGTTCCCACCGGAGCGGACTCCGCGCGATCCACCGTCGAGACGCTCACCCATGTGCGCCAGAACACACACAAACGCAGTCAACGAGCAACGGCTCCCAACCCCCTGCTCACCGAACCCGAAGAGGTGTGACACACCGATGACCACGCTCACCGATCTGTACCCCAGCCGAGGCGCCACCGAAGCGGCGCTGCCCCGCCGGGACCCGGTCGTCTGGGGCCCGCCGGGCGAACCCGGCCCGGTCACCCTGCCCGAACTCCAGGCGTACGAGCGCGACGGATTCCTCCCTGTCGAGGAACTGATCACCGAGGACGAGGTCGCCGTCTACCGGCAGGAGCTGGAGCGGCTCGTCACCGATCCGGCGATCCGCGCCGACGAGCGCTCGATCGTCGAGCCGAGGACGCGGGAGATCCGGTCCGTCTTCGAGGTGCACCGGATCAGCGAGATCTTCGCCCGTCTCGTGCGCGACGAGCGCGTCGTCGGCCGGGCCCGGCAGATCCTCGGCTCGGACGTGTACGTCCACCAGTCGCGGATCAACGTCAAGCCCGGATTCGGGGCCGGTGGCTTCTACTGGCACTCGGACTTCGAGACCTGGCACGCCGAGGACGGTCTGCCGAACATGCGGACCGTGTCCGTCTCGATCGCGCTGACCGAGAACTACGACACCAACGGCGGCCTGATGATCATGCCTGGGTCGCACCGGACGTTCCTCGGGTGTGCGGGGGCCACACCGAAGGACAACTACAAGCAGTCGCTCCAGATGCAGGACGCGGGAACACCCTCCGACGAGGCACTCACCCGCCTCGCGAGCCTGCACGGCATCAAGCTGTTCACGGGCCGGGCCGGTTCGGCGACCTGGTTCGACTGCAACTGCATGCACGGTTCGGGGGACAACATCACCCCGTTCCCGCGCAGCAACGTCTTCATCGTGTTCAACAGTGTGGAGAACGCGGCGGTGGAACCGTTCGCGGCCCCCGTGCGCAGGCCGGAGTTCATCGGGGCGCGGGACTTCACACCGGTGCGGTGACCTCCTCCCCGGGGTGACCACGGGGGCGAGGTGCCTACAGCCACGCCAGTGACGCGGCCCGTTCCAGTACGGCGCCGATCGCGGCGGCGTCCCCCGTCGCGCCCCGGGGCACCTCGCCGGGTTCGTACCGGCCGCCGACCAGCAGGCAGAAGTCGACCGGTTCCAGGACGAGTTCGGCCCGGACGGGCTCGTCCTCGGAACCGAGCACCCACTGCGCGTCGGGTCCCCCGCCGGCCACCGCGAACAGCACCGGGGGCGCTGCGGGACCGAGGGCCGTTCCGAGGACGCGCACCGCGAGCCGGACGAGCTGCCACAGATGGGGGTCGGGCGGCGGGGGCACGGCCGTCCCCAGGGCCCGTCCGATGTCGTCGGTGTGGATCCATGTCTCGAAGGCCCGCACGACGAAGTGGTCCGCGACGGGCAGCCGGGCGTCCATCAACGTGATGGCGTGCGCGGCCCGTTCGGGGTCCGTCGCCTCCGGTGCGGCCAGCAGCGCGCCGGCCTGGGCACTCCATGCGGCGACGGTCTCCTCGGGCGGGCGCCGGTGCTCGTACGCGATCACCTCGGCGGTCCGGGCGGCCCAGGCGTCGCGCCACGGCCTCTCCTCGGCTCCGGCCGGCTCCGGCAGCCGCGCCGCGAGACCGAGGCTCCGCGCCAACGGCTCGTCCGCCGCGATCAGATGGGCGACGGTGGCGTGCACGTCCCAGTCGTGCACGACCGGCGTGCCCCAGGGTCCCAGGCCCTCCACCTCCCGCAGCAGCGACCCGAGTCCGGCGACCGCGGCGGCGTAGGGGGCGGCGTGCCGGGCCACTCGGGGAGCGGCCGGGCGGGCGCGAAGGGCGAGGGCGAGGACGCCGTCGGCGGTGCCGTCCACCGGGACCGGGCGCCGCGGGCCGTCCAGCAGCCGTACCGTCTCGCGCAGCCGTTCCGCCTCCGCGGCGCAGGACTCGCACTCGGCCAGATGGAGCGGGACCGTCTTCTCGTCGGCGGGGGTCAGGGCGCCGACGGCCCAGGCCGCCAGCAGGTCCCGCATCCGTTCGTGGTGCGTGCTCATCGTGCGCCGCCCTTCCGGGTCGGATCCGGTACGGCGACCGGGCCTCGCCCCGCTGCGTCCAGCCTACGCACACGGGTCCCGGCCGGCAGCACCCGCGCCGCCATCACGCGCCCCGCTCCCACGCCGGATCGGGTGGGTCGGCGAGGGACTCGGCGAGTCTGCGCAGGGCGGCGCGCAGCCGGGTCTTCGCGGTGCCCTCCGGGATGCCCAGTTCGACGGCGGCCTGCCGGTAGGTGCGGCCCGCGAAGTAGGCGAGGTGGACCACCTCGCGCTGGGGCTGCGGGAGTTCGGCGAGCGCCGTGTGCAGCAGCAGTGAGCGCTCGCGGTCGACGACCGTCTCGTCGGGCCCCGGCGCGGCGTCCGGGACGGCCTGCAGCGCGGCGTCGTCGGCGTGGGCGTCCTTGCGGTGCCGGGCCTCACCGCGCACCCAGTCCACCGCCCGCCGGTGCGCGAGCATGGACAGCCAGGTGCGCAGCGTGCCCCGGCGGGCGTCGAAGGCGTACGGCCTGCTCCACAGCTGCGCGAAGACCTCCTGCGCGACGTCCTCGGCGGCCACCGGGCTGCGGGTGACCCGTACGGCGACCCGCCGGACCAGTCCGCCGTACGCGGCGTACACCTCGCCAAGCGCGGACTCGTCGCCGTACACCAGTCGTCGGTGCAACTCGGCGTCACTGAGCGTCGGTTCCACCCGCACCACCACCTCGTGGCGCCCTTCCTAGCGCTCCGCCGCGGCCGGCGCCAGAGGGCCGGACCGGCGCGGCGGAAGCTCAGCCCGGCAGCACGTCGAGCAGTTGGTCGACGTCGTCGGGGGTGTTGTACAGATGGAAGGCCGCCCTCAGATTGCCCGAGCGGTCGGCGACTTGGACCCCCGCACGACTCAACTCGCCCTGAAGGCTGCCGAGTCCGGGCACGGAGACGATCGCGGAGCCGGGGGCGGGGACCGGTTCGTGGCCCCGTTCCCGCAGGCCGGCGCGGAAGCGGTCGGCGAGCGCGAGGTCATGGGCGTGCACCCGCTCCACACCCAGTGTCTCGATGAGTTCCAGCGAGTGCCGGGCTCCGGCGTACGCGAAGAGGCTCGGGCTCTCGTCGAACCGCCGTGCGGAGTGGGCGAGTTCCTCGACCGGGCCGTAGCAGCTGTCCCAGGGGAGCTCGCCCGCGACCCAGCCGGCGAAGACCGGGTTGAGTCCGCCGAGGTCCTCCGGGACGACCAGGAAAGCCACACCGCGCGGGCAGACGAGCCACTTGAAGGCGACGGAGGAGACGTAGTCGTAGGCGTCCGCGCGCAGCGGCAACCAGCCGGCGGCCTGGGACGCGTCGATGTACGTACGGACGCCGTGCTCCCGAGCGGCCTCCCGGATCGCCTCCAGCGCGGCGGTCCGGCCGTCCGCGGACTGTACGGCGCTCACCGCGACGAGCGCGGTGCCGGAGTGCACGGATTCGGCGATCCGCTCCAGCGGTACAGCGCGGACCTTGAGGTCGCCGCGGACATGGAAGGGGGTCACCACGGAGCTGAAGTCCCCCTCGGCGGTGAGGACTTCGGCGCCCGGCGGCAGCGAGGCCGCGATCAGTCCGCTGTACACGGCGACCGAGGCCCCGGCCGCCACCCGGCGCTCGGGAACCCCGACGAGACGGGCGTACGACGAGCGGGCCGCCTCGACGTCCGCGTACATGTCGGTGGGCTCCCCCGCGGCCACGGACTCCACGGCGACCCGCATCGCGGTCACGGTGCGGGCCGGCAGCAGGCCGCCGGTCGCCGTGTTCAGATAGGTGTTCTTCGGGGCGAACTCGGCACGGATGAGAGTCTCGAAGGTCTCCATGGAACCACTTTGGGCCCGGAAGATGCCCAAGTCCATTGCGGATTTTTAAGCGGTTTCCCCAAGGAACGCTTATGAATGGGCCCCGACCTGCGTCTTTTCGGCGCCGGGGCCCCGGCCCGCGCTTCTCAGTGCTGGGGAACGGCGCAGCCGTCCGGACCGCAGGCCTCCGCGTCGGTGCCTTCGTCCTGGATCAGCGTGAGCTGCGGACGCTCGCCCCAGGCCTGGGCCAGGGCCTGGGCGAAGACCTCGGCGGGCTGTGCGCCGGAGACGCCGTAAGTGCGGTCGAGGACGAAGAAGGGGACGCCGTTCGCGCCCAGCTCGGCGGCCTCGCGCTCGTCGGCGCGGACGTCGTCGGCGTAGGCGGTCGGGTCGGTGAGCACCTCGCGGGCGTCGTCGGCGTCGAGCCCGGCGGCGACGGCCAGTTCAACGAGCCGCTCGTCGTCGCCGAAGACGGTCCGCTCCTCGGCGAAGTTGGCCTTGTAGAACAGACCCATCAGCTCGTCCTGCCGGCCCCGCGCCTTGGCGAGGTGGAGCAGGCGGTGCATGTCGAAGGTGTTGCCGTGGTCGCGGTCCCGGGTGCGGTACGCGAGGCCCTCGGCGGCGGCCTGCGTGCCGAGGTTCTCCTCGCCCGCCCGCGCCTGCGCCTCGCTCATGCCGTACTTCTTGGTGAGCATCGTGAGCACCGGCTGGATGTCGCCCTTGGCGCGGCCCGGGTCGAGCTCGAAGGAGCGGTGCACGACCTCGACCTGGTCCCGGTGCGGGAACGCGTCCAGCGCCTTCTCGAAACGGGCTTTTCCGACATAGCACCACGGGCAGGCGATGTCGCTCCAGATCTCGACGCGCATTCTTCGGCTCTCTTCAGGTCGTACGGATACGGGACACCCTCCAGGGGCGTGGTTGTGTGTGAACGTTCAAACGGCTCGGGTCATTCCCCGGCCGCGTCCGCCCACCCGGCCGCTCCCCCGGTCCCGTGCGCGCGCCCACCCACGGTGTACCGCAGATACAGGTGGTGGTCATCCTCCTCGGGCGGGTTCTCCGGGTCGGGGACCCAGCCCAGGCGGGCGTAGAAGGCCTGCGCGCGCAGATTGTCGGTGTGCACGTCGAGTGTCGCCGTGCGTTTCCCGTCCGCCTGCCACTCCTCCACGCAGGCCGCGTGCAGGGCCCTGCCGATGCCGGCGCGCCAGCGGTCGGGGTCGACGTGGAACTGGAAGAGTTTGACCGTGTCCGCGGGCGCGCCCTCGTCCGTACGGAAGGACGCGATGCCGATGATCCGGCCCTGTGCGACGGCGCACAGCACATGTGCGTCGGGGCGGGCGATGGAGCCGCGCCAGGCCTCGGCCCAGTCGATGTCGCCCTGCGGGACGCCGTCCGGGTAGTACGTCGAACGGGCCCGGAAGTGCAGATCGGCGATGGTCCCGGCTTCGACGGGCAGGGCGGTGCGGATCACCAGCGCGCCGGTCGCACGTTCACTGATCATGCAACGGAGGACGTCACGGCTCCGGTCACGGTTCCGTGTCGGCTGAACTGGGTCCGGTACGCGCTCGGGGTGAGACCGGTCCGGCGTACCACGTGGGCTCTCAGCGAGTCGGCCGTGCCCAGTCCGCAGGCCGCGGCCACCTGATCCATCGGCAGGGTCGTGGTCTCCAGGAGTTCCTTCGCGCGTTCGACACGCTGGTGCAGCAGCCACTGAAGGGGGCTGACCCCGCTCTCGGCGTGGAACCGGCGGGTGAGGGTGCGCACGCTGACGCCCGCGTGCCGGGCCAGCTCGGTGAGCGTGAGCGGCTTGTCGAGGTTGCGCATGGCCCAGCCGCGGGTGTCGGCACAGGCGTTGCCGCGCTCGGGGGGCAGCGGGGTCTGGGTGAACTGGGTCTGGCCGCCGGGCCGTACGGGGGCGACCAGGGCGAGGCGTGCGACCTCGTTGGCGACGGCGGCGCCGTAGTCGGTGCGGATGATGTGCAGACACAGGTCGATGCCGGCTGCGTAGCCGGACGACGTGAGGAACGGCCCGTCCTGCACGTACAGCACGTCTCCGCGCAGCTCGACCTGGGGGTAGCGCCGACGCATCACCTCGGCGTGGGCCCAGTACGTGGTGGCCCTGCGGCCCTGGAGCAGGCCCGCCTCGGCGAGCTGGAAGGCTCCGGTGCAGATGGACGCGATGCGCTTGCCCGCGGCGGCCGCCTCGCGGAGGGCCGCCACGATCCGCGGGTCCGGCTCGAACGGCGCCCCGGTGCCCGCGACGACCACCGTGTCCGCCTCCCGCACGGCCTCCAGACCGTGCGGGACGTGCAGGTCGAGTCCGCCGGTCGTGGGCACGGGTCCCGGCTCGGCCGTGCAGACGACCACCTCGTACCCCGGCCGGCCGTCCACCACGACCTTGTCGAACAGCATCTCCGGCATCGCGAGGTTGAACAGCGCGACGGGGGAAGGGGCGATGACGGTGACGCGGTGCGGGGCGAGCCGCTCGGGCATGGCCAGAACCTCCGGAAGCGTGGCATTCGGGCCACTACTGTACGGCGCCGCGGGTCCGCAGCATGGGGACATGCCAACGAACCAGATGTCCAGGGCCCATGAACCCGTCCTCAGTCAGGTGGAGTTGGGGTCTGAGTCGGGGTCAGGGAAGCCGTCCTCCGCACTCACCCTCACCGCCTCGCTGCTCGGCTTCGCGCTGACCTGTCTCGACGCGTCCGTGGTGAACGTGGCCCTGCCCACGATCGGCTCCTCCTTCGGCACCGGGATGTCCGGCCTCCAGTGGGTCGTGGACGCCTACACCCTGGCCTTCGCCGCGCTGATGCTGTCCACCGGCGCCTTCTCGGACCGGGCCGGGGCGAGCCGGGCGTACGCGCTGGGCACCGCGGTGTTCGCTCTCGCCTCGGCGGCCTGCGGACTGGCCCCGAACCTGCCGGCCCTCGTCGGTGCCCGGGTGGTGCAGGGTGTGGCGGCGGCCGTCGTGCTCCCGGCCTCGCTGGCGCTGGTGCGGCAGGCGTACGCGGAACCGGCGCGGCGGGCACGCGCGGTGGCCGCCTGGGCGGCGGGCGGTTCGCTGGCGGTGGCGCTCGGGCCGGTGGCCGGCGGCGCGCTGATCGCGGCCTGGAACTGGCGGGGCATCTTCTTCGTCAATCTGCCGGTGGGCGCGGTGATCCTGGTGCTGCTCCTCCGGGCCCCGCGCTCGCGGCCCCGCCCGGCTCCGCTGGACCTGCCCGGCCAGCTGGCGGCGGTGGTGGCCCTCACGGCGCTGACCTTCGCGGTGATCGAGGGCGGGACGGCGGGCCTGGCCGCGCTGCTGACGGCCGTGGTCGCGGGCGCCGCGTTCCTGCGGATCGAGGCGCGCCAGGCGCACCCCGTGGTGCCGCTCGGCCTGTTCCGCGACCGGACCGTGGCCACGACGGTCGCCGTGGGCTCGGCGGTCAGCGTGGCCTTCTACAGCATGGTGTTCGTCTTCTCGCTCTTCTTCCAGCAGGTCCAGCATCACTCCGCGCTGTACGCCGGGCTGCTGTTCCTGCCGATGACGAGCCTGATCGCGGTGACGAACGTGGTGGCCGGCAAGCTCACCGGGCGCTACGGGCCGCGGCTGCCGATGCTGGTGGGGCAGCCGGTGGCCGCCGCCGGGCTGCTCGCCCTCCTCTGCGTCGACGCCCGCACGCCCCCGGGGCTGGTGGCGCTTCTGCTGGTCCCGCTGGCGCTGGGGTGCGCCCTGACGGTGCCGCCGCTCACCGCCGCGATGATGGACGCCGTGCCCGCCGAGCGGGCGGGGCTGGCGGCCGGTGTGCTCAACGCGGCCCGGCAGGTGTCCGGAGGACTGGGCATCGCGGTGTTCGGGGCGCTGGTCGCGAGCGGTTTCGAGGCCGGCATGCGGCTGAGCCTGGCCGTCGGCGCGGCCCTGCTCACCGTGACGTTCGCCCTCAGCTTCCGTCTCTCAGGTCGCTCGGCCAGTCAGGCCTGAACTCGATGCCGTCGTACGTCACCACACAGCCCTCCCCCATCGGCGACTGGGTCATGAAGCCCACCAGCGCCGCCCCGGTCTCCTTCTCGCCGGCCAGGGTGAAGAGGCGGACGAAGGTCCAGCGCTCGCCGTCGCGGGAGGCGTGGAAGGCGAAGGCGCGATCCGTGCGGCTCACCCGCAGCCAGACGGAACTGCCTTCCACGGTGAAGGAGTTGGCATCGTCGGAGTGTCCCCGGGTGACCACCGTGCAGACGGTGGGCACGTCCGGGGAGTACTCCAGACACAGCTTCGCCCAGGCCCGCTCCCCGACGTGGACGTAGAGCACGCCCGCGTCGAAGGCCGCCCCGAAGCCGACCGTCACGCGGGCGATCAGCTGGAAGTCGCCCTCCGGCGAGCCGAGCAGTCGCGGCGCGTCCGAAGCCGGGTCGAGTCCTTCACCGGTGGGCGGCACGAAGCGGTCCTGCCGGGGCCCGGCCCAGCCGGTGAGCACGCCGTCCTCGTACGACCAGTGCCCGCCGGGGCCGTAGGTGCGGAGGGAGAAGGGGAGTTCGGGGAGTGTGACGTCCATGGTCCGAGTCTCTCAGGTTCCCGGCGGCGTCCTTCGGGAACGCGGGGTGCCGCGTGATCAGCCACGCGGCACCCTCACGGCACCCACGGCCCGCGAAGGACCGGCAGGAACCGACACAGACAGTGATGGTCGGAAATGGCCCGGAAGGACCGACAGGCACCGGGGAGGGCCGGAAAGGGGCCGGGAAGGACCGGCCCCTTCTACGGAATCAGCGCTCCAGCCGCCCGTCGTACCGGCGGGGCAGTCCCAGCGGGTTGTCGTCGCGCAGCTCGGGCGGCAGCAGCGCCTCGGGCACGCCCTGATAGGCCACCGGCCGCATCCAGCGCTCGATGGCGCTGCCGCCGACCGACGTGGACGTCGAGGTCGTCGCGGGGTACGGCCCTCCGTGGTGCTGGGCCGGAGCGACGGCGACCCCTGTCGGCCAGCCGTTCACCAGCACGCGGCCCGCGAGGGAGGTGAGTTCGGCGAGGATCTCCGCGCCGCGCCCCTCGCCCGCTGCCTCCTCCGCGGAGAGCTGCACCGTGGCCGTGAGGTTGCCCGGCAGCCGGGAGAGCACCGCGCCGGCCTCGGACTCGTCCTCGTAGCGCGCCACGACCGTGAGCGGTCCGAAGCACTCCTCCAGGAGCAGATCGTGCTCGCCCTCGGCCGTGAGCCTGCTCGCGGGCACGGTCAGGAAGCCGGGGCTCACCGTGTGCTCGCCGCCCGCGCCCGGCGTCACCGGGGCCTGGACGTCCGGAAGTCCGGCGCGCTCGGCGACCCCGGCGATGAAGTTGTCGCGCATGCGGTGGTCGAGCAGGACCCCGGAAGCGGTGTCGCTCACCGCGTCCGTCAGGGACTTCAGGAGACGGTCGCCCGCCGCGCCGGCCGGGGCGAGCACCAGGCCCGGCTTCACGCAGAACTGGCCGACGCCCAGGGTCATCGAGCCGGCGAGTCCGGCGCCGATCTCCTCGGCGCGCTCGGTGGCCGCGGCCTCGGTGACGACGACGGGGTTGAGGGAGCCCAGCTCACCGTGGAACGGGATCGGCACCGGACGCGACGAGGCCGCGTCGAACAGCGCGCGCCCGCCGCGGATCGAGCCGGTGAACCCGGCCGCCGCGATCAGCGGGTGCCGGACCAGCTCGACGCCGGCCTCGAAGCCGTGGACGAGACCGATGACACCCTCGGGGACGGCGTGCCGGGCGGCGGCGCGGCGCAGGACGGCCGCGACCAGCTCGGAGAGGGCCGGGTGGTCGGGGTGGGCCTTGACGACGACCGGGCAGCCCGCGGCCAGCGCGCTCGCGGTGTCGCCACCGGCGACCGAGAAGGCAAAGGGGAAGTTCGAGGCCGAGTAGACGGCGACGACGCCCAGCGGCACCTTGTAGCGGCGCAGGTCCGGGATCGGCGGGGTCGCCGTGCCGTCGGGGTGGTTGATGACGACGTCGAGGAAGGCGCCCTCGTCGACGATTCCGGCAAAAGCGCGCAACTGGTAGCAGGTGCGGGCGAGTTCGCCGGTGAGCCGGACCGGGCCGAGCGCGGTCTCCGCGTCGGCGGCCTCGACGAGCTGGTCCTTGGCGCCTTCGAGCAGGTCGGCGGCGGTGCGCAGGAACGCGGCGCGTACGGTGCGGTCGACGAGAGCGGGACGGGCGGCGTTCGCGGCGCGGACGGTCTCGTCCACCTCCTGGGCCGTGGCCTCGACCGCGACCTGCTCCCGCTGCTTCCCGGTACGGGGGTCGACACTCCAGACTGGTGCTGCTGCCACCGCGGGTCCCTTCAGATGTAATGCCACAGTTCTTGTGTCGCTCACCAGGGGTGTTCGATATGCTGAACGCTGTCTCTGATGGTGAACTCCTGTTGGAGACTATTTCCCGTCCAACGAAGGGGTCAAGGGCGATGTCGGCAGGCGAGACAGGCGGCGGGGCGCAGGTCAAGTCCGCGGTGCGGACCGTGGAATTGCTGGAGTACTTCGCCGGCAAGCCCGGAATGCACTCCCTGGCCGCGGTCCAGGAGGCCGTCGGTTATCCCAAGTCCAGCCTGTACATGCTGCTTCGCACGCTCGTGGAGCTCGGCTGGGTCGAGACGGACGCGACGGGCACGCGGTACGGCATCGGGGTACGCGCCCTGCTGGTCGGCACCTCGTACATCGACGGTGACGAAGTCGTCGCCGCGGCCCGTCCCACGCTCGACCGCCTCTCCGACGACACCACCGAGACGATCCACCTCGCGCGCCTGGACGGCACGAACGTCGTCTATCTGGCCACCCGGCAGTCGCAGCACTATCTGCGCCCCTTCACCCGGGTCGGCCGCCGGCTCCCCGCCCACTCCACCTCGCTCGGCAAGGCGCTGCTGGCCACGCACACCGACGAGCAGGTCCGCAAGATGCTGCCGGAGACGCTCCCCGCGCTGACCGAGCACACGATCACCGACCGGGAGAAGCTCATCGAGGAGCTGCGCCAGGTGCGGGAGCAGGGCTTCGCGGTGGACCGCGAGGAGAACACGCTGGGACTGCGCTGCTTCGGCGTGGCGATCCCGTACCGCACGCCCTCCCGGGACGCGATCAGCTGCTCGGTGCCGGTGGCCCGGCTCACCCCCGCGCATGAGCAGATGGTCAAGGACGCCCTGTTCGACGCCCGCGACCGCCTCACGCTGGCCACCCGCAGGCTCTGACGGGCGTCTGGCCGGCCCGGTGGCTCCATGAGGGATTCATGAGAAAACCGGGCGGATGGGAACGATTCACTCCCGATCGCTCGTCCTTCTGTGCGGGATGAACAAGACGATCAGGCGTGCCGCCGTCTTCACTCTGCTGCTCGTGCTCTCTCTGCTGGTCAGGGCGACGTGGGTGCAGTTCTACGACGGCAGGGCACTAGCGGACGACAAGAACAACCGACGGAACATGATCTCGCTGTACGCGAATCCGCTCGGGAACATCATCGTGGCCGGTGACGCGATCACCGGCTCCGCGCAGACGACAGGGGGCGACCTCAAGTACAAGCGGACGTTCAAGGACGGCAGCCTGTACGCGGCGGTCACCGGCTACAGCTCGCAGGTGTACGGGGCGACCCAGCTGGAGGGCATCTACCGGAAGCTGCTGGACGGCACGGACCTCCAGCTGAAGAACCCGCTGGACTCCCTGGCCAACAAGCGCGCCGACCCCGGTGATGTGATCACGACGATCGACCCGGCCGTGCAGAAGGCCGCGTACGCGGCGCTCGGGGGCAACAAGGGCGCGGCCGTCGCGATCGACCCGAGGACCGGCAAGATCCTCGCGGTCGTCTCGACACCGTCGTACGACCCGACGTCGATCAGCGCGGGCAACAACAGCGTCTGGAAGAAGCTGACCAGGGACGCCGACAAGCCGCTGGTCAACCGCGCGCTGCGGCAGCCGCTGCCGCCGGGCTCGACGTTCAAGCTGGTCGTGGCCGCGGCCGCGCTGGAGGACGGGCTCTACGCGGACGTGGACGCGAAGACGGACAGCCCGAACCCGTACAAGCTGCCGAACACGACGAGGGTCCTGAAGAACGAGAGCGCGTCCGCGCCGTGCGAGAACGCCTCGATCCGGGTCGCGCTCCAGTACTCCTGCAACAACGTCTTCGGGAAGATGGCCGTCGACCTGGGCCAGGACAAGGTCAGGGCGATGGCGGAGAAGTTCGGCTTCAACGACACGAAGCAGGACGTACCGGTGCGGGCGTACACCAGCGTGTATCCCTCGGGCATGGACAAGTCGTCCACGGCGCTGACCGGCATCGGGCAGTTCGATGTCACCGCGACCCCGCTCCAGATGGCCATGGTGTCCGCCGCTATTGCCAACGACGGCAAGCTGGTCTCGCCGCACATGGTGTCGCAGACCAGTGACTCCAACGGCGATGTGCTGAGGAACTACGACGACAGCACCGCGACCAAGGAGATCGTCAGCTCGGACACGGCCCGGCAGCTCCAGTCCGCGATGCAGACGGTCGTCGAGGACGGCACGGGCACGAACGCCCTCATCCCCGGCGCGACCGTGGGCGGCAAGACCGGCACGGCCCAGCACGGCGAGAAGAACAGCAAGACGCCGTACGCCTGGTTCACGTCGTACGCGAAGTCCGACTCCACCGGCAAGGAGGTCGCTGTCGCGGTGATGGTCGAGCAGTCGGACGCGGCGCGCTCGGAGGTCAGCGGCAACGGACTGGCGGCACCGGTCGCCAAGGCGATGATGCGGGCGGCACTGAAGAACTGAGGTACGCCGGGCTCGTACGGGAGCCGGACTCGTACCGGGGAGGCGGCCCCGCACCTGATGGGGTGCGGGGCCGCCTCGCGTACGGGCTCCTTCGCGACGGGCCGGTCACTTCGCGCACGGACTCCTTCGCGACGGGTCCGTCACTTCGCGCACGGACTCCTTCGCGACGGGTCCGTTGCTTCACGTGGCGGCTCCTTGGCGACGGGCTGTCGGCCGGCCATGGTCACCCGCGGACGGCCGGTGTCCCGCGAAGGACCGTTACTGCACGCCGAGCAACTGCTCCACCGGGTCGATCGCGAAGTACACCAGGAACAGTGCCGAGGCCGCCCACAGCAGCCAGTTGACCTCCTTGGCCTTCCCCAGCACCGTCTTGATGACGACGTAGGCCAGGAATCCGGCGCCGATGCCATCGGTGATGGAGTACGTGAACGGCATGGCGACGATGGTCAGGAACGCCGGGATCGCGATCTCGTACTTGTCCCAGTCGATGTGCTTGACGTGGGTCATCATCAGGAACCCCACCGCGATCAGCGCGGGCGCCGCGGCCTGGAGCGGGACGATGGTCAGCAGCGGGGTGAGGAAGAGCGCGAGGCCGAAGAGGCCGCCGGTGATCAGATTGGCGAAGCCGGTACGGGCGCCCTCGCCGACGCCGGCCGCGGACTCGATGTAGGCGGTGTTGGAGGAGGCGGAGCCCAGACCGCCCGCGACTGCGGCGGCACCGTCGATGAACAGGACCCGGCCGATGCCCGGGACCTGTCCCTGCTCGTCGAGCAGCCCGGCCTCGGCGCTGATCCCGACGATGGTGCCCATGGCGTCGAAGAAGTCCGACAGGACCAGGGTGAAGATCAGCAGGACCGCGGTGAGCACACCGGCCTCGGCGAAGCCGCCGAACAGGCTGAAGTGACCCACGAGTCCGAAGTCCGGGCTGGCGACGATCTTGTCCGGGACCTTCGGGGTGGTCAGACCCCAGCTCTTGATGTCGGCGACGGCGTTGATGACGATCGCCACGACCGTCATCGTCACGATGCTGATGAGGATCGCGCCCCTCACCTTGCGGGCGAGCAGCGCGATGGTCAGCAGGACGCCGAGACAGAAGACGAGGACGGGCCAGCCGGTGAGCCGGCCCACGGCACCGAGCTGCACGGGGACGGTGGTGTGCGCGACGTCCGGGATACGACTGACGAACCCGGCGTCCACGAAGCCGATGAAGGCGATGAACAGGCCGATGCCGACGCCGATGGCCTGCTTGAGCTGCTGCGGGATCGCGTTCATGATCGCCTGCCGGAGGCCGGTGAGCACCAGGACGCAGATCAGGACGCCTTCGAGGACGACCAGGCCCATCGCGTCGGGCCAGCTCATCAGCGGCGCCAGCTGGAAGGCGACGACGGCGTTGAGGCCGAGGCCCGCGGCGATGGCGAGCGGGAGGTTGCCGCCGACACCCATGATCACGGTCATCACACACGCCACCAGCGCGGTCGCGGTGACCAGTTGGCCGGTGTCGAGCGTGTGACCGAACTTGTCCTTGGCGCTGCCGAGGATGATGGGGTTCAGGACGAGGATGTACGCCATGGTGAAGAACGTGGCGAAACCGCCGCGTATCTCCCGGCCCATGGTGGAACCTCTGGCGGATATCTTGAAGAACCCGTCGACCCCACCTGCCGCCGGTGTTGCGGCACTTGGCCGGTTGTCGACCTTTTGAGCTTCGGACATGGCGATTCTCCTCGTTGCCTGCGCGCGCGGTGTGCGGATGCTGGCTGGATTGTTCCCCCGATCAACTGCTTTCAGGTTTTCTCCGTGTTACGGAAATCGAGTTCGGTCCGCCACACGCCGTTCGAAGGCCCGTACGACCGGCTGGTACGCTCACGCGTCCCGCCCCATCAGAACTCCCTTCCCCCACAGGCGAATCACAGGGGTGAACCGCAGAGGCCGTATACGTCGCACCCGCACCGGTGCCACAGCCGTAGCGAGGAGAGGTACCCCGTGGGCACTGTCGTCGACGACGCCGCCTCCGTGGAGTTCCACGCCTTCTTCGAGCGGCACTACGCCGAACTGGCCCGCCTGGCCAACCTGTTGACGGGCGAGCCGGACGCCGCCGACGATCTGGCCGCCGACGCGCTGCTCGCGCTGTGGCACCGCTGGGACCGGGTGCGGGCGGCGGACCATCCGGTGGCGTACGCGCGCGGTGTGGTCGCCAATCTCGCCCGCACCCGGATCCGCGCCGCGGTGCGCGAGCGCCGGCGGATCACGCTCTTCTGGTCGCAGCGCGAGGACAGGACCGAGAACCCCGACGTACCGGGCACGGTCGATGTCCAGGAGGCGCTGCGCCGACTGCCGTTCCGCAAGCGGGCCTGTGTCGTGCTGCGGCACGCCTTCGATCTGTCGGAGAAGGACACCGCGCTCGCCCTCGGGATCTCCGTGGGTACCTTGAAACCTCCCCTTCCCTGACGGGTGGGGATTTCTGGCTCAGGCCGCCTCCTGGAGCAGTGCTCCAGGAGGTCTTACGCCCTCGACGCCAGCCGGGTCGAGACCAGCCCGGATGAGCATCACGCGGGCGGAGTTCTTGTCCCTGGGGGACACGGCTTTGCACGCGGTGCAGGTGTAGGTGCGTTCCGACAGCGGCAGTGCGTGCTTGGTTCTCGCTCCGCACTGTGCGCAGTCCATGGTGGTATGCGCGGGGTGCACGAGCCGGACGTCCCGCCCGTGCTTGCGGCCCATTTCGATCAGGGCCTTCTTGGTGGCGCCGATGGCGGCGTCTGCGGCCTTGCGGGCCATGGTCGACTTGGCGAGGAACTTCGGCCGGAAGTCCTCCACCGCGATGGCGTCGTGATCGCGCACGACCTTCTTGGCCCACTTACGGCCGACGTCCTGCCGCTGCCGCGCAATCTTCCGGTAGGTCTTCGCGCGCAGCCTCACCGCGTCGCGGTAGCCCCTCGACGCCGCCTGCCCCTTCTCGGGTCTGCGGCGAGCCGCCATCCGGTCATACCGGGCCAGCTTCGCCTTGGCTTTCCTGCCGTGTTCGGGGTGGGGGAGGTCGTGGGCGTCCGAGGTGGTGGTGGCGGTCTCCCTCACACCCCAGTCGATCCCGATCACGCGGCCGGCGGCGGGCAGCGGGCGCGCTTCGGCGGGGACGACGAACGAGGCGTACCAGTGGCCGAGGCTGTCGCGGTACACGCGCACGCTGGACGGCTCGGCGGGCAGGTCCCGCGACCACACCACGGTCAGGGTGGTCCCGCCCGCGAGGTGCAGGCGCCCACCTTTGAGCCGGAAGCCACGCCGGGTGTAGTTCAGGGTCGGATCGCACCCGTGCTTCTTCTTGTGTCCGGGCATCCTTGCCCGCTGCCTGACAGGCAGCCGGTCCCTGATGTCCTTGAGCGCCTTGGCGCGGGACTTGCCGAAGTCCCGGACGAGTTGCTGCTGCGGAACCGATGAGCCCGCGGCCAGCCACGGCGTCATGGCACGGGCCGCGGTCAGCATCCTGTCCAGCACGGCGGGGCCGCACTTCTCCCCCTCGCGGTGGGCCTTCCTGGAACGCGCAACGCACTCGTTCCAGATCCACCGGCACCGGTCCCACTCCGTCAGCAGCGCTGTACGGGCCGTCGACGACACACGAAGCCGGTACGTATACCGGGCATGCCCACCCTCACCGACCTCCTTCACCTCCGGCACTCGCCCCCTCCCTCGCATCCCGGCTCCCGCTCACCCGGCTTCCACCATGAGACCGTAAGTGCGACACACGCACACCCGTACCCTCGTCAGGGCACAGCCACCACAACCAGCGAATGCTGGTACGCATGTTCGCCTTTTCCGCTCACGGTCGGACCTGCGGGCGCTCCAGGCTGCCGCCGCATCCCGGGGGCACCGCGGACGGCCCATTGCGGTCGGACGGCTCGGTCGACCCGCACAGCAACGACTTCTGGGCGCAGAGCAATGCCACCCTGAAGACGACCGAGCAACTCACCGCTCTCTCAGTCGAGTTAAAAATCAGACAGACTGGCGGGGTGAGCGACGCGGGCGCCTGGTGTTCGCTGCCCCAGAGCGGCTTCACGACGACGGTCGCCGAGCGGGACGGTTTCTCGTCTACACCTGGACGCTCAAGCCGGGTCGCACGGTCTGGCCGGGCGAGTGGGTCTTCGTGGGCCAGTACGACCATGATCGCGGCGGCCGGGACGCGAAGGACAACGGCTACACGGTGACGGCGACCGCGAAGGGCGGCGAACGGGCCACCGCGGCCGCGGACTTCGCGGCCCGGAACACCGCGGACGGCGACGACTCGTGGCGGACGTCCGCCACGACGGCGACACCAAGAAGAAGATCAAGACATGCGTCCGCTTCCAGGGCAACAACACGGGCAAGGAGCCGAAGGAACTCGGCACCGGCCCGGACGGAACATCGTGCAGGTTCACGGCGTCGGACGTCACGTACGACTGAGTCCGAAGATTCGTTCGCCCTTCGGAAACAACCCCGCCTTCGTTTTTGACGTCATCGACTGTGTGGACCTGTCGGCCTGAGCCCCCCTCGGCCGGCAGATGAACGCCCCCGCCGGTGACGACCGGCGGGGGCGTTCGCCCGTGGGGGCGTGTATCAGCTCACGAAGTACGTGGGGTTCGGGAGCTTGTAGGTCTTGTCGGCGTAGCCGCCGTCGAGGTCCGAGTACTGGTCGCCGAAGTTGGCGACGATGTCGTACCCGAGGGACTCGATGTGCTGACGGGTGCCGGACTTGTACTGCACGGTCGTGCAGTTCCAGGCGGCGGCGGTGGCGCAACCGCTCAGGTAGGCGGGCGGGTTGGCCGCGTCCTTGAGGAACATGTGCGCGGCGTCGAGGTTGACGTCGACACCGATCTTCTTCAGGTTCTCGACGGCGGAGACGCGCTGCGACTCCTTCAGGCCCGAGTTGTAGAACACCTCGACGCCCTTGGACGCGGCGTACTCGACGAGTTCGGGGCTGCCGAAGACGGCCGGGCGGTCCGCCTGGGCGACGTACGCCGCCCAGGAGGCCGAGTTGTAGGTGTAGTTGGTCTTCTTCTCGTAGTCGAGGGAGAGCAGCAGCGTGTCGTCGATGTCGAAGACGACCGCGGCCTTCTCGTGCCGGTGGTGGGCCTTTCGGGCCGCCTGGTCGATGTGCCGCTCCGCGGCGGCGTCGAGGCGCGCCAGGTCCTTGGCGTACGGGCTGTCGGGGGACGCCTGGTAGACCCCGTTGCTGTCGGCCGTGGTGCCGTAGTAGGTGTCGATGTCCTTCACGAGGACCCCGATGTTGTAGGGCTCGTGCGTCGAGTTCGCCGTCGACTGACCGGCGGTGGCGACGCCGGTGCCGTACAGGGCGGCACCGGCGACGACACAGGTGGCGGCGACGGCCGCGATGCGCAATGGCTTATGCATGACAGGTTTCTACGCGCGTCACCTCCCTGGACGCGAGACCTGTTGCCTGATCGATACATACTTTTCAGGCGACTTGGGCCTCGCGCCCTGTTCGGGAGGCGTCAGTTCATGGTGGCGCCGATGGTGCTGCTGCCCGTCGTGAGGAAGGTGGTCGCGGGCAGCGTGCCACTGGACGAGCGGGCGTTGTACGTGGTGCTCGCGTCCGTGGAGACGAACGACGGGGTGGAGATGCCGGAGTCCCAGTTGTTGCCGGCCGACGTCACCGAGGAGCCCTTGGACACCGCCGCGGTGCCGTTGCTCACGGCGAGGTTCTTGCCGAGCTTGGCGGCGCTGGTGGCGAAGTAGTAGCCGTACTTGCCGTTGGCGTAGGCGGTGGTGCGGTTGATGACGATGGCGCCGGTGTTGGAGTTCTCGGTGAAGCCGCTGCCCGCGTCGTCCCAGGCGGCGGAGTTGTTGACGACGTGTGCGACGACCTCGCCGTCGCCGCCCAGCTTGTATCCGTTGCCGTCGCCCGCGAAGGCCGAGTCGCTCCAGCGGTTCTTGCCGTTGCCGAAGGACCAGGAGTGTTCGACGGTGACGGGCGAGGAGAACGACCAGAAGTCGATGCCGTCGTCGGAGTTGTTGTACAGGCGGGCCCCGGTGATCAGGTTGCCGGTGCCCGAGCCGAACTTCACGGCGACGCCGTCCGCGTTCTCGCCGTGGTTGGCGGCGTCGTAGTTGCCGTACGAGTCGATGTTCTTCACCGTGTTGTTGACGGTGCCGTCGCCGGTCAGCGTGAAGCCGGAGTCGCCGCCGTTGACGGTCTTGATGTTGTTCCAGACGGTGCCGGTGCAGGACTGGCAGACGACCGCGCTGTCCGGGGAGTTCTGGAAGGTCAGGTTGGAGACGTTCCAGTAGTCGGCGGTGAGTTTGAAGATCCAGGAGCCCGACGGGAGCGAGGAGCCGTCGATCTTCACGGTCTCCGAGCCGTACGCCGTGAGCGTGACCGGCGAGGAGGACGTGCCGTTGGTCGTGGACTGGAGGGTGGCCGTCGGGTAGTAGGTGCCGCCGCGCACCTGGATGACGGTTCCTGCGGTGGCGCCGGAGATCGCGCTGGTCAGTTCGGCGGTGGTGTCGACGACGACGGTGGCGGCCTGCGCCTGCGTGGGGAGGACGGCGAGGCCTGCGCCGAGCGCCAGGGTGGCGCCTAAGGCGAGAGCGGTACGACGAGACATGGAGTGCGGTCCTTTCGTCGTGCTGTCGGATGGAACGGGGGAATCACGGGCGCCAGCCGCCGAGATACGCGGCACGGGTGTGCTGCTCGGCCTCCGTGTCCGTGAGCTGGGGACGGTTCTCCGGGACGGTGATCACCGCGCCGGGTCCGGTGTTGCGGTACTCGCGAAAGCGCATGGACTGCCACGGATAGGCCGCGCGCATGTCGGTGTAGGGCGCCACCGCGTCGATGCCGGGCCCGAGTTCGCATCCGCGGACCACGAGCGAGGGCCACGCGGTGGTCTCGTACGACGGGACCCAGGGCCGGGCGATCTTGTACGCCGCGTCCTCGGCGCCGGAGGTGACACGGCCGCCGACGGCCAGGAAGCCGCGGGGGTTCGCACGGGCCGTGGACGGCGCGAAGACCATGCCCTCGGGCTTGAAGGCGACATCCCGGTCGAGGGTGTGGAAGTGGCAGCGTTCGAAGACGGCGGTGGCCCGGCCGAAGACGAAGTCGACGTCACCCTCGATGTAGCAGTCGCGGTAGCAGTGACGGTCGAAGGCGGCCAGGTCGGTCGTGTCCGCGAACAGCGTGTCCTGGTGCGCGAGCAGCCGGACCCGCGCGAAGTACGAGCGGTCGCCGGTGACGTAGGCCGCGACCGCCTGCGTGCCGGTGGTCTCCGGGTGGTCGGCCCGCAGCCAGTCGTTGGCGATCGTGAGCCCGCGCACGGTCAGCCCGGGGGCCGCCGAGGTGAACGTGGCGGAGCCCGCGGTCCCGTAGGTGCCGGAGCCGTCCGGCTTCGGCGTGCCGTTCGCCCGGTCGAAGACGATGACCGCGTCACGCGGGTCGCGGGTGGCACCGCGCAGCGTCAACTCCAGCTTGTCGGCGGGGATGTCGACCACTTCGCGGTACGTCCCCGGGTGGACGACGATCGTCCGCCCGGGGCCGTCCACCGCGTCCACGGCGGCCTGGACCGAGTCGCCGGGACGCACGTGCAGGACACAGCGCCCGTGGGCGGCGGCCGGGGTGGCGCCGAGGGCCACGACTCCCCCGGCCGCACCGGCGAGGAGGGTGCGCCTGCGCATCTCAGCACCCCTTCCCGGGCGTCCAGTCGCCGAGGTACGCCTCGCGGGTCGCCGAACGGGCCGCCTCGTCCGTGAGCTGAGGCCGGTTCTCCGGGACGGTGATCGCCGCGCCGGGTCCGGTGTTGCGGTACTCGGCGAAGCGCTGGCTCTGCCACGGATAGGCGGCGGACATGTTCGTATAGGGCGCGACCGCGTCGATGCCGGCGTCCAGGCGGGTGTCGCGGACGGTCAGCATCGGACGGGCGGTGAGGTCGGAGCCGGGCACCCAGGGGCGGGCCAGCTTGTAGTACGCGTCCGGTGCCGCGCTGCTGATCCGGCCGCGGGTGACCAGGTACCCGCGCGGGTCGGCGACGGCCGTGGACGGCGCGAACACGAAGCCGTACGGGGCGGCGGCCAGGTCCGTGCGGTCCAGGGTGCGGAAGTGGCAGTACTCGAAGACCGCCGTCGCCCGTCCGAAGACGAAGTCCACGTCGCCCTCGACATAGCAGTCCCGGTAGTACTGCCGGGCGAAGGTGCCCAGGGCGAACGAGTCGGCGTACAGCGTGTCCTGGTGGCCGAGGAAGCGGCACCGGTGGAACGCCGAGCGGTCGCCCTGCGCCTTGATCGCCACGGCCTGGGTGCCGGTGATCCCGGGGTGGTCGGCGCGCAGCCAGTCGTTGGCGAACGTGATCGAGCGGGCCGTGAAACCGTCGGTGCGCACGGTGGTCGTGGCCGATCCGGTGGTGCCGTAGGTGCCCGAACCGTCGGGCTTGGGCGTGCCGTTGGCGTTGTCGTACACGACGACGACATCGCGCGGGTCGCCGGAGGCGCCGATCCAGGTCATCTCGGACCCCGCGGCGCCGGGCAGGCCGGTCGCCGGGTCGACCGCTCCGACCGAGACCGTCTCGCGGTACACGCCGGGCGCGATGACCAGGGTGTATCCGGCCCCGGTCGCGGCGGTCACGGCGGCCTGCACGGTCGTGTGGTCGCCGAGGCCGCCGGGGTGGACGTACAGCGTCTTCGCGTCGAGCCGCGCGGACGGCGAACCGTGGCGCCCGAAGGGCGGGCGTCCGGTGGCGCGGGCGGGGGCCGCGAGCACGGGAGCCAGTGCGGCTCCGGTGCCCGCGGCGACGAACGCCCTTCTGCTGACGGGGTGTCCGGTCATGGTCAGCAGATCTTTCCGGCGCCCGCGCGGTGGTCGACGATGCCGGGAACGGCCCTCGGCGGGTCGACCTTCGTCCGCAGGGCCGGTGTCCAGCCGGCCCCGGACTGGAGCGTCTCGGCCGGGATCTCCGCGTTGTGCACGGCGATCAGATCGGTCGGTACGCCGTTGACGTAGTTGTCGGCGGCGGTCAGCGGCGCCTCCTTCCACTTCTTGAGGACGTTCGCGGCGCTGACGGAGTCGGGCAGCGTGAACGCGTTGTGTTCGGCGACGAGTTGGGACTCCATGCCGATGCCGTAGCTGTAGCCGTACGAGGAGTCGGCCACGAAGTGGTTGTTGTAGGAGTCCACTTGTCCGAAGCGGACGCGCGGGGCGCGCTCGACGAGGCCGGTGAACAGGTTGTGGTGGAGGGTGACCTTCAGATGACCGCGGTCCACGGCGGCTGTCGACGCGCTGTCGCTGTTGCCGATCAGGATGGTCTTGTCGTGGTCGGCGAAGACGTTCCAGGACGCGGTCACGTAGTCGGCGCCCTTGACGATGTCCAGTTCGCCGTCGTGCTGTTCGTAGATCCGGCCGTAGTACGTCGGCAGCGAGCTGTCCGGGTGGGCGCCGTCGGTGAACGTGTCGTGGTCGAGCCAGACATGCGTGGCCCCGTAGATCACCGCGCTGTCGTACTCGGAGTTCCAGTTGCCGGTGTCGCCGTCGGTGGGGTCCCACTGCGGGAAGCAGTCGAGGGGGCTCTCGAAGGAGAGGTTGCGGACGATGACGTTGTCGACGGCTTTGATCTGGAGGCTCGCGCCCTTGAAACCCGCGTTCCGGCCGATGCCGACGATGGTGGTGTTGGCGGGGACGTACGCCTTGATGGCCGCGTCCTGATTGGCGGCGGAGGCGGCGCGCAGATCCTCCTGCTCGCCGCTGACCACCTGGTCGTAGCCCCACACGGCGGGGTCGTAGTCGGCGAGGTACCGGGCGAAGTCGTAGCCGGGCGCCGCGAAGGAGTCGCAGCCCTCGGCGTTGGCGTCGATCGTGCCCCTGACCTTGATGATCTTGGGCGCGGTGCCGCCCGCGGCGAGCGCGGCCTTGAACTCCGCCCAGGTCGTGACCGTGCTGACCTGTGCTGCCGCGGCGGTCGAGCCGCCGGTGGTGCCGGTCCCGGCGGACGCCCAGCCGTCGCCTGCGGCGAGCGTCTGCCGGCCGAGCTCGCGGGGCCGGGCCTCGGCGGTGGTGCCGGTGACGGCGAGCACGAGGGCGGTGCAGCCGATCAGCACGGCGGCTCTCCGTGCGGTGATCGCGGCCCATTCTGTGACATGCCCATGCCAGTTCTGTGTGTTCACGGTGCGGCTCTCACTTTCTTCGACTCAAGGACTCGGGGACTCGGGGGTTCAGGACTCGGGGGTTCAGGGCTCAGAGGTTCAGAGCTCAGAAGTTCGAGGGCTCGGAGGTTCGAGGACTCGGAGGTTCGAGGACTCAGGGGCTGGCGGTCGGCCAGGTGATCCAGGACTCGGGTATCTGCGCGTCGAGGCGGCGTACGTCCCGGGGCGTGAGGACCCGGCGGTGCAGCAGTCCGGCCGCGACGAGACGGGCCACGGCGATGGCACCGGGCGGGTTGAAGTGCGTGTTGTCCTGTTCGGTCGCGGTCCAGTTGAAGTACTTCTTCGTCTCCTCGACGCCGAGCCGCTGCCACAGGGCGATCGACAGAGCCTGGATGTCGAGGAGCGCCACGTGCTCGTCCGCGGCGAGTGCACGCATCGACGCCGGGTAGTCGCCGTGCGTCGGCACGGCGTTGCCGTCCGCGTCGAACTTCCTGCGCTCCACCGGGGTGGCCAGCACCGGCCGGGCGCCCCGGGCCCGCGCCCCCTCGATGTACTGCCGCAGACAGTCCTGGAACGTGGTCCACGGCTCGGTGTAGCGCGTCGGGTCGGCGGCCTTCTCGTCGTTGTGCCCGAACTGGACGAGCAGGAGGTCGCCCGGCCGGATCACGTCGAGGATCGCGTCGAGGCGCCCCTCGTCGATGAAGCTCTTCGAACTACGGCCGTTCACCGCGTGGTTGGCGACCACGACGTCCTCGTGGAGGAAGAACGGGAGCGCCATGCCCCACCCCGTCTCGGGTGCGGCGTCGGCGTACTTCTGGGCTGCGGTGGAGTCGCCGGCGATGTGCAGAGTGCGCGACCGGCGGTGCGGGGCGGCGGACGCGGGGCCCGCCGCGGCAACGGCGAGCGGTAAGGCGGCCACGGCCGCCGAGGTGACCTGTCTGCGCGTGAGGGACACGGGGGTGTGCCTTTCGACAGAGGTTCGAGAGTGGTTTCGACAGAGGTGCGACAAGGGGTTCGAGAGGGGGTTTCGACAGGGGTGAGCGGCCACGCGCCGTGGCCGGCCACGGCCGGCCACGGTGGGCGCACCGGACTAGTGGTGGGCCTTCCAGTCCGCCTGCGCCTTGTTCAGCTGGTCGGCCAGCGAGTCCAGGAAGTCCTTCGCGCTCATCTTGCCGAGCAGCACCTTCTGGAAGCTCGGCTCGTTGTCGGCCTTGGAGATGGTGTTCCAGTCGGGCAGGTAGTACGGCAGCTGCACGATCTTGGTGCCGGTGCCGTTCAGCGCCTCGGCGGCCAGCTTGGTCGGCTCGGCCTGCTGGATCCACGCGTCCTTGGCGGCGTCGGTGTTCGCCGGCACCTGGCCCGCGGACTCGTTGAACTTGGAGTTCTCCGCCGCCGAGACGGCGAACTCGATGAACTTCCAGGCGGCCGCCTTGTTCTTGCCGGACTTGAACAGGCTGAGTCCGTCGACCGGGTTGGAGATCTGTACGCGCGTGCCGTCGTCCTGGGTGGGGTTCGGGATGCCGCGGAACTTGCCGGCGCCGAGCGCCTTCAGGTGGTCCTGGTAGGAGCCGAGGTTGTGGCTCAGCATGCCGATGGTGCCGCTGTCCCACTGCGCGACCATCTTGGTGAAGTCGTTGTTGACGTCGGCGGACGGGGTGACCTTCTTGTACAGGGCGACGTACTTCTCCAGGGCCGCCACGTTCTTCGGGTCGTTGACGGTGGTCTTGTCGCCGTTCCAGAACGCGGTGATGCCGCTCTGGCCGTACGCCGCGTCCAGCGCCGGGGCGATGGAGCCCTCGCCGCCGCGGATGGTGAAGCCGAACTTGTTCTTGCCCTTGTCGGTGAGCTTCGCGGCGGCGTCGTAGAACTTCGACCAGGAGGTCGGCGCGTCCAGGCCCGCCGCCTTGAACAGGTCGGTGCGGTACCAGAGCGTGCCGTTGTTGGCGGAGGTCGGCACCTGGTACAGCGTGTCGCCGCCGCCCGCGGCCCGGCTGACGGCAAGCAGGTTCTCGCTCAACTTGCCCTGCAGCGAGCTCTTCTCGATCCGGCTGTCCAGTGGCTCCAGCGCGCCCTGGACGGCGACCTCGGCGAGCATCGCGGTGCCCACGCCGCCGACGTCGGGCAGGCCACCGCCCTGGATGGCGGTGTCGTACTTGGACTGGGCACTGGCCGCCGGGATGCCGACGTAGTTGACCTTGATGTCCGGGTACTTCTTCTCGAAGTCGGCGATGATCTGCTTCCAGATGTCGGTGCGGACACCGCCGTTGTTGTCCCAGAAGGTGATCTCGCCCTTGCCGGAGCCCTCGGTGCCCTTGTCCCCCGCGCTGCCGCTGCCGTTGTCACCACAGGCGGTGACGGTCAGCGCGAGCACGGAACCGAGGGCGACGGCCACGGCCGCGCGCTTGGTTCCACGGGCGCCGGTCCTGATCGGACCGGTCCCCAGTGGGCTGATCTTCTGCGGGCTGATCTTCATTGGTCGGCTCTCTTCTTCTTCTGGATCCAACAGGGTCGTGGGGTCGGTGCGGTGTCCTCGGAGGTCTGCACCCGGCTGCTTCCGGAAGGGACGAGCCCTTCCTTCCTCACCCGGTAAGCGCTTGCTACGGAGGTGCGTCATTGCGGCTCCCAACAGGCGGACGAACGGCGGGAAGTGACCCTCAGCGGGTCGCGGTGACACGGAAACGCGTGAACGAGGCGGCGCCGGCGTGTCCCCCGCCGGTCGGCGCGAGGGCGAACAGGCCGAGCAGGGCGCCGACCCAGCGCCATCCGGTGGCGGCGAAGACCTGCCCCGAGGGCTGCCGACCGCCACCGACGTCGTAGGAGAAGCTGCAGCGGGCGCCCGCACCGATCTCGATCCACAGCCGGGCCCGGCCCTCGGGCACGGTCCGTGCGGGAGCGGCGTCGCGCTCGCCCTCGCACGGCCCCGAACGCGCGGTGGGTGCCGCCCCGGCGACCGTCTCGGCGAACCGGTGCACGAGCCGTACCGATCCGTCCGGCTCGCGCCGGAGTCCGATCCAGCCGAACGCGTCCCCGAGCACCACGAGCCCGGCCCGTGCCCCGGGCTCCTCACTGTCGAGGCAGAGGTCGACCTGGACGGTGGCGGCCGCACCCGGCATCCGCTGGGTGAGGACATGGGGCAGTCTGCGCAGGTCGTGCGCGTCCGCCGTACGGACACAGCTCAGCCGCAGTCCGTCGCCGGAGTGCTGGGTGGCCCAGCCGTCCTGGGGGTTGGCGGTCCACTGCCACTGGCGCCCGAAGCGGCCGCCGGGGAAGTCGTCGTCGGTGGCGGGCGCGGACGGTGGCTGGGGCGGAAGGTCCGGCTTGCGGTGTACGGCGACGGGGGCGCCCCGGTCTCCGAGCACCGGCCAGCCTCCCCCACTCTCGGCTTCACCCCCACTCTCGGCTTCGCTCGAGCGGGGGGACCCCCATGAGCGGGAGGTACCCCCATCGCCCCAGCGCATCGGCTGGAGGTGGACCACCCGCCCGTAGGGCCCGCGCTGCTGGAAGTGCGCGAACCAGTCCTCGCCCGCCGCCGTGCGCACCCAGCCGCCCTGGTGCGGGCCGTTGACCCGGGTGTTCCCCTGTTCCAGGACCACCCGCTCCTCGTAGGGCCCGAAGAAGCCGCGTGAACGGAAGGCGCCCTGCCAGCCGGTCTCGACTCCCCCGGCGGGCGCGAAGATCCAGAACCAGCCGTCGTGCCGGTAGGCCTTGGGACCTTCGAGGGTGAACCAGCCGGGAATCAGGTCGGCGTCGACGATCACCTTTCCCTCGTCGAGCAGCCCGGTGCCGTCGGGGCGCATCCGGTGTCCGGTGAGCCGGTTCTTCACTCCCGAACGGGACTTGGCCCAGGCGTGCACGAGATACGCCTCGCCGGTCTCCTCGTCCCACAGCGGGCAGGGGTCGATGAGGCCTCTGCCCTCCTTCACCAGTTGCGGCCGGGTCCAAGGGCCCCTGATCTGAGGGGCGTTGACCTGGAAGATGCCGTGGTCGGGGTCGCCCCAGAAGATCCAGAAACGGTCGTCGTGGTGGCGCAGCGAGGGCGCCCACACACCGCCGTCGGGCCGGGGGGTCCTGAACTCGCGGGCGGGTTCCAGGCGTTGGAGGGCGTGTCCGACGAGCGTCCAGTTGACCAGGTCCCGGGAGTGCAGCAGGGGCAGACCGGGGGCGCGGCCGAAGCTGGAGGCGGTGAGGTAGAAGTCGTCGCCGACGCACAGCAGATCGGGATCGGACCAGTCGGCGTCGAGGACGGGGTTGCGGTAGGTGCCGTCACCCAGGTCGGCGGAGGGCAGCGCCATCAGGGGCTCACCGCCTTGCGGACCAGCGCCGCGGCCTCGCTCCGGTCGAGGGTGCCGTCGGCGACGACGGTGACGACCCGGCGTACGAGCGTGCCGCCCGCCTCGACGGTGAGCCGCTTCTCGTGGGCGAGGGAGGAACCGACGCCGGGGTACTCGGCGGTGCGGACGAACCACGGGTCGCGACGCGTCTCCCCCGTCGCCCCGGCGAAGACGAGCGTCCAGTCAGCGCCCGCGAGGGCGAGCCAGTCGGCGGGGCGGGCGTGGACCGCCTCCTCGCCCTCGGCGTCGGCGGTGAACACGCGCGGGGCGTCCGGTTCCTTGCGGGCCCGCCAGAAGAAGCCGCCGTACGCCGCACCCGGCCGTCCGTTGGTGGCCGGGCTGCCGAGGGAGAGCCCGCGCGCGGTGACATTGGTGAGCGAGAAGGTGAAGTCCAGCGCCCAGACGGAGTCGGTGAGTCCGACGGCCGCGACCGTACGGCGTTCGCGCAGCAGCTCGGCGCCCGCGGCCATCCAGCGCAGCTCCTCCACGAAGCCGTCCGGGTCGCGCAGCTGGAAGCCGGTGTGCCGCTGGGCGCCGTGGTTGTCGAGCTCGGTCGGTCCCTGGTCGCGGACGTAGGTGCGGCCGCCCCAGAAGTTGTGCCCCTCGACGTCGGGTACGGCTACACCGACGCCGAGGTGGTGTGCGTGGTCGGCCGGGCTGAGCTCGGTGACGGCCGTGCCGGCCAGGGTGGTGACGGGGTGCAGATACGGGCGCGGGGAGAGCCGGGCCGGCAGTGCGGGCCGGGTGACGTAGCGGCCGACGGGGCGGCCGCCGATCCGCAGGACCAGCGAGTCGTTGTTCATCGGGTGCTCACCTCGTTCGAGAGCGCCCAGGAGGCGCCCAGCTCGGAGTAGAGGGCGAGGGTGTCGGCGGCCGCCGCGACGAATCCGTCGACGCCGGGCACCACGCGGCGGTTCTCGCCTGGGAGCCGTTCCCAGGCGTGCGGGGGCAGCGCGATCGGGTCGGGTGCCTGGCGGATCGCTTCTACGACCTTCATGAAGGCACCCGTCGACTCGGGCGCGACCAGCAGCTCGGCGCCGCCCGTCAGATGCTCGACGAGGTTCTCCAGCAGGTCCGTGCGGCCGTACTCGATCTCCTCGGGGCCGTGCCCGGACCGCTGCACGAGGACGCGGTCCTGCTTGTACCAGAAGGTGATCCGGCCGCCGGTGCCGTGCACCAGGACATACGGTTCGCCGGGGCGTTCGGCGCAGAGCGTCGCGGCGACCGTGATCCGGCTCCCGGTGGTCGTGACCCGCACGCACGAGGTGTCGTCGGACTCGATGTCGTTGGCGCGCAGCAGCTCGGTCCGGATGTCGGTGACGTCCTCGGCGCGGGTCGAACCGTCCAGCGCGAGGGCCGTGGCGACGACGTGGGCCAGCGGGTTCGTCAGGACACCGTCGACCACGTCCACGCCGTCGAGCCGACGCTTTCCCGCCCAGGGCGCGCGCCGGTAGTACGCCTCGTCGCGCGCCCACGCCCCTGCTCCGCCGATGCCGGTCACCCGGCCGAGCCCGCCCTCGGTGATCAGCCTCCTGATGGCGGGTACGGCGTGCGAGCCGAGCGACTGGAAGCCGATCTGGCAGACCACTTGGGCCGCCGCGACTCCGTCGGCCATCCGCCGGAACTCGGCGTAGGAGGGCGCGGGCGGCTTCTCCAGGAGCAGGTGGACGCCCTTGCGCGCGGCGGTCAGCGCGAGGTCGGTGTGGGTGGGGATGGGGGTGCAGATCACCGCGACGGCGGCGCCGGTCGAGTCGAGGAGGGCCCCGAAGTCCGCTGACTGCTCGACATGCTGCCCGGCCAGCTCGTCCTCGGTGAGCGGGGTCAGCTCGCAGACCCCGACGAGGCGCACCAGGCCCTTGTCCTGGAGACGGCGGATATTGTCCAGGTGCCAGCGGCCGTGGCCGCGGGCGCCCGCGAGGACGACGGGCAGCGGGAGTCCGAGCACAGTCGTGTCGGCCGGGGCGCCCGCGGGCGCGGTCCGCGGGCCGTCTCCGCTCAGGTCACGGAGGCCGTCTCCGTGCGGGGGACGGATCTGCTGCCGCGAGGGGGTCGTCATCCCTTCACCGCCCCGGCGCTGAATCCGGTGATCAGCCATTTCTGGATGAAGGCGAAGACGACGACCACGGGGACGGCGGCGATGATGCCGCCCGCGGCGAGCGCGCCCAGGTCGACGCTGTCGGAGCTCATCAGGGTGTTGAGGCCGACCGGGATGGTCTGCTTGCTCTGGTCGCTGAGGAACATCAGGGCGAACAGGAAGTGGTTCCAGGCGTGCACGAAGGCGAAGGAGCCGACAGCGATCAGCCCGGGCCGCAGCAGCGGAAGGACGACGATCCGGAAGGCGTCGAAGCGGTTGCAGCCGTCCACCCAGGCTGCCTCTTCGAGGGAGTACGGCACGTTCCTGATGAATCCGCTGATCAGGATCATCGACAGCGGGAGCTGGAAGACTGTCTCGGCGATGATGACGCTGGCCAGCGAGTTGATCATCCGGAGTTCGGCGAAGATCTGGAAGAGCGGGACCAGGAGCAGCGCGCCCGGCACGAACTGCGAGCAGAGCAGCGCGAGCATGAAACCGCGCTTGATCCTGAAGTCGAAGCGGGCGAGCGCGTAGCCGCCGGCGAGCGCGACGAGGGTGGTCATCACCAGGGTGGCGACGGCGATGAGGACGCTGTTCTGGAAGTAGGTCCCGAAGCTGCGCTCGGTCCACACCTTGTGGAAGTGCTCGAAGGTCATGGGCCAGGGCACGAGCGAGGTCGACCCGGCCGGGCGCAGCGCGAAGAGCAGGATCCAGTAGAAGGGGATCAGGGTGAAGAGCAGGTAGATGCCGAGGGGGAGGTAGATGTGCCATCGCGGGACCTCGTCCCAGGCGCGGTGCTTCTTCCGTTCGCGCGAGCGAGGTGCCTCGAGGGGCGGGGCGGGTGCGGCCGGGGCGATCGTCCCGGCGTCCTTGGTGATCACTTGTCCCCGCCTCCGAACTTGCTCAGCCGCAGATAGACGATCGAGCAGAACAGCAGAATCACGAACGCGACCGTGGTGAGGGCCGACGCGTAGCCGAAGTTGTGGGCGTCGACACTGGTGTTGGCGATGTAGAGCGGGAGGGTCGTCGTCTCGCCCGCGGGTCCGCCGCCGGTCAGGGTGTAGAGCAGGTCGACGTTGTTGAACTCCCACACCGCGCGCAGCAGCGTGGAGAGGATGATCGCGTCCTTGAGGTGCGGCAGTGTGATGTGCAGGAACTGCCGGACGCGGCTTGCTCCGTCGACCTCGGCGGCCTCGTACAGGTCCTTGGAGACGGACTGGAGGTCGGCGAGGATCAGGATCGCGAAGAAGGGGACCCCGCGCCACAGGTCGGCGACCACGGCAGCCGAGAAGACGGTGGAGGTGTCCGACAGCCAGCTCGTCCCGTACGAGCCGATGCCGGCGTCGGCGAGGTAACGGGTGATGCCCGTCTGGGAGTTGTAGAGCAGCACCCAGATGGCCGAGGTCAGCACCCCGGAGACGGCCCACGGCGAGAAGACCAGTGCGCGCCCGAACGCCCGCCCGGCGAAGGTCTGGTTGGCGATCAGCGCGAGTGCCAGGCCGAACAGGAGCTGGAGGCCCACCTCGACGACGACCCACTTCGCGCTGAAGGTCAACGTGTCCCAGAACTGGGGGTCCTGGGTGAAAGCGTGCGTGAAGTTGCCGAAGCCCGCGTAGCCGTTGCGCCACGGTTTGGTTGGGTTGTAGTTCTGCAGGCTGTAGTAGAAGACGCTGATGACGGGGTAGGCGATGAAGCCCAGCATCAGCAGCGCCGCGGGGGCGATCAGCAGATACGGAAGCCTGCGCGGGGTCGCGGAAGCACGGCGCCGCCGGGGTGGCGCGGGCGGTTTCGCCACGGCTGCGGCTTGGGCCATGACTGTTCTCCGTTCGCAGTGGGGCAAGTACAGCGGGTGCAGGAAGCGCTTGCTACGACCACATGGGTCGAGCACTTCCATGTGCGGGTGCGGGGGGTCTCAGCCCGCGTACGGGTCCGGCACCTGGCCCGGCCGGGCCAGGAACGCGAAGTCGCAGCCGGTGTCGGCCTGGGTGATCTGCTCGTTGTAGAGCGCGCCGTAGCCGCGCTCGTACCGGACGGGCGGCGGAGTCCACTCGGCCCGCCTGCGCTCCAGCTCAGCTTCGTCCACGTTGAGTTGGAGTGACCGTGCCTCGACGTCGAGGGCGATCGGGTCCCCGTCGCGCACGAGGGCGAGCGGGCCGCCGACGTACGACTCGGGCGCCACGTGCAGCACGCACGCGCCGTAACTCGTGCCGCTCATCCGGGCGTCGGAGATCCGCACCATGTCCCGGACGCCCTGCTTCAGCAGGTGGTCGGGGATGGGCAGCATCCCGTACTCCGGCATTCCCGGGCCGCCCTTGGGACCGGAGCCCCGCAGCACGAGGACGCTGTCCGCGGTGATGCCCAGCGAGGGGTCGTTGATGGTCCGCTGCATCGTGCGGTAGTCGTCGAAGACGACCGCGGGACCGGTGTGCTTGAGCAGGTGCGGCTCGGCGGCGATGTGCTTGATGACGGCGCCGTCGGGGCAGAGGTTGCCGCGCAGGACGGCCACTCCGCCCTCGGCCGCGACCGGGTTCTCCCGGGTGCGGATGACGTCGTCGTTGTGCACCCGGGCGCCCGCCAGTTGCTCGCGCAGGCTGTCGTGGGAGACCGTGGGCCGGTCCAGGTGGAGCAGATCGGTGATCCGCGACAGGAACCCTGGCAGTCCGCCGGCGAAGTGGAAGTCCTCCATGAGGTACGTCCGTCCACCGGGCCGGACGTTGGCGAGGACCGGCACGGTCCGGGCGATCCGGTCGAAGTCGTCCAGCGTGAGGGTGACTCCGGCCCGTCCGGCCATGGCGATCAGATGGATCACGGCGTTCGTCGAGCCGCCGAGGCCGAGCACCGTCGTCACCGCGTCCGTGAAGGCCTCCGCGGTGAGGATGTCGGACAACGTCCGGTCCCTGTGGACGAGTTCGACGATCCTGAGCCCCGCCGCGGCGGCCATCCGGTCGTGTCCGGAGTCGACGGCGGGGATGCTCGACGCACCGGGCACGGTGACCCCGAGGGCCTCGGCGGCGGCCGTCAGCGTGGACGCCGTACCCATCGTCATGCAGTGCCCCGGCGACCGGGCGAGCCCGCTCTCCAGCTCGGTCATCTCGCAGTCCCCGATGAGACCGGCGCGCTTGTCGTCCCAGTACTTCCACATGTCGGTGCCGGAGCCGAGGACCTCGTTGCGCCAGTGGCCCGGGAGCATCGGCCCGGCGGGCACGAAAACGGTCGGCAGATCGACCGAGGCGGCCCCCATGAGCAGCGCGGGCGTGGTCTTGTCGCAGCCGCCCATCAGTACGGCCCCGTCCACCGGATACGACCGCAGCAGTTCCTCGGTCTCCATCGCGAGCAGGTTGCGGTAGAGCATCGGGGTCGGCTTCTGGAAGGTCTCGCTCAGCGTGGACACCGGGAATTCGAGCGGGAATCCGCCGGCCTGCCACACGCCCCGCTTCACGGCCTGCGCGCGGTCGCGCAGGTGCACATGGCACGGGTTGATGTCGGACCAGGTGTTGAGGATCGCGATGACCGGCTTGCCCAGGTGCTCCTCGGGGAGGTAGCCGAGTTGCCGGGTCCTGGCCCGGTGGCTGAACGACCGGAGCCCGGGGGTGCCGTACCACTGATGGCTCCTGAGGTCCTCGGGCCGTTTCACAGGGACCATCCGGCGGCTATGGCGGCGACCTCGGAACGCTCGCTCGCGGGCAGCGGCTTGCTCGGCGGGCGGACGTCACGGCGGCACAGGCCGAGCGAGGACAGGGCTTCCTTGACCACGGTGACGTTGTTCGCGGAGGCGTCGGCGGCGCGCAGTTCCTCGAAGCGACGGATCTGCTCCCAGACCTTCATCGCGGCCGGGTAGTCGCCGGCCCGAAGCGCTTCGATCATGTTCAGCGAGACGGCCGGGGCGACGTTCACCAGGCCCGAGGTGAAGCCGGTGGCGCCGGCCGAGAAGTACGAGGGGGCGTACGGCTCGGCGAGTCCGGCCACCCACACGAACCGTTCGAGCCCGGCGTCCCGCGCGAAGGACGCGAAGCGCGCCGCGTCGGGAACGGCGTACTTCACACCGATGACGTTCGGACAGGCGTCCGCGAGTTCCGCGAGCCGGGCACCCGCGAGCGCCGGATTGCGGATGTACGGCACGACGCCCAGCTCCGGCACGGAATCGGCGATGGCCCGGTGGTAGTCGACCCAGCCGCCCTCCGAGACATAGGGGTGCACGGGCTGATGGACCATCACCATCGGTGCGCCGAGGGCACGGGCGTGCCGCGCGGAGGCGACGGCGGTCGGCACGTCGTGCCCGACGCCGACGAGGACGACCGCGCGGTCACCGGCCTCCTCGATGGTCAACTCGGTGATGAGCCCGCGCTCTTCGGGGGTGAGGGCGTAGAACTCTCCGGTGTTGCCGTTGGGGGTGAGGGTGCGGACGCCGCCGTCGATCAGCCGGCGCAGCAGGGCCCGGTGGGTGTCCCGGTCGATCGTGCCGTCCTCGGCGAACGGGGTCACCGGGATCGCCACGACCTCGGCGAGGGCCGCCCGCTGGGTCTCGAACGTCGCTGTCATTCCTGTCCGTCCTCTTCCTGGCCCTGGGGGAAGGCCCGTTGCACGAACGACGCGATGTGCGCGTGCAGCGCTCCGGCCGCGGCGTCGGCGTCACCGTCGAGGGCGAGCCGCAGGATCTCCCGGTGCTCGTTCGCCTCCCGCTCCCAGGAGGGATCGGACGCCCAGGCGACCGCCGAGACGAGGGCGGCCTGGTCGCGCACCTCGTCGAGCATCCGGCCGAGCAGCGGATTGCCGCAGGGCACGTACAGGGCGCGGTGGAACTCCCGGTTGGCCAGCGACCGTTCGGCAGTGTCGGCGGCGTCGTCGGCACGGGTGAGCGCGTCACGGGCGGCGTCGAGGGAGGCTCCGCGCCGCACCACCCGACGCAGCGCCTCGGGTTCGAGGAGCAGCCGTACGTCGTACACCTCGCGCGCCATGTCCGCGTCCACCATGCGTACCGTGACGCCCTTGTACTGGTTCATCACGACGAGCCCGGTGCCGGCCAGGGTCTTGAGCGCCTCGCGCACAGGGGTCTTGGACACCCCGAACTGTGCGGCGAGGTCGGTCTCGACCAAAGCCTGTCCCGGGGTCAACTGCCCGGTGAGGATGCGGTGTTTGATCCCCTCCAGCACGAACTGCGTGCGGGACGGGATCGGGGTGGGCACAGAGGTCATGCGCGCCTCTCTGGTCTCACGGCTCGGATCACGGGAGTCGGGCATCCTCGCGGACGTCGATCCCGGATCTCGCATATCGCGTCTCATATATGACGTACGAAGTACGACGCGTTGAAGGTAGGAGCGTGGCCGTGTTTCGTCAACGCTTCCGGCAAAGGAATTTGATGTGACGCGCGGGGCGCGAGGCATCGGAGGGCCCGGGTACCACCCTTGAGGGTGAGACGCATCAAGTGTTTGCTTTCGCGATGCCTGGCGAGGCCTGCCCGGCAAGGGGAGAGGCGGGCGCCGACGTCGGGTTGGCGAGGGGCGGGCAGGGCGAAACAAGGGCGGGCGGCCCCGGATTACGCACTCGGGCTGCCCGCGTACTCGGCGGCCAGTGCGTACGCGGCGGCCGCGGGTACTCGGCGGGCAGCCCGTGAAACCTCGGTGTCCGGGTCGCCCGCGCGCCGTCGGATCCGCGTGCTTCCGTGATTCAGCGAAGGCGGATCACGGCCCTACGCTTCCCGCTCCCCCGCTACGGCTTCCAGCCGGGGTCGCGGCCGCTGAGGCCGATCACGCGGTCGAGGAGCGGCCCGTCGTCGGGTACCGGGACGGCGGGGCCGAAGATGCCCCCGCCCCGGGTCGGGTCCTCGGCCACGGCGCCGAGGAACCCGTACGACGCCTGCAGAGCGGCGGCATCGGGCGTGTACTCCTGGCCGGTGGCCCGCGCGAGGTCCCAGCCGTGCACCACCAGTTCGTCGGCGGCCACGGCCGCCGCGACCGCACCCGGCAGGTCGACTCCGCCGGCACGGGTCATGCCGCTCCAGGCGGCCGGGTCCCGCCAGGCGTCGGCGAGTTCGTCGAGCGCCTTCGGCAGGGTCTCGCGCCAGCCGGGTCCGATGTCGGGCACGGCGACGGTCGGGCTGGTGTCGGTGGAGGAGCCCAGGTCCTTGCGCCCGGCGTCGCGGAAGGCGACGGCCAGTCCCGTCAAATGCCCGAGCATGTTGTGCACCGCGTACTTCGGACAGGGAGTCGCCCCGTCGAGCTGTGCGTCCGTGACACCCTCCGCGAGGCGCGCCACGATCAGGGCCTGCGGCCCGAGGTCGAAGGTCTGGCCGGTCATCCGATTCTCCTCAGAACTCGTGTCCACTTCGGGGGGAGACCTGTGCGGGCGGGCCCTTGGGGCAGGCCCGACGGGACAGGCCCGTGGGGGCACAGGCCTGTCGGGACAGGCCCGTGGGGGACAGGCCCGTGGGGACAGGCCCCCATGGAGGCTGACCCAAGGCAGGCCAGCCCGTGAGCACAGACCCGTGGGGCAGGCCCCCACGGAGGCGGACCCATGGAGGCACGCCAGCCCGTGAGGACAGACCCATGAGGGCAGGCCCCCACGGAGGCGGACCCATGGAGGCACGCCCGTGGGGCAGGCCCATGGGATAGACCGCGTCCGCACACGAAACTCATCGGTTCCCCGACCCGGGGCTCCCGCACCAGGACAGCCGGACGGCTGACCCGGGGCTCCCGCACCAGGACAGCCGGACGGCCCCACCACCGGGCGGCCCGCTCCTCCGTATGCAGCAGCGGCGCAGGCGAGTCGATCGCCCGGGGCCGAAGCTGGGCGTGCCCCGGCCCCGCCCGACTCGGGAGAACCCATGTCATTGCCCCGCCGCCCCCGCCTGCGTCCGTCCCTCGGCACCCTGCTCGTCGCCGCCTGTCTGACCGGCGTCGTGTCCGCACCGGCCGACGCCGGCTCCGGCTCCGGCTCCCGCTCCGGCTCCGCGGACCGCGACCGCGCGCTGCGGAAGCAGCTCGAAGGGCTGGTGAACAGCCCCGGCGGCCCGCCCGGAGTCATCGCCGTCCTGCGCCGCGAGGGCGAGTCCCGCATCGTGCGCGCCGGAGTCGCCGACATCGACAGCGGCCGCCCGATCGAAGCCGACGACCACACGCGGATCGCCAGTACGGCGAAGGCGTTCAGCGGTGCCGTGGCACTGGGCCTGGTGGACCGGGGCGTGCTCTCCCTCGACGACACCATCGGCCGCCGGCTGCCGTCCCTGCCGCATAAGTGGCACGCCGTGACGCTGCGCCAGCTGCTGAACCACACCAGCGGGCTGCCCGACTACACCCAGGACCCCGAGTTCCTCCAGATCGTCACCGCCGATCCGCGCCACCACTTCGACTCGCGCCGGCTGCTCGACTACGTGGCCGACGAACCGCTGCAGTTCCGGCCCGGATCGCAGTACAAGTACTCGAACTCGGACAACATCGCGGTCGCGTTGATGGCCGAGGCGGCGACCGGCGAGCGCTACGAGCAACTGCTGCGCGGGCTCGTGTACCGGCCGCTCGGCCTGCGCGACACGAGCCTCCCGCAGGGCTACGAGATGCCCGAGCCGTACATGCACGGCTACGACGTCCAGCCGCCGAACCCGCCGGAGGACATCAGCGAGGTGCTCAGCGCGTCGGGCGTGTGGGCGTCGGGCGGGATCATCTCGACCCCGGCGGACCTGACCCGCTTCATCCGCGGCTACGCGGGCGGGGCCCTGATCTCCAAAGCCACCCTGCGCGAGCAGCGCCGCTGGATCGACGGAGCCTCGGAGCCGGCGGGACCCGGCGAGAACAAGGCGGGAGAGGCGATCTTCCGCTACTCCACCCGCTGCGGAGTGGTCCTCGGCCACACCGGCAACTTCCCCGGCTACACACAGCTGATCGCCGCCACACCCGACGGCCGACGGTCCCTGACCTTCTCGCTCACGACCCAGGTGAACCAGGCGACCAAGCCGGAGCTGCTGAAGGAGCTGCGCGAGGTCGAGGAGAACTTCGTCTGCGCGCTGCTGAAGGACTGAGGGACCCCGGGGCGCGGCAGCGCCCCTGTCCGTGCGGCGAGCGGCTGAGCCGTCGTCCGGCGGCGGCTCCCGGCAGCGCCCGCGTCTAAGGCGGTTGCCCGATCCCCTCGGGGCCGCCTTAGAACCACGATCACCTGCCATGACATGGACAGTGGCGAGGGTTCTGGGCGATCGCGACGCCGGGCTGTATCTGACCGGCTTGGTCGTCTCCGGTTTCGGGACGTCGGCGATCTGGCTGGCGTCGGGCATCTGGGTCAAGGATCTGACGGGCTCGAACGGTCTGGCGGCGCTGTGCGTCTTCGCCCTCTGGGCTCCCACCCTGATCGGCCCCGCCCTCGGAACCCTCGCCGACCGGATCCGGCGCAGGCCCCTGCTCATCGGTACGAATCTGCTCCTGGCCGCGCTGCTGCCCGTCCTGTTCGCCGTGGACGAACGGGACCGCCTGTGGATCCTGTTCGCGGTGCTCCTGGTCTACGGCACAGTGGGCGTCGTCCAGGACGCCGCCGAGTCGGCTCTGCTGGCCACCGCGATCGACAAGGACCTCCTCGGTGACCTCAACGGTCTGCGCATGACGGCCAACGAGGGCATGAAGCTGCTGGCACCGCTCGCCGGAGCGGGCCTCTACGCGGCGTACGGCGGCCCGCGGGTCGCGCTCCTGGACGCGGTGACGTTCGTACTGGCGGCGGCGGTGTTCGCGCTGCTGCGCGTCCGCGAGACCCCGCCTGTGCGAAAGCCCACAGAGAGCCTGCGCTCCCGCACCGCGGAGGGTGTCCGCCATCTCCGGCGCCATCCCGGGCTCCGGCCGCTGGTCCTCGCCGGCGGTACGACCATGCTCTTCGGGGGGATCAACGGCGCGACGGTCTACGCCGTGGCCGAGGGGCTGGGCCGGTCCCCCACGTACGTCGGCGTCCTGTACGTCGCCCAGGGCGCCGGGTCGGTCGGCGTCGGGCTGGTGTCCGGGACGCTGCTGCGGCGGCTGGGCGAACGGCGTTTCGCCGCCAGCGGCATCGCGCTGGCCGCCGTCGCGGTCGCCCTCCGGGCGGTTCCCCTCGATCCGGTGGCCCTGGTCACCAGCGCGGCCGTGGGGGCCGGGCTGCCCTGCGTGCTCATCGCCACGTACACCGCGGTCCAGCGCGAGACCCCGGCCGACCTGCTGGGCCGCGCCTCCGCCACCGTGAACACGCTGCTCTACGCCCCGAACGCCGTCGGGCTGGCCCTCGGGGCGGGGCTCGTCGAACTGGTCGACTACCAGGTCCTGTTGCCCGCGCTGGGCCTGATCCGGCTGGTGACCCTGAGCCCGCTGTTCCGGAGCGCCCCCGCGCCGGTGCGGGAGTGAGGGCACACCGGTTCTCGCCCCCCTCCGCCCCTGCCCGTCCCGTACCCGGGGCTCCGCCGCGGACCCCGCTCCTCAAACGCCGGAGGGGCTGGACCTTTCGCGTCCCTGGACTGGGCTTTCACGTCGGCGGGACTGGTCCTTTTCACATCGGCGGGACTGGGCATTCAAGTCGCGGGGCTGGACTACAGCCCCGCCAACACCCCCCGTACGGTCTCCAGATCGGCGTCCGAGGCCAACCCCGCGTGATATAGGCGGAGTTCCGTCGCGCCCAGCTCGGCCGCGCGCGCCGCGTCCGCCGCCAGGGTGTCCGGCCGGCCGCCCATCCCCGACACCACCGTGAAGTTGGCGGCCAGGACCCGCCCCCTCGCGCCCGCCCGCATCGCCTCCGCGAACGGCGTCAGCAGGTCCGCGCCTCCGGTGCACGGCACGACCGCGCCGTCCGCGACGGACAGGATGTGCCGGGGGTCGACCCCGGCGTTGGCACCGCAGTGGAAGGACACGGGGTCGGCGTGCAGCAGTACCCGGAACCCGGCCGGCGCGGCGGAGCGGACGGCCGAGACCGTCTCCTCCTGGAGCGAGCGGGCCACCCCGTCGCGCCATCGGCGGGTGGCCGCCGCGGTCTCCGCCCCGAGCAGCTTCTCCACTCCGGGCCAGCCCCCGTCGGACGGTGCCCCCCGCCACACCGGCTCCAGCGCATCGCGCACGAAGGACGCCAACTCCTCGGCGTCGAGGCCCTGTCCGTCGTATCCGTCCGCGCACGCGGCGCAGAAGCACAGCGACATCAGGTACTGCCCGGCGTCCCCGAGCGCCACCCCGCCGATCTTGTCGTGGGCGTGCAGATGGGCGAGCCCGTACCAGCCGAGCGACTCCAGTTCGGTACCGGCCGCGCCGGGCCGGACCGCGGCCTCCACCGCGAGGTCGGCCAGGTAGGCGCGGGTGCCGGGCTGGGCGACGCAGGGTGCCCAGGGGTACCGGTCCCCGTAGGCGTTGACGACGGAGGTCGTCGGATGTTCCTCCCCCATACGGGAGTTGTGCGCGAGCACGACCCAGGTGTGGACGTCGAGCCCGGCCCCGGCGAGCGCGGCGGCGGCCTCGCCGTACGCGTCACCGGGCGCCCAGTCGCCGGCCGGGTACGGGCGAAGGGCGCGTCCCCGCCACCGTGCCTCGTCCACCGGATGGAGCACGGCGGCGTGCGAGGCCGTGACGATCCGGTGGCGGGGGTGGCGGGGCGTCGACGCGCGCGTGGAGTGGTAGGCGGACGCGAGCGTCACCTGGTGGACGCCGAGACCGGCGGTCCTGGCGGCGGCCTCCGGGTCCCCGTTGACGTCCCAGGGGTACAGGAACGCGGACGTTCTCACATGTCCTCCTCAAGGAGCACGTACCCGCGGTCGATCAGCTGCGCCAGCTGCTTGACATGGTCCTCGGCCGGCTCGTTCAGCGGGGGCCGCACCTCGCCGACGTCCAGTCCGCGCAGCCGTACGCCCGCCTTGACGAGGGCGACCGCGTAACCGCGTCCCTGCGCGCGCAGGTCGACGAAGGGCCGGTAGAAGCCGTCCAGCAGCCGGTTCACCGTCGTGTCGTCCCCGGTGTTCAGGGCCCGGTGGAAGGCCAGCGCGATCTCGGGGGCGAAGCAGAAGACCGCCGAGGAGTAGAGCGTGATCCCCAGCCCCCGGTAGGCGAGTCCGGTCAGTTCGGCCGTCGGCAGGCCGTTGAAGTAGAGGAAGTCGCCGGGTGCCTCGCTCCGGACGGCGCTGACGATCCGCTGCATCAGGTCCAGGTCGCCGAGCCCGTCCTTGAACCCGATGATCCCCTCGGTGCGGGCGAGTTCGATCACGCTCCGGGGGGTGAAGACGGCGTTGTCGCGCTGATAGACGACGACGTCCAGGGAGGTGGCGGCGGCGATCTCCCGGTAGTGCCGCAGCAGCCCCTCCTGCCCGGCCGTCACGAGATACGGCGGCATGGCGAGCAGGCCGTCGGCCCCGGCGGCCTCCGCGAGGCGTGCGTAGCGCACGGCGAGGGCGGTCCCGTATCCGGCGCCCGCGACCACCGGCACGCGTCCCGCGGTCGCCTCCACGGCCGCCCGTACGCACGCCTCGAACTCCTCGGGCACGAGCGCGTGGAACTCGCCGGTTCCGCAGCACGCGAAGACCGCCGCGGCTCCGGCCTCGACGCCGCGCCGCACATGCTCCCGGTAGACGTCGAGATCCACGGAGCCATCGGGTCCGTACGCGGTGACAGGGAAGAACAACGGCCCGCTGGGGATGCTCAGCCGAGCGGCAAGAGGGGCTGACGTCACGGACTCTCCCTTAAAAGGTGCCCACCGAGTGCACGTTTCTGATCCATGTCCATATCTCTGAACGCACCCACGCTAAGCCGCCACCTTGGGGCCGGTCAAGCACACAAACCCGCAACACGAAGGCGGATTTCCCCCCTCCGCGCCACACTTGACGCAGCACGTCAGCGCTCCTTAGCGTGTCCACGGATGTGAATGTCATACACGAATACGGCCGCCCGGCAGCGCCCCAGCCGACTGTCCGGCGGAGCCTCCGCCCTGACACGCCGGCCCGCACCGAGGAGACCCCCGCATGCCCGCTCCCCGCACCGTTCTGCTCACCGGCGCCGCCGGCGGACTCGGCACCCTGCTGCGCGGGCTGCTGCCGGAGTACGGCTACGAGCTGCGCCTGCTCGACGTGCTCCCGGTCGAGGGCGAGCCGGACGCGATCACCGCGGACCTCGCCGACCGGGCGGCGCTGCGCGAGGCCGTACGGGGCGTCGACGCGATCATCCACCTCGCGGGCATCTCCCTGGAATCCTCCTTCGACAAGATCCTCAAGGCGAACATCGAGGGGACGTACAACCTGTACGAGGCGGCCCGCGAGGAAGGCGTACGCCGTGTCGTCTTCGCCTCCTCCAACCACGCGGTGGGCTTCACCCCGCGCCCGCAGGGCGACGACCCCCTGATCCCGATCGACACCCCGCGCCGACCGGACACCTTCTACGGCCTCTCCAAGTCGTTCGGCGAGGACCTGGCGCAGCTCTACTGGGACAGGCACGGCCTGGAGACCGTCTCGGTGCGCATCGGGTCCTGCTTCGCCGAGCCCACCAGCGTGCGCATGCTCTCGGTGTGGATGAGCCCCGAGGACGGCGCCCGCCTCTTCCACGCGGCCCTGGGCGCGAAGGACGTGGGGCACATGGTCGTCTACGGCTCGTCCGCCAACACCCGCCTGTGGTGGGACCTTTCGACCGCGCGGGCCCTCGGCTACGAACCGCGCGACGACTCCGAGCCGTACGCCGAGAAGCTCATCGCCGAGCAGGGCGACCTCGACCCCGGAAACCCGGACCACGCCCACCTGGGCGGCCACTTCACGACGCACCCGCCGATCTGGCCGTACTGACGCGACGACGGACGGGACAGCGGGCGGCAGAACGGCAGGACTGCAGAACGACAGGACAGCGGGACGGCGGGACGGCGGGACGGCGGGACGGCGGGACGGCGGGACGGCGGGCGGGCACCGAACGGGCCCGCCCGCTCCCGTGTTCGGGCACGGCCCCTGCCCGATCCCACCTCCTCGCCCGCTCCGTCCCAGGTCCGCCACGGGCGGCCACGGCACCGAACGGGCACGGCCGGGCAGCATCGGGCCCGCAACAGGCCTGGTCAGTGGCCGACACCCGCTGTAGAACTTCCCTCAAGGGCTCCACCGGGCCCGAACGGGCAGTGCGCGACGGGGCGCGAGGGAGCGGGTGACGGCCATGACGGCGATGACGGCGGAAGAACGGCAGCGCGAGATCGTCCGGACCGCGCGCCGCACGGGCTCGGTCGACGTCACCGAACTCGCCGGCGAACTGGGCGTCGCCAAGGAGACCGTACGGCGCGATCTGCGCACCCTGGAGGACCACGGCCTGGTGCGCCGCACCCACGGCGGCGCCTACCCCGTGGAGAGCGCCGGCTTCGAGACGACGCTCGCCTTCCGCACCACGAGCCATGTGCCCGAGAAGCGCCGGATCGCCGCCGCCGCGGCCGAGTTGCTCGGGGACGCCGAGACCGTCTTCGTCGACGAGGGGTTCACCCCGCAGCTCATCGCCGAAGCGCTGCCCAGGGACCGGCCGTTGACCGTGGTCACCGCTTCCCTCGCCACGGCCGGGGCGCTCGCCGGGGCCGACAACACAAGCGTCCTGCTGCTCGGCGGCCGGGTCCGCCCCGGGACGCTCGCGACCGTCGACCACTGGACGACGAAGATGCTCGCCGGCTTCGTCATCGACCTGGCCTTCATCGGCGCCAACGGCATCTCCCGCGAGCACGGCCTCACCACACCCGACCCGGCGGTCAGCGAGGTCAAGGCACAGGCGATCAGGGCCTCCCGGCGTACGGTCTTCGCCGGCGTGCACACCAAGTTCGGCGCCGTCAGCTTCTGCCGGTTCGCCGGCATCGGCGCCCTGGAGGCGATCGTCACGAGCACGCTGCTCCCGGCGTCCGAGGCGCACCGCTACTCGCTGCAGGGCCCGCAGGTCATCCGCGTCTGACAACCCCGCCCGACAACCCTGACAACCCGACCCGCCACCTCCCCACTCCACCGGCCGCGACAGCCCAACTCACCCACCCCGGGGCGCCTTTACGCCTCGCTCCACCCCTTATCTCCCCATTCCTCCAGGAGTGATCCATGCGAACCCCGAGCCGACGGAGGCCCCGCGCACTGCTCGCCGCGGCCGCCGCAGGGACGCTGCTCTCCCCGCTCCTCTCCGGCTGCTGGACCGGAGCGGGCGGGTCGGGCTCCGGCGGGAACTCCATCAACGTCCTGATGGTCAACAACCCGCAGATGGTCGAGCTGCAGAAGCTCACCAAGGCCCACTTCACCCAAGAGACCGGCATCAAGGTGAACTTCACCGTCCTGCCGGAGAACGACGTCCGCGACAAGATCAGCCAGGACTTCGCCAACCAGGCGGGCCAGTACGACGTCGCCACGCTGTCCAACTACGAGATACCGATCTACGCCCGCAACGGCTGGCTGCACGAGATGGACTCCTACGTCCGCCGCGACAGCGCGTACGACGAGCAGGACATCCTGAAGCCCATGCGGCAGTCGCTGACCGCCGCCGACGGAAAGCTCTACGGACAGCCGTTCTACGGCGAGTCGTCCTTCCTGATGTACCGCAAGGACGTGTTCGCCGCGAAGGGCCTGACGATGCCCGCGCATCCCACCTGGGAACAGGTGGGCAGGCTGGCCGCCGCGGCCGACGGCGCCGAGCCGGGCATGAAGGGCATCTGCCTGCGCGGCCTGCCCGGCTGGGGCGAACTCATGGCTCCGCTCACCACCGTGGTGAACACCTTCGGCGGCACCTGGTTCGACAAGGACTGGAAGGCGCACCTGAACTCCCCCGAGTTCAAGAAGGCCACCAATTTCTACGTGGACCTCGTACGCGAGCACGGCGAGTCCGGCGCGGCCCAGTCCGGCTTCGCCGAATGCCTCAACAACATGACCCAGGGCAAGACGGCCATGTGGTACGACGCCACCTCCGCCGCCGGCCTGCTGGAGGCCAAGGACTCCCCGGTCAGGGGCAAGCTCGGCTACGTCCCGGCGCCGGTCGAGAAGACCGAGTCCTCCGGCTGGCTCTACACCTGGGCCTGGGGCCTCCAGAAGGCCTCGCACAACTCGGACAAGGCCTGGAAGTTCATCTCCTGGGCCTCCAGCAAGCAGTACGAGCGACTGGTCGGGAACACCGCCGGCTGGTCCGACGTGCCGGCGGGCAAACGCGCCTCGACGTACACGAACGCCGCCTACCGCAAGGAGGCCGCGGCCTTCCAGGACATGACCCGCGAGGCCATCGAGGGCGCCCGGCCGCGAGACCCCGGCGTCCAGCCCCGCCCCGCGCCCGGCATCCAGTTCGTCGGCATCCCCGAGTTCACCGACCTCGGCACCAAGGTCTCGCAGGAGATCAGCGCGGCCATCGCCGGACGCCAGTCCGTCGACTCGGCGCTGAACAAGTCCCAGAAACTCGCCGAGAAGATCTCCAAGGAGTACGAGGGACGATGACCGCCACGACAACGGCCCGCGTGGCCGCTCCTCCCGTACGCACCCTTCGGCAGCCGTCCGCCCGGCTGCGCGCCTGGGCCACCCGGGGCCCGCTGCTCCCGGCCCTGATCTTCATGATCGCGGTGACCCAACTGCCCTTCGTGGCCACGCTGGTGATCTCGTTCTTCGACTGGAACGCCCTCTACCCGAAGGCCCGCCGCTTCACCGGCCTCGGCAACTACTCGGACGTCCTGACCGACGCCGATCTGCGCCACTCCGTCTGGACGACGATCCTGCTGACCGTCACCGTCGTCCTCGTCAGCCTGGTCCTCGGCCTGGTCCTGGCCCTGCTCCTGGACCGGAAGTTCAGAGGGCGCGGCATCGTCCGCACGCTGCTCATCGCACCGTTCCTGGTGGTCCCGGTCGCCGCGGCCCTCCTCTGGAAGCATGTGCTCTACAACCCTGAATACGGCCTGCTCAATGGGTTGTTGCACTATGTGGGCGGCCCCCAGCCCGACTGGATCTCCAACACGCCGCTGCTCGCGGTCGAGGCCTCCCTGGTCTGGCAGTGGACGCCGTTCATGATGCTGATCCTGCTCGCCGGGCTGCAGAGCCGCGACCACCAGCAGATCGAGGCGGCGCGGGTGGACGGCGCGAACGACTGGCAGGTCTTCCGCCACCTCACCCTCCCCCACCTGCGCCGCTACCTCGAACTGGGCGCCCTGCTGGGCTCGATCTACATCGTCCAGAACTTCGACGCGGTCTTCACCCTCACCTCCGGGGGCCTCGGCACCGCGAACCTGCCCTACACCGTCTACCAGAGCTTCTACCAGGCCCACGAGAACGGCCTCGCCTCCGCCGCGGGCGTCCTGGTGGTCATCGGCTCGATCGTCATCGCGACCTTCGCGCTGCGCGTGGTGTCGTCCCTGTTCCGCGAGGAGGGGTCCCGCTGATGAGCGCCACCGCGACACACGTCCGCCCCCGCCGCACCAGGGGAACCGGCCTGGGCCTGGCGGCCTGGGTGCTCGGCATCGTGTTCTTCCTGCCCATCGCCTGGATGGCCCTGACGTCCTTCCACTCCGAGCCGGACGCGGCGAAGAACCCGCCGTCCTTCGGCGCGGCCCTGACCCTCGACGGCTACCGGGAGTTCTTCGGCACGGGCGGCGGCGCGAGCCCCTGGCCCGCGCTCATCAACTCCACCGTGGCGTCGGTCGTGTCCACCCTGTGCGTCCTGCTCCTGGCCCTCCCGGCGGCGTACGCACTCTCCGTCCGCCCGGTGAGGAAGTGGACGGACGTCCTGTTCTTCTTCCTGTCGACCAAGATGCTGCCGGTGGTGGCCGGCCTCCTGCCGATCTACCTCTTCGCCAAGAACACCGGCATGCTCGACAACATCTGGCTGCTGGTCATCCTCTACACCTCCATGAACCTGCCGATCGCGGTGTGGATGATGCAGTCGTTCCTCGCCGAGGTCCCCGTCGCGGTGATCGAAGCCGCACAGATCGACGGCGCCCGGCTGCCCACCGTCCTCACCCGGGTGGTAGCTCCCATCGCGCTGCCGGGCATCGCCGCCACCGCCCTGATCTGCTTCATCTTCAGCTGGAACGAGCTGCTCTTCGCCCGGGTGCTCACGGGCGTGGTCGCCGAGACCGCCCCCGTCTTCCTGACCGGATTCATCACCAGCCAGGGCCTGTTCCTGGCGAAGGTGTGCGCCGCGTCGCTCGTCGTCTCCCTGCCGGTGCTCGCCGCGGGGTTCGCCGCCCAGGACAAACTGGTCCAGGGCCTGTCGTTGGGAGCCGTGAAATGAAGGCCGCAGTCATCGAGTCCGTGGGCCGAGCCGTCGTGGCCGAGGTCCCGGACCCGACGCCGGGCCCCCGTGAGGTCGTGGTCGAGGTCGCCGCCTGCGGCCTGTGCGGCACCGATCTGCACATCCTCCAGGGTGAGTTCGCGCCCAAGCTGCCGATCGTGCCGGGCCACGAGTTCGCCGGCGAGGTGGTCGGCGTGGGCACCCGGGTCACGGAGCTCGCGGTCGGCGACCGGGTGGCCGTCGACCCGTCCCTGTACTGCTACGAGTGCCGCTACTGCCGTACGGGCCACAACAACCTCTGCGAGAGATGGGCCGCGATCGGCGTGACCACCGCGGGCGGCGCCGCCCAGTACGCGACCGCACCCGTCGCCAACTGTGTGAAGCTCCCCGAGCACGTCAGCACCCAGGACGCCGCCCTGGTCGAGCCGCTGTCCTGCGCCGTCCGCGGCTACGACGTCCTGCGGTCCCGGCTCGGCGCCCACGTCCTGGTCTACGGCTCCGGCACGATGGGCCTGATGATGCTGGAGCTCGCCAAGCGCACCGGCGCGGCGAGCGTGGACGTCGTCGACGTGAACCCCGAGCGGCTGGCCACCGCGCGGCTGCTCGGCGTCTCCGGTGCGGCGGCGAACCCCGATGAACTGGACCGCCCCCGGGGCTGGGACGTGGTCGTCGACGCGACGGGCAACGCGGCGGCGATCCAGGACGGCCTGGACCGGGTGGCGAAGGCCGGCACCTTCCTCCAGTTCGGCGTGGCCGACTACGCGACCCGCGTCACCATCGACCCGTACCGCGTCTACAACCAGGAGATCACCATCACCGGCTCGATGGCCGTCCTCCACAGCTTCGAACGCGCCGCGGAACTCTTCGCCGCCGGCGTCCTCGACCCGTCGGTCTTCATCAGCGACCGCCTCCCCCTGACGAGCTACCCCGAGGCACTGGAGCAGTTCGCGGCAGGCGTGGGACGCAAGATCGTCGTCGTGCCGAAGTAGTGCCACCGGAAGCAGCGCCCCCAGGAGACCGCGGGGACGAAGCCCTCGGACGGTGTCTTCGTGAACCGAGGCACGACAGCCGAGGCCGGGTGCCCGGGTCGACGGCCGACCCGGGCACCCGGCTCACGCCGCTATTCCATGAACTGGAACCTCCATGCCTGGCGTGCGTCGTTGACGTCGAGTGGCCGCAGGGCCAGGCGGGGCGGGAAGATCCTCAGCAGGCTGAGGTCCAGAGCCAGCTCCTGGCCGTCTACGGGGCCTCCAGGGACGACGACGTGGAAGGTGTGCGGCTGCGCGCTCTGGTAGAGCGCCCATTCGCACGGTTCGGGGAACCCGCCGATCGGCTTGTTGATCTCCGGGTCGGCGTCGAAGGACAGATACGTCTGGCTCCCGAGATTGCGCATCGTGCAGTTGCCGTTGTCGAGGTTCTCCAGCTGCCACTCCTGCTCGCCGGGGTTGCCGGTGGGCGGCAGCAGCACAACGGGTGTCTTGGGCTCCGACGACCCTCCCAACATCGTGAGCAGTTGCTCGCCAGCACGGGTGATCGCAAAGATTCCGTTCGGTACGGGGGTCAAGGCCGACTCCACTTCTGACGTGCGGCGCCCTGACGGGACACCGCTGATCGTTTGGGCCGAGGCATCCCTTCCCCGTCGGCCTGCGACCAAGATCGACAAAGTCCTGCGTCACTCCTCAGGGGGACAGTCGATTCATCCCGATGTTCGATCGATCCATCGAAAGGGTCATGCGGGACCACGCGAGCGTCTCGGTGACCGTCTCCGGTGACCGGCGGCTCCGCCCGTGCCTCCAAGGACTTCCTTCACGCGCTCGGCAGGGACGAAGCCGAGCGGTGACGGGCGAAGGAGGATATGGCACCGCAACTCACCCTTGGGTAAGGGAACGGTAAAGCGCCTCCGCTCGTTACCCCAGGCATGACAGCTATGACCCCTGGCTCGAACATCCCTCTCCCCGTCTCGCGCGTGACGGTGGACGTCACCGCCCCGGTGCGGCTCGACGTGTCGAGCCTGCTGCTCACCGCCGACGGCAAGGTCCGCTCCGACGCCGACTTCATCTTCTACAACCAGCCCACCGGCCCCGGCGTGACCTACCGCTCGGGCGGCGGCACGGCGCCCGACGCGATCACGGTCGACACGGCCGCGGTCCCCCCGGGCATCGAGAAGATCGTCGTCACGGCGAGTCCCGACGCGGCGGGCCAGTCGTTCCAGGGCATCGAACCCACCGCGACGATCCGCAACGCGGACGACAACACGGTCCTGGCCACCTTCACCCCGCCCCAACTGGGCACGGAGACGGCCCTGGTGATCGTCGAGGTCTACCTCCGCAACGGCGCCTGGAAGGCCCGCGCGGTCGGCCAGGGCTACGCGAACGGACTGGCGGGCATCGCCACCGACTTCGGCGTGAGCGTCGAGGAACCCGCCCCGGCCGCCCGGCCCGCCCCCGTGGCACAGCCGCCGCAACCCCCGGTGGCACCCCCGGCCCCGGCCATGGACCCCCGCTTCACCGCCCCGCCGGCCCCGGCCGCTCCTGCGGCTCCCCCCGCGGCCCCGGCCCCCACAGGCAAGATCAACCTCGACAAGGGCCGGGTCAGCCTCCAGAAGAACCAGACGGTCTCCCTGGTCAAGGGCGGCAGCCCGTTCCTCTCCAAGGTCCAGATGGGCCTCGGCTGGGAGCCCGCGTTCCGCGGCAAGGACATCGACCTGGACGCCTCGGTCATCGCGTACGGCCCGCAGCGCAACCACATCGACAGCTGCTACTTCGGCAAGCTCTCCATCGTGAACGGCGCGATCAAGCACGCCGGCGACAACCTCACGGGTGAGGGCGGCGGAGACGACGAGGTGATCACCGTCGACCTCGGCCGGCTCCCCCCGGAGGTCACCGGCCTCGTCTTCACGGTCAACTCCTTCTCCGGCCAGAAGTTCACCGAGGTGGCCAAGGCCTACTGCCGCCTCCTGGACGCCGCCACCGGTGAGGAACTCGTCCGCTTCGACCTCACCAACGCCGAGGCCCAGACGGGCGTCATGATGGCCAAACTGATCAAGCAGTTCTCCGGCGAATGGGAAATGACGGCGATGGGCGACTTCGTCAAGTCCCGCACGGTCCGCGGAATGGTGAAACCGGCGGCCCAGTCCCTCTGAGCCGGGCCCCCACCCCGGCCGGTCGTCGCCGACCCCGGGGTGGGCCTCACCCCCTCACACCGTCCCTTCGCCCCCGCCGCCCATGCCCGTCCCGCCCCTGGCGGCTCCGCTCCAGACCCCGCTCCTCAAACACCGGAGGGGCTGAATCTCACGCCCTGGCTGGGGCGAGCCCCTCTGCTGCCGGCGGTCGGCCCCGACCCAGGATCCCGACCCACACACCCGGCACGCGGAACCCGCCAGACGCCCGGAGGACTACGCCCGCAACCGTTCTTAGGGACTGAGCGGGAGTGAGTCCTGTTGCCGGAACCCGTGCTCGGCCGAACGCCCCGGACGGTGTTGGGCTCCCCCACTGCCTTAAGGGCGTGGGAGGTACCCCCAGGTTGCCCGCGTTCGCTCCGCGTCCGGGCGGCACGGATCGTGTCCGTGGTCCGGGAATACGGGGGCGGGGTCCCTCACGCCCCGGAGTGGCCGGGCCGGCCTGGACGGTCCGATGCCCGTACCCATCACGCTGGTGGGTACGGGGCGGTACCGTCCGACGCCGGACCGGATGCCCCAGGGCGCGCCTTCCGATGGCCACGGCGGCAGCGTCGTGGCGGGTGGTCTTCCTGGTGGTGCTGGTGAGGGGTTTCTGCCAGTGCTGGGCGCCCCACTTCGAGGTGTAGGCGGGGTCGACGGCGACCAGCGGGATGCCGAGCTCGGCGGCCATGGACAACAGGCGGGCGCGCAGCCGGGCCACGGGCATCCCGGAGATCAGCTGGCGGAACTTCTTACGTCGGCCGTGTTTCTCCCGGCTGGTCTCGGCGGTGAAGTCGAGGTCCTCGACCGCGATCGCCAGGTGATGGCGCCTGGCCCAGTGCAGCAGGCGGGTCAGCGCGTGGCGTACCTGGGCGTCGCGGTGGTCGGCGGTACCGGACAGGGTGTAGTCGAAGCGGCGCGGGGCACCGACCGGATTGCCGTGCACGTCCAACCGCCAGGCCGCCAGGTGATCGGCGTTCGTGTCGACGCCGATCAGGCCGTCGGCCCGGACGGCGGCCAGGGGCACCGTCTGGGCGGGTGGGAGGGTCCAGGAGGCGGTCAAATACCAGCGGGTCCGGCCGGTGTCCTCGTGGATGCGGTAGGCCACCGCACGGTTCGCCCCGACCCGATCGCGCCAGGTCTCGCCCCGGTGCGCGAACCACACCCGCGCGGTGAGGACGTAACGGCCGTGCGGGGCGTTGGCCAGGTGGGCGAGCGGGGCCGGAAGCCGAATGCTCACCTCACCGTCGGGGCTGACGCGGATCGTCTCGTTGCCGTACCGCTTGCCCGACTCGCCGTCTGCCTGCAGAAACCGGCGCGACGCCTCCCACCGTACCCGCCACTCCGGTTCGGTGAGTCGGGCCTGTTCCAGGTGGTGGCGGGTGTTCAGCAGCCGTTTCCCGCCCCGCACCACCCGCACCCGACCGGCCGCCCAGTCCGCCCTGGCCACAGCCAGCCGGTCCTCCAGCACCCGCAGCCGACGAGCCTTGGCATGCCACTCCCGCCGACTGCGATAACCACCCGGAGCGCGCTTCGAACCCCTCTCCCCGAGCGGGAGCGACAGCCGGTGCCGGATCATACGGACACCGGCTTCGAGCTGCCGGATGTGCGCGGCCTGGCCGCGCCGGGCCAGCGCCCACAGGTCATGCGTGGCCTTCGTCAGCGACCCTGCCCACCGCGACGACGACCTGACGGTCAGCTCGCGCTTGCGCGACGCCCACGCCTCGTTGTCGTGCTCCAGACCGGCCGCACACCGCAACTTGAGGTCCCGGGACGCCAGCGAACCCAGATGGTCACCGACCAGCCGCAGCACCCTCTCGTCCTGGGCGGTCAGGCCTCTGAGCCGGTCCCGGACCGCCACCCCCGACGGGCCGGGCACCACGAACGACGCCCCCACCGACCGTAGATCACCCACGCCGTCACCCCCAGCCCCATCCGCCCCGAACAGCCCGTCACCCCACCCAACGACCACCACCCGCACAGGTCACCCCTTCGAGACAAGAACTCCCGTTCCCGCCCGCACACCGCATGGACGGAGGTCGTCGACACTCACCCACTCGCGCCCGAACACCCTCACACGCAGTCAAAAGGCAGCGGTTGCCAACCCCTCCGTCAACAACGACAGATACCGACGGATGTACGCCCCGTCCCCGTTGGCGAGTTCCGACGCGCTGGCCACCCCGTGCGCCAGCCGCAGCACCTCGATCGGCTCCACGTCGGCCCGCAGGGTCCCCTCCCGCTGAGCCGCCTCGACCAGTCGCGTCGCCGCCGCCTTCACCGAGGCCCCACACCGCGCCAGCACGTCGGAGCTCCCGTCCGCGACAGCCGACCCGAGCAGCGCCTTCAGCCCGCGGACCTGGATCATCCCCTCGCTGAGTTCGTTCAGCCATTCCACGAGGGCCTCGCCCGGCGGCAGCTCCGCCGCGATCTCGTCCGCGCGCACGGCGATCGCCTCGATGGTGTCCACGTAGACGGCCTCCAGCAACGCCTGCCGCGTAGGAAAGTGCCGGTACAGCGTCCCGGATCCCACGCCGGCCCGCTTGGCGATGTCGTCCAGGGACGCGCCTTCCCCGTGTTCGGCGAACGCGACCGCCGCCTCCTCGAGGAGCCGCTCATAGTTCCGCCGCGCATCCGCCCGCATCGGCTTGACCTGGGCCATTCAGATACTCCTTGCGAACCGGGGACCCTCTCCGTATCTTGGCGAGAGTCAAACGGAGACAGTCCCCGCTTATCTCGGCGGGCAGTCCGCACTGCCCACCCGCACGGTACCGGGGACGTCAGACCAGGAGAACTGCATGTCCACCCCGTCCGCACCGTCCACGGGCAACCCCACCCCCGACACACCGTCAGCCGGCTTACCCCCGCAGCCGCTTCACCCCGCCGGGGCGACCACCGCCCTCCTCGTCATCGTGACCTCCTATCTGATGGTCGGAGTCGACTCCACCGTCGTCAACGTCGCCCTGCCCGACGTCCAGCGGGACCTCGACTTCACCCCCACCGGACTGTCCTGGGTCCTCAACACGTACACGCTCGCGTTCGGCGGCCTGCTCCTCCTGGGTGGCCGGATCGGCGACATCGCGGGCCGCCGCCGCACCCTCACCGCAGGCGCCCTCCTCTTCGCCGCCGCCTCCCTGCTCGGCGGCCTCGCCACCGAAAGCTCCTGGCTGCTCGCGGCCCGCGCGCTCCAGGGCGTGGGCGCCGCGCTCATCGCCCCCAGCACCCTCGCCCTCATCACCACGAACTTCCCCGAGGGCCCGCGCCGCCACCACGCCCTCGGCATCTACTCCTCGATGGCCGGCATCGGCGCGTCGGTCGGCCTGGTCCTCGGCGGCATGCTCACCTCGTGGGCGTCCTGGCGCTGGTCCCTGCTGATCAACGTGCCGATCGGCATCGGGGTCGCCGCCGCCCTCCCGCGCTTCGTCACCGAGACCCCGCGCCACGCGGGCCGGTTCGACGCGGCAGGGGCGCTTTCCGGCACGGCGGGCATGACCTCGCTGGTCTACGCGTTCATCCGGGTCTCGGAGGAGGGCTGGAGCGACACCCGGGCGATGCTGGGCTTCAGCACAGCGGCGGCCCTGCTCGTCGGCTTCGCCCTGGTGGAGGCGCGCGCGGAGCAGCCGATCATGCCACTGCGCCTCTTCGCGAGCCGCAACCGCGCGGGCGCCTACGCCGGTGTCCTGCTGCTGCCCGCGGGCATGTTCGGCGCGTTCTACTTCCTCACTCTGATCAGTCAACAGGCCCTGGGCTACAGCCCGTTGCGTGCCGGTTTCGCCTTCCTGCCGATGACCCTGATGATGTTCACGACCGTGCGCTTCGTGCCGCGACTGCTCCAGCGCTTCGGCGCCAAGCCGGTCCTGCTCACCGGTATGGCGCTGATCGCCGTCTCGGCCGGCCGGCTGTGGCTGCTGGAGCCCGGCGACGGCTATCTGTCCGGCCTGCTCGGCCCGCTGCTGGTGATGGGGCTTGGCGTCGGCCTGAGCTTCATGCCGCTGAACGCCACCATTCTCGCGGGCATCGGGCCGAGCGAGGCTGGCGCCGCCTCCGGGCTTCTCCAGACCCTCCAGTGGCTGGGCGGCACCCTCGGACTCTCGGTCCTGGTGACGGTCTTCGGCACGGCGACCCGGCACGCCCACGGCTCACCGTCGGAGATCCTCACGGAGGGCTCGGCCCGCGCGTTCGGCGTCGGCTCCCTGATCGCCCTGACCGCCCTGCTGCTGACGGCGTTCGTGATCACGGGCACCGAACGCGAACGCGGCGCCTAAGGCCTGTCGTTCTTGTCGGACCCGGCACGCACAAAGGGCGCGGCCCGCACCGAAGTACGGGCCGCGCCCCTCGCTCAGGCCCAGGGGACCTCGCCGTCAGCCCTCAGGCCCACGGCCAGTCCGCGTCGCGCGCCGACTCCAGAAACGGCACCATCCGGAAAGCCGCGTCCGAGAGCCCGCCGAAGGTGTGCCTGTTCCCCTTTCCGGACGGGCCGTGGCCCGCGCGGTAGCCGGCGAGGTTCCACGTGTAGACCGGTACCTGCGCCGGGACCTGCTCGGTCGGGTCGCCGTAGTGGCTGTACGTGGCCTGCTCGTCGGTGACGATGAGGACCCGGTCGTGCTTCTTGTAGTGCTCGCGGACCGCCTCGCTCGTGTTGGTCCCGCCGAGGTCGCCGAACCGCCCGATGACCTTGAGCACCGACTCCCCCGCGCTGAACTCCACCCGCTTGCTGGTGGTGCCGAACTCGACGAGATCCGCGTCCGCCGCCCGCAGCGCGAGCGCCGTGCCGAAGATCGCCGCCGCGTCGGCCCGGTTGAGCTCGGAGCGCTCCGACAGCCGCGAGTAGAACATCGAGCCCGAGCGGTCCACGAGCACCAGGGTCCGGCCCGGCAGCGCGGGCACGTTGGCCAGCGAGTGACCGAGCGCCTGCTCCAGCGGGTACGACCAGCGCAGCGACGGCGCGTGCTGGTAGGCCGCGAGGTAGCGGAACGGGAACTGCCGCGAACGCGCGACCTCCGCGGGGTCGCTGATCTTCGCGGCGACCCGCGCCGCCACTTCGTCGCTGACGCCCGCCTCGTCGAAGTTGCGCAGGTTGCGGACGAGCGCCATCGCACCCATGGACGGAATGACGGCCTCCCAGGCCGCCTTGTCCATCGGTCCCTGCAGCCAGCCGGCCAGCGCCTCCCAGGTCATGCCGGCGTCCGCCAGACGCTGAGCGCCCTGCGCGCCGGTGACGACCCTGCGCCGCTTGGCGGGCCGCAGCGCCATCAGGTCGCGGTGGGCGACGAGCATGGGCAGCGACTTGGGGACGACGGCCGTGTCCGGGTTGTGGCGCCGGTCCAGCGCGTACTGGAACAGGTCGCCCTGCCACGGCTTGGCGGGGTCCGGCGCCGCGTGCACGAGGTTGAGGATGTCGCCGAAGCGGTATCCCTTGGACGCGGTGTCGTACTTCAGCAGCGACCTGCCGCTGTAGAGACGTCGTACGGCGTCGGCGATGCCGCGCTTGACGGGCTTGGGTACGTTGCGGCCGTACTGGGAGGTCCAGTAGGCGAGCAGCTCGCCCGGCTCGTCCGGACGGCGCAGCACGGAGGCGATGACCTGCCGGTTGGCGGGGCCGTCGGTGGCACCCGCGTCGAGGCGTGCCTTCACGTACTCGGCGGCGCCCACGAGCGAGGCGGTGCGCAGGTTGCCCTCGCCGCGCAGCCAGCCGAGCAGTGCGGCGGTCCAGGACGGGTCGGCGACGGCGAGCTCGCGCACCAGCGCGGCGAACCGGTCGTCGCGGTCCGCGCCGGTCTCGTAGAAGGTCTGCTGCGAGACGAAGTTGGCGATCGACAGGAGGAAGAGCTCGGCGCGCGCGTCGCGCTCCTGGCCCCGGCCGCCCTGGTGTGTCCGCAGCACACGGCCGGTGGACGTCACGCGCGAAGTGGGCTGCGCCTTGGCCGCCTTGGTGTTGAATCGTGCCATGGTGAATTCCCCCGAATTCGTTCTACGACGGTGAAATCGTGTTTCGGAGGGAGGCACAGCAAATGGAGGGTGCCCGAGATCAGGAGTCGGCGACGGAACTTGTTCAGACGCTCTGCCAACTGAGCTACACCGACCCGAAGTCGATGACGGGACTTGAACCCGCGACCTTCCGATCCCAATGAAGTAACCGTTGCCTGCGCACCGGGCACCCACCATGAGCTGCCCCTCCCGAGATCAAGTAGGCGGCGGCGCGGATTCTTTGAAAGAGAAGTAGCCGCAGCCCGCGCACCGGGAGGTGCATGAAGTTGTGGTGTCCAGAGTTCAGGTTCGGCGGAACCGACGTAGGTGCTCTAACCCCTGAGCTACACCGGCGCGTTGTACCGGTGACGGGACTCGAACCCGCGGCCGCCCCATTATCAGTGGAAGTAGGTCCTGCCTTCGCACCTGGACACATGCATCACTTTAGGAGGGCGGCCGCGCGTCGGGCGAGCGAATTAATTCCGGTGGAACCGGCGGGAGTTCAGCCGCGCTTCTGGCGCTTCCAGGGGCCGGTGATGGCGAGCATGATGCCCGGTTCCTGGATGTTGGCGAAGAGGGTCCGGCCGTCGGGCGAGAAGGTGACGCCGGTGAACTCGCTGTACTCCGGTGCCTCGGCGGTGCCGTTGTTGAGCTCGTTGCGGGCGATCGGGTACGTGCGTCCGCTCTCGGTGGCGCCGAAGAGGTGCTGGATTCCCTCGCCGTCCTCGGCGATGACGAGGCCGCCGTACGGGGAGACGGTGATGTTGTCGGGGCCGTCGAAGGCGCCGTCGACGGAAGGATTCGGGTTCACGCCGATGAGGACCTTCAGCGTCAGGGTGCGGCGCTTGGGGTCGTAGAACCAGACCGCTCCGTCGTGCGCCTGGCCGGGGCTCTCGGTGCGGGCGTAGGAGGAGACGATGTAGATGCCGCCGTCGCCCCACCACATGCCTTCGAGCTTGCGGGCGCGGGTGACCTGGCCGTCGGTGAACTGCTTGCGGACGGAGACGCTCTTGGCGTCACGGTCCTGGACGTCGACCCAGTCCACGCCGTACACCGTGCCGGTCTTGGTGGCGCGGGAAAGGTCGTCGACGAACTTGCCGCCGGAGTCGAAGCACTTGAAGGCCTGGAGCGCTCCCGCGTCGTCGGCGAGGGTGGCGAGCTGTCCGTGGCCGTGCTCGAAGCCCTGCGGAGGCGTCCAGCGGTACAGCAGGCCGTTGGGGCCCGAGGCGTCCTCGGTGAGGTAGAGCCGACCGCGCTTGGGGTCGACGACGACGGCCTCGTGGGCGTAACGGCCCAGCGCCTTGATGGGCTTGGGGTTCTTGTTGCGGCGGCGGTCCTGGGGGTCGACCTCGAAGACGTAGCCGTGGTCCTTGGTCATGCCGTTCTGGCCGGCCTTGTCCTCGGTCTCCTCGCAGGTGAGCCAGGTTCCCCAAGGGGTGTTGCCGCCGGCGCAGTTGGTGGAGGTGCCCGCGATGCCGACCCACTCGGCGACCTTGTCGTGACGCACCTCGACGACCGTGCAGCCGCCGGACGCGGCCGGGTCGTAGACCAGGCCCTCGGTGAGCGGCACGGGATGCGTCCAGCCGGAGCGGGGGCCCTTGAGTTCGTGGTTGTTGACAAGGAGGGTGGCGCCGCGCGGGCCGTCGAAGGTGGAGGTGCCGTCGTGGTTGGACGGCGTGAACTCACCCGAGTCCAGCTTGGTACGGCCGCTGTAGGTGATGACCCGGTAGGAGAACCCGGCGGGCAGCGAGAGGAGGCCCTTCGGGTCGGTGACGAGCGGACCGTAGCCGACGCCACCGTGCCGGGCCTCCGCCGAGTCCTCGCCCGCGCCGTCGGTCTCGGTCTCCGTGGCGGCGAGCGCGTTGGGGGCGGTGGCGAGGGCGCCTACGCTGCCGACCAGGACGACGCCTGCACCGGTGATCGCGGACTGCCTGGCGAAGTCCCTGCGAGTGAGCGACATGTGATGTCTCCTGTGACGGTGGACTCGGACTGTCGTGTGGGACGGTGGCGACCTCGGCTTGCGGCCACACCGTCCCGCCCCCGCTTGAACGCGAGTTGAACGCGCGCCGACTTCAGAGGTCCCGCTTCCGTGAATCCACCCGACCGGCGCAGGGGAAGCCGCGGCTCCGCGGAACAGCCCGCCCGGCACTCGCCGCCCGAGTCACCTCACGAACGCAAGGGAACACCGCCCCGCGGACGGTCCGCCCCGCGCCCCGCGCCACCTCACCGGCGCAGGGGAACACCACTCCGCAAACCGGCCCGCCCGCGCCCGAGCCACCTCACCGGTGCCCGCTCACCCGCCCTGCTGCGACCGCGCCTTGAACGCCGCCTTGCGGGCTTCCTTGGCGACCTTCTTGTCGGGGTGCAGACGGCCCATGGCCTCCAGGACGTCCGGGGCGGCGGGGTGCTCGACCCGCCAGGCAGTGTCGAAGAAGCCGCTGTGCTGCTGGGCCAGACCCTCGACCAGGGACTGGAGTTCGTCGGAGTTCCCTTCGGCGGCGAGCTGTGCCGCCACCGTGTCGATGGTGAGCCAGAAGACCATCGCCTCGGACGGCGGGGGCACGTCGGGCGCGCCGCGCTCGGAGAGCCAGACCCGGGCGAGACCGCCCAGCTCGGCGTCGTCGAGCACCTCGCACAGCGCGGGCTCGGCCTCCATGCCGACCAGCGCGAGAGCCTGCTGGCAGTGCAGGCGGCGCAGCGGGGCGCCCGTGTCGGCGCCGCGCGCCGCGGAGAGCAACTCCTGTGCGGCGGACAGCGGTTCACGCCGGGCGAGCCACTGCTCGATCTCGGCCTGCGCGGCCGTCGGGGGGAATCCGGCCGTGCCGTCCAGCAGCGTGTCCGCGCCCTTGTCCGTCAGCTCGCCCACCGCGGGGGCGGAGAAGCCCGCCTCGATCAGCCGGGCGCGCAGTCCGTACAGACCGAGCGGTGTCAGGCGCACCACGCCGTACCGGGTCACGTCCAGGTCCTCGGCGGCGGGCGGCTCCTCGGCGGCGTCCGCCATCAGGGTCTCGTCGACGGGCTGGAAGTCGACGAGACCGATGGGCTGCAACAGCCGGAACTGGTCGTCGAGCCGCATCATGGCGTTCGAGACCTGTTCCAGGACGTCGTTGGTGGGCTCGCCCATGTCGTCGGGCAGGATCATCGAGGCGGCGAGCGCGGGCAGCGGCACCGGCACCTCGCCGAGCGCGTCCTCGCCGACGGTCAGCAGATACAGGTTGCCGAGCACCCCGTCGAGGAACTCGGACTCCGCCTCCGGGTCCCAGTCGAGGGAGGAGAGGTCGATCTCGCCTTCCTCGTCCATGGCGTCGACGAGATCGCCGAGGTCGGGCACGCTCGCGTCGGCCAGCACGGTGTCGAGCGCGCCGAGCCAGATACCGAGGACGTCCTGCGGGCCACCGGAGGTGAGCAGGGCGAGGTCCTCGCCCGCGGTGACGGTGCCCTCCTCGTCGTCCACGATCTCGACGAGCCCGGTGTCGACGGCGACCCGCCAGGCCTCACTGGCCAGGGCGGCCGCCTCCTCGCCGGGCAGGCCGAGGACGCCAGCCGCCTCGGGAAGTTGTTCCTCGACGAGTTCGCCCCCCGCGCCGACCCGGGTGCCGGGGCCCGCCCAGCGGGCCAGCCGCGCGGCGCGGGAGAGCAGCGGCGCGGCGAGCGCGTCCCGCGCCAACTGCGCCTCGGAGTGCAGCCGCACGGGCGGCATGGAAGAGCTGTCTGACATCGGCTGAGTTCTCCTCCGAACAACACGACGAGCAGGGCTAGCGGTTCACGCGGGGCGTTGGCCCGGAGTCGCGCCGGACGGTGGCGGGCACCGTCCGCTGCGGCGGGCACCGGACCCGCCGGGCGCCGTTGGACTCGGGAATCCGAAGGCGGCCCGGGAAATCCGTGCCAACTGCTCAGCCTAGACGGATTTCCACCCATGCCGCCCGGTTCATGTCTCCGACAGGTCTCGTACACCGCCGAAACCTTGACAACTCCCCTCGCTACACACGAGATTGACGCGCGTAGAAGTTCAACGGCCTGTGGTCCACGCTCTTCTACGCGCGTCACTGGCCCGCACGCAGGTCGCGCTCCCCCCACCAGTCCACCCTCGTCCCGGCGCTCATGAACGTCCCCGGAGGGATTCCCTTGCCGAGCAAGAGAACCGCGCGCATCGGCGCGCTGACCGTCGCCGCGGTCTGTTCCACCGTCTCCGCCGTGGTGCTCACCACACCGGCCCAGGCGGACACCGTCCACATCCATGACATCCAGGGCACCACCCGGACCTCACCCCTCGCGGGCACGAAGGTCACGGACGTGGCCGGCATCGTCACCGGCCTGCGGACCTATGGTTCGTCCAAGGGCTTCTGGTTCCAGGACCCCACCCCGGATGCCGACCCCGCCACCAGTGAGGGCGTCTTCGTCTTCACCAGCTCCGCCCCCAAGGTCACCGTCGGCGACTCGGTCACGGTGACGGGCACGGTCTCGGAGTACGTCCCGGGCGGCGTCTCCACCGGCAACCAGTCGGTGACGGAGATCGGCAAGCCGACGGTCACGGTCGTCGCCGGCGGCAACGCCGTCCCGGCCGCTACGGTCGTCGACGCGAAGTCCGTGCCGGACGTCTACGCCCCCGCGGGCGACACCGCCGCGAGCGGTTCGGTCAACGCGCTCACCCTGGAGCCGACGCGGTACGCCCTGGACTACTACGAGTCCCTCGAGGGCATGAACGTCCAGGTCGCCGACACCCGCGTGGTCACCGCCACCGACCCGTACACCGAGCTGTGGGTCACGGTGAAGCCGCACGAGCACGCCAACCGCCGCGGCGGCACGATATACGGCTCGTACACCTCGCAGAACACGGGACGGATACAGATCCAGTCCCTCGGCGCGACCGCCGACTTCCCGACCGCGAACGTCGGCGACAAGCTCACCGGCACCACCGCGGGTCCGCTCGACTACAACCAGTTCGGCGGCTACACACTCGTCGCCAACCAGCTGGGCACCCTGAAGAAGGGCGGCCTGGAGCGCGAGACGACGCGGAAGCAGTCGCGCGGCGAGCTGGCGGTGGCGACGTACAACGTCGAGAACCTGGACCCGGGCGACGCCACGTTCGACGCCCACGCGTCCGCGATCGTGAACAACCTCCAGTCGCCCGACATCGTGTCCCTGGAGGAGATCCAGGACAACAACGGCGCGAAGGACGACGGCACGGTCGCCGCCGACCAGACGGTGAACAAGCTGATCGACGCGATCGTGGCGGCGGGCGGCCCGAAGTACGACTGGCGCTCCATCGACCCGGTCAACGACCAGGACGGCGGCGAGCCCGGCGGCAACATCCGTCAGGTCTTCCTCTTCAACCCCGAGCGGGTCTCCTTCACCGACCGCGCGGGCGGCGACTCGACGACCGCCGTCGGCGTCACGAAGGTGCACGGCAAGGCGCAGCTCACCGCGTCCCCCGGCCGCGTCGACCCGGCCAACACGGCCTGGAACAGCAGCCGTAAGCCACTCGCGGGCGAGTTCGTCTTCCGCGGCCACACGGTCTTCGTGATCGCCAACCACCTCAACTCCAAGGGCGGCGACCAGGGGCTGACCGCGCAGTACCAGCCGCCGACGCGCAGCTCGGAGGTCCAGCGGCACAACCAGGCGACCGCGGTGAACGGCTTCGTCAACGAGATCCTGAAGACGCAGAAGAACGCCGACGTCATCGCGCTCGGCGACATCAACGACTTCGAGTTCTCCGACACCGCCAAGATCCTTGAGGGCGACGGCGAGCTCTGGTCGGCGATCAAGTCGCTGCCGAAGAGCGAGCGTTACACGTACGACTACCAGGGCAACGAGCAGGTTCTGGACCAGATCCTGGTCAGCCCGTCGATTCGCAGGGGCTGCGACTTCGACTACGACAGCGTGCACATCAACTCGGAGTTCTCCGACCAGATCAGCGACCACGACCCGCAGGTGCTGCGGTTCCGTCCGTAGTCGCCCAGGTACGCGAGAGCCCGGCCCCTTCGTCCGGGGGGCCGGGCTCTTCGCCTGCGCGGGCCTCCCACCGGGCCGGGCTCTCTCCGCTCGCGGGGACCCGTGGCACCGGGCTCGTGGCCCTGCGCGCGGGTCAGCCGGTGAAGACCCCGTCGAGCCAGCCCTTCCAGGCGGTCTCATTGACCTTGGCGTCGGCGTCGGGCGCGAAGTCGTGGACGCTCATGCCGACCGGCGCGCCCCAGCGGCCGCGCCCGAAGAAGCGGATGAGCGCGTTGTCGGTGCGCAGCCCGAGGAAGTACGGGTTGCGGTAGTCGACCACGGCGTCGAAGGCCTCGCCGCCGGGCCCCTCGGCCCGGACCCGCGCACCCTCCGCGGTGTCGTCCGCGAGGCCGAGCGCCCGCCCGACGGCGGCGAAGGCGTCGGCGGCCGCGGACTCGCCGGGTCCCTGGAACGTCGCGAAGGCGACCGGGCGACCCCCGAAGTGGGTCATGTACTCACGCAGGGTGTGCAGATAGAAGTCGGTGTGCTTGTCGGCGCCGTCGTACTGGTTGTCCCAGTCGTCGGTGAAGATGCCGCTGTGCACGTACCGCACCCAGGAGCGCCGGCCGTCGTCGCGGGCCTCGATGGTGTGGTCGATCTGGTTGAGGCTCTGCGTCGGCATCCCGGTGTCCTCGCTGCGCACGGTCAGCCGGTGCGGCGGGTTCCAGGCGGTGATGGTGCTGCCGAAGGGGCCGGCCCCGCCCTCGCGGGGCTCGTACTCCATGGGCCACAGCCAGCCGCCGCTGCCGCTGGTGATCGCGTCCCACACCTGCCCGGGCGGCACGTCGACCTCGTACTCGCGGGCGATCTCGAATTCCTTGGACATGATGACGACTCCTGAATGATCAGTGGGCGGCTTCGCGGCCCGCGGGGGGTTCTACGGCTTGGGGTCCGACTGTGGTTTCGGGTCCGGCAGTGGTTTCGGGTCCGGATACGGTCTCGGGTCCCGTTGTGGTTTCGGGCCCCGTTGTGGTCTCGGACCCCGTTGTGGTCTCCGGTCCTGCCACGGCTTCGGATCCGGCCATGGCTTCTGTTTCTGCCACGGCCTCGGATCCGGGCGCGGCCTCGACGTCCGCCACGGCTTCGGATCCGGATACGGTCTCGGGTTTGACCGTGGGGTGGACGGCGACGACGATCCGGTGCGGGCGCCCGTCCTCAGCGTCGACGTCGTGGTACTTGCGGACGAGCGCGCTGACCCCGGCCGTCAGCTCCTCGATGAACGCGGCCCGGTCGGCGGCCGACGCGAAGGTCACCTCGCCGTCGAGCGCGTACGTCGCCAGTCGCTTACGGGCCTTCGTGGCGCCGGTGACGAGCGAGCCGACGTCCCGGACGAGCCGGGCACCGAGCGCGAGCAGCCAGCGGGCGGACAGCTGGTCCCGGAAGCGGTCCGGATCGGGCTGTACGGCGGCCAGCGCGAGCGGCGAGATGACGTACGACGCCGCGGTCGCGCGCATCAGCCGCTCGGTGACATTGCCCTTGCGGCGCTCGCCCGCCAGCTCGACCAGGCCGTGCCGCTCCAACGTCTTGAGGTGGTAGTTCACCTTCTGCCGGGGCAGGCCGACCTTGCCGGCCAGCATGGCGGCCGACGCGGGTCCCGCGGCCAGCTCGGCCAGCAACCGGGCCCTTATGGGGTCCAGCGACACGGCGGCGGCCTCGGCGTCCTCGATCACGGTCACGTCCAACATGACTCCACCGTCCCACCGAAAACTTTTTTTGTCCAGACGGTTCAAATCGTCGGCGAGTCGTACTTTCTTGGGGGCCGGTCTTCCGGGGAGCCGGTCTTCCGGGAAGGCCCGTGTCCCGGGAAGGCCGGTGTTCCGTGCGACCGGGATGCACCGGCGGGCTTCAGCGGCGTGATTCGGGCAACACGGCGGTCATGGACGAGAAACGACCGGAATCGAAGCAGCGAGCTCTTCCGGACACGGACGCGGACACGGACGCCGGTCCGGATGCGGGCACCGTCACCGGACCCGAGACGGGCGCGGGCACGGCGACGGCGGGGCCCGCCGAGAAGGACGGCCCCGTCAGACTGCCCGTGCGAGCGCGGGCGGCCGTCGTGTGGCGCACGGCGAAGGAGTTCCGGGACGACGAACTCGCCGACCGCGCGGCCGCGTTGACCTACTACGGCGTAATGTCGTTGTTCCCCGCGCTGCTGGTGGCGGTGTCCCTGCTGGGCGTCATGGGGCGGCGGGTCACGGACAAACTCCTCGACAACGTAGGGGACTTGGCGCCGGGCCCGGCACGCGAGATCCTGCGTGACGCGGTGACGCAACTGGGCGACAGCGGCGGTACGGGCGGGGTGCTGGCGATCGTCGGACTGCTCGCGGCGCTGTGGTCCGCGTCCGGATACGTCGGCGCGTTCATCCGCGCGTCCAACGCGGTGTACGACCTGCCGGAGGGCCGTCCGGCCTGGAAGGTCACACCGCTGAGGCTGGCGCTCACCGTCATGCTGATGCTGCTTCTCACCGGGAGCGCGATCATCGTGGTGTTCACCGGGCCGCTGGCCGAACGAGCGGGCACCGCGATCGGGCTCGGCGACGCGGCGATCACTGCGTGGTCGATCGCCAAGTGGCCCGTCCTGCTGGTGCTCGTCGAGCTGATGATCGCGCTGCTGTACTGGGCCGCTCCCAACGTCTCCGGCCGCGGCTTCCGTTGGTTCAGTCCGGGCAGCGTCGTCGCCACCCTGATCTGGCTGACCGCGTCCGCGGGATTCGCCGTCTACGCCGCCGGCTACGGCTCGTACAACAAGACCTACGGCACGCTCGCGGGCGCCATCATCTTCCTCGTGTGGCTCTGGCTCACCAACCTGGCCATCCTCCTGGGCCTGGAGTTCGACGCGGAGCTCGCCCGCCAGCGCGCCATCGCCCACGGCCGGCTCCCGACCGAGGAGCCCTACGTCGAACCGCGCGACACCCGCAAGTGGCCGCCGCGACTGCGGGCGATGCGCGCGGCCCGGGAGAAGGTGGAGACGGGAATTGCACCGACGCGCAGGGGAGCCGAGCGAGACAGCGCCGAGCGTGTGTGACGCCAGGACTGCGGCGTCAGGGACGTGGATTCAGGCCTGCGGTGCCAGGACCACGACATCAGAACTGCGGTGCCAGGACTGCGGCGCCGTAACTGCGGTGCCAGGGCTGGGCATCAAAGCGAGGAGGGCTGCACACGATGCGGCGGCGAACCGGTGTCCGGTTCGCCGCCGCATCGCTCCCCTCCGGCTCCTCCGACGGGCCTCAACGGCGCCCTCGGTGACCGCTGTACCGCCTTGGGAGCGGGCTCGCGGCGAGGACTCCGCCTTCGCTCGCTCGCCGGGGGCCCGGGTACCCGGACCGGCCCGCACTATCCCTGCGATCCCGGGTCGTGCAGCCGGGCCAACTGGCCCTGGAACCAGTCGAGTCGGGCTTGGAGCAGCGCCGCCTCCGCGACCAGCTCGGACACCCCGAGACCGGCAGCGGCCACCATGGGACCGCCGGTGGCCCGGACCCGCAGGCCCTCCCCGGCCAGCCGCGCGAAGGAGGCGAGCGAGAGCGACGTACGACCGCGTACGCATCCCGCGCAGGCGGCCGTCAGGGCGCGCCAGCCCGGACGCCCCCAGCCGGCGTCGGCCAGCGCCGCGGCCACGGCGCCGCAGCCGCAGGGACCGACGGTGGCGCAGCGCACCCGCTGACGGGCGTAACGGAAACCCCGCTCGAAGCGGATGTAGGCGCCGAGGACGGAGACTTCGAGGAGAACGGCCGCCCGGTGTTCGGCGGTGCACAGCATCGCCTCGGCGACGGCGGACTCGTGCACGCAATGGAAACCGCAGTCACAGCGGCGGTGCGGCGCACGGTGCCGCCACCCGTAGACACAGCGCGCCTCGTCCAGCACTCCGTACGGCAGCGCGCCGCCCAGCGATACGCCGGTGAACCCGGCCCTGGTGCCGTCCTGGGACAGCACCGGGTGGGCGATCTTGTATCCGGTCGGCGGCTCCGTCGGGCGTTCCTCGGGGAGCCGCAGCCTCATCGTCCGGCCGGAACCTCTTCGGGCGCGGACGCCTCCGACTCCTCGATGATCTCGGGGAGTTCGAACGCGTCCTCGAGTGCGTGGGCCTGTTCCTCCGCGACTCCGGTGGCGAGTGCCTTGCCGAGCTTCATGACGCCTCCCATGACCTGCGGTCGGTGGACTTCCGGTCCATGGTGACCCATGAAGGGCGGAAAGGTACACAGGGCCCTCGGGCCGAGGGCCCGGCAGCACATCTCAGCAGTGCTTATCGATATGCCGTAGAAGATTTAAGTGGAGCTGTACGGTCATCGCGCCGAGACTGCTCGTATGACGAACTCCGACCGGTCTCCGGCACCTTTCGGCCGGGCGCTCTGCGCGATGATCACACCGTTCACCGAGGCGGGCGCGCTCGACCTCGACGGCGCCCGGTGCCTCGCCGACCGCCTGGTGCGCGAGGGCTGCGACGGCCTGGTGCTGAACGGCACCACGGGCGAATCGCCGACCACCTCGGACGCGGAGAAGTCCGCGCTGGTCCGCGCGGTCCGCGAGGCGGTCGGCGACCGGGCCCACCTGGTCACGGGCGTCGGCTCGTCCGACACCCGGCACACGGTCGATCTCGCTCTGGCGGCCGGGGAGGCGGGCGCGGACGGCGTACTCGTCGTCACCCCGTACTACTCGAGGCCGCCGCAGGACGCGCTGGAGGCACACTTCACCGAGGTCGCGGACGCGTCCGAACTGCCGCTCATGCTCTACGACATCCCCGGCCGCACCGGCACCCGCATCGAACCCGACACGATGATCCGGCTCGCCGCGCACCCCGGGATCGTGGCCGTGAAGGACTGCGCGTACGACCTGCTCGGCACACAAAGGGTGCTGGCCCGAACGGAGTTGGCGTACTACGCGGGCTGCGACGAGCAGGTGCTCGCCCTGTACGCGGTGGGCGGCGCCGGGTACGTCAGCACGGTGGCGAACGTCGCGCCGGGTCTGATGCGGGCCGTGCTCGACGCGTTCGACGGCGGCGACACGGCGGGGGCGGCCCGGCTGATGCGGCGGGCCGTGCCGCTGATCGAGGCGACGACGGGGGCGGGACTGCCCGGCACGGTCACCGCGAAGGCGCTGCTGGCCTCGCTCGGGCTGCCGGCGGGCCCGGTCCGGGCACCGCTGCGGCCCGCCGGCCGGGAGACGGCCGACGGGCTGCGGGCGGTGCTCGCCGAGGTCACCGACGAGTTCGCTGCGGTCTAACGAGCAGCGGACGAGCGAGGCTCAGCGCTCGGCGAAGACGGGCTCCCAGCGCCCCACCGAGCCGTCGGTGCCCCGGAGATAGCCGCTGAGCGGCACCTCCTTGTCGCTGCCGATGGTGACCAGCACCAGCCGATTGTGGAACTCGTTCTTGTCACCCTCGGCGATGTCCCAGGCGATCAGGGATTTGTCGTCGGCCCAGGCGAGCAGCATCTGGCCGTGGACCTCGGCCAGGTGCTTGCCGGTACGCGGGTCGAGGATCCACGAGGAGGTGTGCCACTTCTCGCCCGCGAACTCCCCGGCGAGCCGGGTGCCGTCGGGCGACAGGCCGGCCGTGACGGTGCGGTACCGCTCCTCGTCGGGCACGCTCACCTCTCGGCCGGACGCGTCGTAGAAGCGAACGGTGGGCGCGCCCGACTGCCTGCCCGTGACCGTCCTCCCGTCGCGGCAGAACTCGAAGTCCTGGCGAAGGTTGATCTCGTTGCCCTGGTCGTCCCGTTGCACCCCCACCGCGGCCCAGGAGCCCTTCTCCGACGCCACGTCGAAGACGTAGAAGCCGGTGCGGGAGGACATCACCGGCACAGGGATGCCCTCGTCGCCCGTTCTGGTCATGATGTCGGGATTCTCGTCGTACGTCGTCGCGACGAGTTTCGTGCCGTTGCGCGAGAACTGCAGCCCGCCCACCGGGTGGTCTACCGGGATCCACTGCTCGACCTTGCCGCTCGCGAGGTCGAGCAGTCCGATCCGGCGCACAGGCAGGTGCTGCTCCAAGACAGCGGCGGTCCGCAGGCCGGGGGCCACCGCGACCCACGACCACCGGGTGTCCTTCTTGTAGTGGCCGGACTTCGGGTCGAGCAGCCAGTAGGTGCGCACCCTGAGGCCCTTGTGGGCGGTCCGCCAGTCGGTCTTCTGGGTGTAGTACGCGGCCATCGCCATACGCCCGGCCGCGACCAGCGAGCGCCCCGGCGACTGCGCCGGGTGCGCGGCCGTCGGGGCCTTCGGCGCCTTCGGCTTGGGGTCCACCCTTCCCAGGGGCCGTACGTCGTGTCCACCGGACTCCAGCCGCGGCACCCCGACCGCTGCGGCGACCGCCACGGCGACGGCGACCGCGACGGACGCGATGCGCCGGGTCCGACGGCGCCTGCGCACGGTCAGGACCCGGTCGGCGAGGCCGGGGCCGGGTGGCGGCTGTTCGGCGGCCTGCTCGCGCAGCGCCTCGCTCACCAGTTCCTCGATGTTCACGGCCGTACCTCCACGGGCGAGTAGTCACGGGACGACGACCGTTCACCGGCGGGGGCGATCGCGGCGAGTTCGGGCGCGAGGGCGCGCAGCCGGGCCAGGGAGCGGTGGGCGGTGGACCGCACGGTGCCCACGGAGCAGCCCAGCAGCCGGGCCACGTCGGCCTCCGGCAGGTCCTCGAAGTAGCGCAGCACCAGAACGGTGCGCTGGCGTGCGGTGAGCCGGGACAGTGCCTCGCGCATCACCAGGCGCAGCTCGGTGGCGGCCGCCGTGTCGGTGCCCGGTGGGCCGGTCTCGGGCGGATGAGCGACGCTGACCTCGCGTCGCCGCCACTTCAGCCGCCAGCGGCTGACCTGCTGACGGTAGAGCACCTGCCGTACGTACGCCTCGGGTTCGTCGATCTTGTGCCATCGTCCGGCGGCCTTGGCCAGGGCACCCTGCAACAGGTCCTCCCCCGCGTGCCGGTCGCCGCCGCTGAGCAGCACGGCGGTCCTCAGCAGGGCGGCGGACCTGCCGGCCACGAACTGTCCGAAGCTTTCGAGCCCTTCGGCATCCATCGTCACCTTCTCTTTTTCGACGGGCCTCGTGTCCCGCCCCTGTACCTGCTGTGACGCGTGTGACCGCCCGGCGCTATGCCTGCACCGCAGAAAAAACATCGCGGTTCTCGCGGAGGCCCCTGCCGTACGGTGATCAGGTGCGCAACGCGAACCGGGCAAGGCCGGCGGACTCCTCCTTGCCGCTGCTGTTCCTCGACGTCGACGGCCCGCTCAATCCGTACGCCGCCCAGAAGGAGCGTCGGCCCGAGGGGTACACGACGATCCGGGTGGCCCTGCAGCCCGGCCGGCCCCTGCGCGTGTGGCTCCACCCCGACCACGGCCGGGCCCTCCTCGCCCTCGGCTACGACCTGTGCTGGGCCACCACGTGGATGGACGCCGCGAACCGCTGGATCGCCCCCGTGATCGGCTTGCCCGAACTCCCCTACGTCGACTTCACCGGCGCCCTGTTCGCCGAGCGCCCCGACGGCGTCCACTGGAAGACGGAGCGCATCGTGGCCCACGCCGAGGGCCGCCCCTTCGCCTGGGTGGACGACGAACAGAGCCCGGCCGACGCCGCGTTCGTCGCCGCGCGCCATCCCGCACCCGCACTCCTTCGGCACGTCAGCCCCCGACTCGGCCTGCGCGACGCCGACTTCGAGGCCCTGACGGAATTCGCCACGAGCCTCGGCACATAGGAGTGCCGTCCCACGACAGCGGGAGGGGACGAACCTCGGCAGGGCCGCCGATGATCAGCACTGGCTTAACTGCCCACCAGCCATCCTCGCTCTCAGTTCCCTTGGTCCTCGACCATGCCAATTTCGAAGGGGAACGACTCCAGGAAGTCGCGCCGCACAGGGTCTTGCTCCGCTTCGGCCTCAACGGCAGGCAGCAGCCAGGACCTCAGAGCCCTACTGCTCGTCAGCCGTCCGGAGCAAGACCACGCGCCTCTTTGGCACATTCCAGGCCAAGCCTGAGCCTGCTCAGTCCGTGGCTTCGCCCTGCTGCCAGTCACGAGGCCAGTTCCCGGACGGAAGCGGGGGCCCAGCGATTCCCAGTTCGCGCCGGGCAGAGGCGTAGAACGCATCGCGCTTCTGGCTCACCCGCCGCGAATCGCGGGTCCAGCCTTCCTCGTCATGTCTCTGCTCTCGCACATGTAGCTGCAGTGTCCAAACTGCCTCGTGCCATGACCGCGCAGCTCTGACAGTTTCGGCGTCACCAACGAGCAGCACGGACTCCCACAGGTGTGGCTCGACGCGCCTCCGCCTCGGCGAGAAGCGGCAGTCCTGCGGCAAGCTCCAGTGGATCAACAACGTGCGCGTACCCCAGCGCCGCGCCGATGCGCTGGATGATCCATATCTGCTCCTTAAGCGCATTGCCGTATCGCGCGTACACCTCGAACTTCTTCTCATGCCAACGCTCTGTCTGCGTTCGGCGCCACCGGGTCCGCTCGGTCAGTGTGGTGGAGGCGTACGAGCCAGCGGCACCAACAGCGACCGCCAGTAGTGTGGCCAGCTGATCCAGGAACATCCCAACCTCCGTGCGCTTAAAGGCTGCTCCACCAGATCTTCCCGGTCCAGATGCGGGCGCACAGCTGTACCGAGGCAAGCTGCCTTTGGCCCGTGAACGGTAGAAGCAGTTGGGTCGGCGCAGCAGCCTCGTGGGTTGTTTGGTGGGCCCTGATGACTGTGGCGTTCCGTCTCATCAGCGTGATCATCAGTGACTCCAAGAGCTGGCCGACGTGCGCCGGGATGGCGGCCGCTGCCATTGCCACCGGGGAGCTTTCGGAGCGCTGGCATCAGCACCGCCGAAACAGGAAATCGCGGGTGGTCAGCGACACCGAGTCCGAGGCGGACCGCACTATGACCGCGTCAGATTGAGCGGGGAACTGCGGGGAATCACGGCGAAAGCAGCCGCGCGTGACGGGTCTGCTCTCCGGCTGTTCGCGCAGGTCAACGCACGAGCAGCCCACAAATGCCCACAGCTTCCCAAGCTGTGAGTCCGACCACGCGTACGACCGCCGAACGTGGTGCGAGCACGTCTGACGGGTATGCCGCACACACCTCATAGGACCCCAGCAGACCCCAGGACAGACCCCGGGTTAGGCTCGCGGCCCTTGGCAGAGATCTTCCATCTACCTTGGGGGTTCGTGGGTATGTCCGTTCTTGTCTCCGTACCGCGCAGAGTGACGAGCATGGCGTTCGTGGCCGTACTGCTCGCGGGGGGATCGGTTGCCTGCGGAGGGGTCGCCAAGAGCGGTTCCGCGGTCGCAGCACCACCCAAGGTGACTCCCGCGGCGGCTGTGGCGAACGCGGGGAAAAACGCCGAAGACATCACGTCGCTCCGCTATCGGATCAGCGGGACCGTACCGGGGAAAGGCCGTCTGGAGGCCGAGGCCTCCATGAACACGCAACCGCCGGCCATGAGTATGAAGATGACCGCTGCGGCCGTCCGGGGCGGGAACGCCCCATTGGAGATCCGGTTCGTCGACAAGGTGATGTACGTCGGCGGGAGTGCGATACGTCCCGAGAAGCTGAACGGCAAGAGCTGGCTCAGCGCTGCGCCGGCCGTGTGGGGACGCGGCGGAGTGGACAACCAGTCCTACGGCGTACTGCCCAGTCAGCTGCAGGTGAGCCCAACCGCGCAGTCCACGCTTCTGACCGGGTCCAAGGACCTGCGGCTGATCGGGACCGAGACAGTCGACGGCGCAAAGACCACGCACTACAAAGGGACGGTTAACAGAAAGGGCTTGACCGGAGGGCGCCTCGATCAGTTCATACAACTGGAAGTCTCCGACCCGCTCACCATGGACATATGGATAGACGGCGACCACCGCACCAAACAGTTCCGTATGCGGGCCGAGCACAATGACGACCTGGTCGGCACCGGAGACGGGCCGCTCGACCTGACCATCAGCTTCCTCGACATCAATCAGCCCGTGACCATCGAAGCGCCTCCGACCAAGGACACCACCCCACTCGCGCCCACCGACGCACAGGAAGGCTGAGCGGCGCCTGGGTCGAGGAAAGCCCCCCTGAGACGCTGGCCCGTCTCAGCTTCCGTCTCATTCAGCCCCGTTCACGACCGTTCAGGCGAGACCCACAACCCTCCCGGCGTAGACAAACCGATCGGCCATGAACCCAGGTGAACGCTCCCGCACCCAACCCGCAGCCCCACCAACACAGTTGGAAAGCGTGCACCCAGAAGAGCGCTCCGACGTACTGACCCGCGTGCGCCTGCATCGCCTGACCCCGCTGACTGCGCGCCCTGCTCTGTGTTGGCTACGTGCCACGCGCTGGACGCCCGTACACGAAGCGATCCAACGGGAGGGGGACACACCGTGGGTGAGTGGAAGCAGGGAAAGTGCGGTTGGCCGACGGCGGCCGGAGGTCGCTGTCAGAACAAGACGTTGAAGGGCACCGCACGTTGCTACCTCCATCAGGGTGACTGGACGAAGCGTGGTCAGGCCGAGTTGAAGAAGCGCGCGAGCAGGCGTCGCAAGAAGTGATCCGCGCGGTCCGGGGCCTCTCGGGCGGCTGTTTGGAGGGGGGTGGTGTCGAAGCTTCACGAGCTCCCGTCGTGCCGACTTGGCACTCAAGCACATGGAGTCGCAGACACAGTCGCTCCGCCAAGACATGAAAGTTGAGCGAGATGCAGGCGACAGGCCCCGTTCCGGCACGCTGCACCGCGCTGCGATCGAACACAGATGGCGGATGTCAGCCAACGCACGAGCGCCCTCCCGGGCCGTCCTGGGGCCGCGGAAGGGCGCTCGACGATGACCAGCGTCGACAACTGCCGACAGATCAGCAGCGGTTCAGAGCGATGATCGAGCAGGGCGGCCGCAACTCGCGGCCGCCGATGATCAGTTGTGGCTGTGCAGAACCTCGTTCAGGCCGCCCCACACCGCGTTGTTCGGGCGGGCCTCGACGGTTCCGGTGACCGAGTTGCGGCGGAAGAGGATGTTCGAAGCCCCGGACAGCTCGCGGGCCTTGACGATGTCGCCGTCGGGCATCGTCACGCGCGTGCCGGCGGTGACGTACAGCCCTGCCTCGACCACGCACTCGTCGCCGAGGGCGATGCCGACGCCGGCCTCCGCGCCGACGAGGCAGCGCTCGCCGATGGTGATGCGGACGTTGCCGCCACCCGAGAGGGTGCCCATGGTGGACGCGCCGCCGCCGATGTCCGAACCGTTGCCGACGACGACACCGGCGGAGATGCGGCCCTCGACCATGGAGGTGCCGAGCGTGCCCGCGTTGAAGTTCACGAAGCCCTCGTGCATGACGGTCGTGCCCTCGGCGAGGTGCGCGCCGAGGCGGACCCGGTCGGCGTCGGCGATGCGGACGCCCTTGGGCGCGACATAGTCCGTCATGCGCGGGAACTTGTCGATGGAGGTCACCTGGAGGTGCAGGCCGGCGGCGCGCGCGTTCAGCCGGACCTTCTCGATGTCGTCGACGGCGACCGGGCCGAGCGAGGTCCAGGCGACGTTGGTGAGCAGGCCGAACACGCCGTCCAGGTTCTGGCCGTGCGGCTTGACCAGGCGGTGCGAGAGGAGGTGCAGGCGCAGGTACGCGTCGTGCGCGTCGAGCGGCTTGTCGTCCAGCGACGCGATGACCGTACGGACCGCGACCACCTCGACGCCCCGGCGGGCGTCCGGGCCGATGGCCTGCGCGGCTCCCTCGCCGAGCAGTTCGACGGCCCGCTCGGCGGACAGCCGCTCGGTGCCGGCCGGGCCGGGCTCGGCGGACAGTTCGGGCGCGGGGAACCAGGTGTCGAGAACGGTGCCGTCGGAGGTAAGGGTGGCGAGCCCGGCGGCGACGGCGCCGGTGGTACGAGAAGCAGTCGTGTCGGTCATGGGTGAAACCTAACTTGGCGGGGGCCGCCCGAGCGAACCGGTGCGCGGGGCGTCTCGGCCACCGGGCACCGATCACCGCCCCGGACCGACTCCGGTCACCGTCCCGGCCGACCGGGTGACCGCCCCGGGCCTTCTCCGGTCACCGCCCCAGGCCATACCCGGCCACCATCCCCAGCCTCTCCGGACACCGCCCAGAACCAACTCCGGACACCATCCCCAGGCTCTCCAGACACCGCCCAGAACCAACTCCGGACACCATCCCCGGCCTCTCCGGACACCACCCAGAACTAACTCCAGTCGCCATCCCCAGGCTCTCCAGACACCGCCCAGAACCAACTCCGGTCACCGTCCCAGCCGAATCCGGTCACCGCCCCGGACCGACCCCGCTCACCCTCCGGACCGACCGGGTGACCGCCCCGGGTCTTCTCCGGTCACCGCACCGGACCATCTCCGGCCGCCCCGCCGCGCGGGAGGACCCTCGCCAATACCTCGCGCGCGTACCCCTCGTCGTACGACGTCCCCGTCAGCAGCACCTGGAGACAGATCCCGTCCAGCAGGGCGACCAGCGCCCGCGCGGTGACCGGATCCGTGCGGCGGGCCAGCGGTTCGACGAGGCTGTCGATCCACTCGGCGGCGACCGGGCGCAGGGCGGGCCTGCGGAGGGCGGCCAGATAGAGCTCGTACTCCAGCTCCACGCCCGTGCGGTCGCCTGCCAGCCATTCGCCGATCAGGCCGGCGAGTTCGGCGGCCAGGTCGGCACGGGTGTCCTCCAGGGTGCCGCGCGCGGCGAGCACCTTGGCGAAGCCCTCGTTCGCCTGGCGCAGGGCGGCGACCATGAGCTCGTCGAGGGTCTTGAAGTGGTACGTCGTGGAGCCGAGCGGCACATCGGCCTCGGCGGCGACGGAGCGATGACTGAGCCCGGCGATGCCCTTGGCGCCGACGACACGGATCGCCGCGTCGATGATCCGCTGCCGCCGCTCGGGGTCGTACCGGCGCGCCATCACGGGCCGCCGTCCGCCGCGCCGGGCGCGGCCATCAGTGCGCCCCGCCCAGGTTCAGCAGCACGACCCCACCGATGATCAGCGCGATCCCGGCGGCCTTCGCGGCCGTGAGTCCCTCGCCGAGGAACAGCATGCCTATCGCAGCGATGGCGGCGGTGCCGACGCCGGCCCAGATCGCGTAGGCCGTACCGACCGAGACGGTCTTCAGGGTCTGCGCGAGCAGCGCGAAGGCGACGACGTATCCGAGGACAGTCAGCAGGGACGGCCACAGCCTGCTGAAGCCCTCCGTGTACTTCATCGCGGTGGTCGCGCCGACCTCCGCCGCGATGGCTCCGGCGAGCAGTACGTATCCCATGCGTACGACTGTACACATGGAGGGCATGGGATACGTACAGGTGTACATAATGGCGTTCATGCCGCTGGTGACGAACCTGCCGCACATCGACCAGCGCATCCGCAGGGAAGGCCTGGCGGACGTGCTGATACGCGCGGCCGCCGTTCCGGGGACGCCCGGTGGGCCGGAGGAGCCCGGCACTCCGGGGACGCCGGGCTCAGTCCACCAGCGACTTCTTCGGCCGCAGCACGCAGAACTCGTTGCCCTCCGGATCGGCGAGGACGACCCAGCTGACGTCCGCGCCCTGTCCCACGTCGGCCCGGCGCGCCCCGAGGGCGAGGATCCGCTCGACCTCGGCGGCCTGGTCGTCCGGCGTGAGATCGATGTGCAGCCGGTTCTTGACGGTCTTGCGCTCGGCGACCGGCACGAAGCAGAGTCCGGGCAGCGCGTGCACGTCGGAGCCGATGACGATCTCGTCCTCGGCCTCGAACAGCACACGCCAGTCGAGGACTTGACACCAGAAGCGGGCCAGCACGGGCAGGTCGTGGGCGTCGATGACGAGGTGGTAGAAGGAGACAGCCATGAACGGCAGTCTCCCCCGGCGCGAGGAGGTCCGCCACCGCCGCCGGGCACACCTCCCGGCGAGCCCTCCCCTGGAAGGCGCTTCACCCAAGCACTCCCGGACGGCTCCGGAACCGCTCCCCCCGGACAGCTCCCCGGCCGCCACGAACCGCCACGAAAGGAATGGGCCGAGCGCGCCCGCACCGAGGATGCCGTACGAACCCCGGACACCGAGTCCGGCACCCCGCACCGCCCCCGCCCCTCACCGTCGCCACCACCCCGCACCCGACACCGCCCAACTCCCGCAGCTCTGTCGGTGATTGCCCGGAAAACGCTGCAGGCAATTCCCCGTATCGCTGCGGGAAACGACTGCTCAGAAGTCACCTGTTCCACTACTGTTTCACCAGCCGCACACCGGGTCTCCATGACCGCCCGCTCCGTGTGCCGCACCCTCCATCCCTCGCTTCGCCCTTTCGCGCGCTCGCCCTCCCCTGCTTAGGAACGCGTATGCCAGAAGTGACGCCCGGATCCGGGCCCGACGGTCCCGACGGGCCCGCCCCCTCCAGGGAGATCGTTCCCTGGCGCCCCACCCCGCACGGCGCGCCCTACCCGGTGTCGACCGACCTCGTTCCCGTGCACCCGGCGCCCTGGGAGGCGGTCGGGGCGAATGACGAGGGCAGGCTGCCCGGAACGCGGCGGCTCTGGCTGGCCGGCGGGCTCGCGGTGGCCGCGAGCATCGCCGTCGTGGCCGTGATCTCCGTACAGGCGAACCGTTCTGACGATCCATCACAGAACGGTGCGGCCAACAGGACCACGGCCGACACGGCGAACCCCTTCCTCCTCGGCGCCCCCGTCGCACCCGCCGGAGCGACCACGGCCCCGGCGGGCAAGAACGCACTGGCCTCGCCCGGGACTTCACGCTCGGCCTCACCTGACTCCGCCTCACCTGATTCCGCCTCGCGGAGTACCGCGTCGCCCGGACCGTCGGACGGGGGTTCCGGCAGCGGGACCGTCCCCGGAACGTCGAAGCCTGCCGCCTCCGGCACCGCTTCCTCGCCCAGGCCGGCCTCTTCGTGGAAGTCGGTCCAGGCGGTCAACTACCCCGACCGCTTCTGGCATCTGAGTGACGGACAGGTCCGGCTCGACCCGGTGAGTTCGGGCAGCTCGGCGGCGACCCGGCGGGCCGCCAGCTTCAAGGTGGTCCCCGGACTGGCGAAGTCCTCCTGCTACTCCTTCGTCACCGCCGACGGCTCCTACCTGCGCCACCGCGACTTCCTGCTGCGCGCCGACCGCGACGACGGCTCCGCCCTCTTCCGGAAGGACGCCACCTTCTGCCCCCGCGCGTCCTCCTACTCCGGCGCGGTCATGCTGGAGGCCGTCAACTACCCGGGCCGCTTCCTGCGCCACCGCAACTTCCAGCTGCGCCTGGGGCGGTCCGAGCGTGGCAGGCTCTACCGGGCGGACTCGGCGTTCCGCCTGGTGCGAGGCTGGGCCTGAGACCCGGGCGTCCCCCGAAAAACGCGATGGGGCGGCACCCGAAGGTGCCGCCCCATGCGAGGTGCTGAAGTCCCGAAGACTCAGACGTTGAAGCCGAGCGCCCGAAGCTGCTCGCGGCCGTCGTCCGTGATCTTGTCCGGGCCCCACGGCGGCATCCAGACCCAGTTGATGCGCAGCTCGTTGACGAGGCCGTCCGTGGCGGACTTGGCCTGGTCCTCGATGACATCGGTGAGCGGACAGGCCGCGGACGTCAGGGTCATGTCGATCGTCGCGATGTTCGCGTCGTCGATGTGAATGCCGTAGATGAGGCCGAGGTTGACGACGTCGATACCCAACTCGGGGTCGACGACGTCGTAGAGCGCCTCGCGGACCTCTTCCTCCGAGGCCGGCTTCGTCGTCAGGGTGTCGCCCGACGCCACAGCGGTCTCGGCCGATGCCACGACGGACTCCTCCGACGCCGACATCACAGCGGTCTCGTCCGATGTCACAGTGTTCTCGCTCATGCCGTCTTCCTCTCGGCGCTCTCGCCCAGAGCCTGGGCCGTCGCGTCCTTCCACGCCATCCAGCTGAGGAGGGCGCACTTGACCCGGGCCGGGTACTTGGAGACACCGGCGAACGCGACCGCGTCCTCCAGTACCTCCTCCATCGCGTCGTCGGGCTCGATCCGGCCCTTGGACTGCATCAGTTCCAGGAAGGTCTCCTGGATCTTCTGCGCGTCGGACACGTCCTTGCCGACCAGCAAGTCGTTCAGTACGGAGGCGGAGGCCTGGCTGATCGAGCAGCCCTGGCCCTCGTACGAGATGTCCTCGATCCGCTCGCCGTCGTACTTCACGCGCAGGGTGATCTCGTCACCGCACGTGGGATTGACGTGGTGCACCTCGGCGTCGCCGTCCCGGAGACCGCGCCCGTGCGGGTGCTTGTAGTGGTCCAGGATGACTTCCTGGTACATCGAATCCAGCTTCACGTTCCCAGCCAGCCCCTCAGCCGAAGAAGTTCCGTACATGCTCCAGGCCGTCGATCAGAGCGTCGATCTCGGACGGCGTGGAGTACAGATAGAACGACGCCCGCGTGGTCGCAGGAATTCCGTACCGCAGGCAGACCGGACGGGCGCAGTGGTGACCGACCCGGACCGCGATGCCCTGCTCGTCGAGAACCTGGCCCACGTCGTGCGGGTGGATGTCGCCCAGCGTGAACGAGATCGCGGCGCCGCGGTCCTCGGCCGTGGTGGGGCCGATGATCCGGAGGTCGGGGACCTCCGCGAGCCGCTTCACCGCGTACTCGGTGAGCGCGTGCTCGTGGGCGAGGATCTTGTCCATGCCGATCGCCGAGAGATAGTCGATGGCCGCTCCCAGACCGACCGCCTGCGCGATCGGCGGGGTGCCCGCCTCGAACTTGTGCGGCGCGGGCGCGTACGTCGACGAGTGCATCGACACGGTCTCGATCATCTCGCCGCCGCCGAGGAACGGCGGAAGGTCCTCCAGGAGTTCCTGGCGGCCCCAGAGGATGCCGATGCCGGTCGGGCCGCACATCTTGTGACCGGTGAAGGCCACGAAGTCGGCCTGGAGGGCCTGGACGTCGAGCGGCATGTGCGGCGCGGCCTGCGACGCGTCGATCAGGACCAGGGCGCCGACCTCCTGGGCGCGGCGCACTATCGCCTCGACCGGGTTCACGGTGCCAAGGATGTTCGACACCAGCACGAAGGAGACGATCTTCGTCTTCTCCGTGATGATCTCGTCGATGTTCGACAGGTCGAGACGGCCGTCGTCGGTGAGGCCGAACCACTTCAGCTTCGCGCCGGTGCGCTGCGAAAGCAGCTGCCACGGAACGATGTTGGAGTGGTGCTCCATCTCCGTGATGACGATCTCGGTCTCGTGGTCGACGCGGTAGGGCTCGTCGGCCCAGCCCAGCATGTTGGCCACGAGGTTGAGCGACTCGGAGGCGTTCTTGGTGAAGATCACCTCGTCGCGGCTCGGCGCGTTGATGAACTCGGCGACCTTGTCGCGCGCGCCCTCGTACAGCGCCGTGGCCTCCTCGGCGAGCACATGCACACCGCGGTGGACGTTGGCGTTGTAGCGCTCGTAGTACTCGTTCAGGGCGTCCAGGACCTGGCGCGGCTTCTGCGAAGTCGCCGCGTTGTCCAGGTACACCAGCTTCTTACCGTCGTGGACCTGGCGGTCCAGGATGGGGAAGTCCTTGCGGATCGCCTCGGTGTCGAGGAGGCCCGGCAGCTGTGTCACGCGGATACGCCACCCTTCACGTCGAGTGCGTACGACTCGTAGCCCTCGTTCTCCAGCTTGTCGGCGAGCTCGGCGCCGCCGGACTCGACGATGCGGCCGCCGGAGAAGACGTGCACGAAGTCGGGCTTGATGTAGCGCAGGATGCGCGTGTAGTGGGTGATGAGCAGGGTGCCCACCTCACCGGTCTCGCGGACGCGGTTGACACCCTCGGAGACGATGCGCAGGGCGTCGACGTCCAGGCCGGAGTCGGTCTCGTCGAGGATCGCGATCTTCGGCTTGAGCAGCTCCAGCTGAAGGATCTCGTGGCGCTTCTTCTCACCGCCGGAGAAGCCCTCGTTGACGTTGCGCTCGGCGAAGGCCGGGTCCATGGAGAGGCGCTCCATGGTCTCCTTGACCTCCTTCACCCACGTACGCAGCTTGGGGGCCTCGCCGCGGACGGCGGTGGCGGAGGTGCGCAGGAAGTTGGAGACCGAGACGCCGGGGATCTCCACCGGGTACTGCATCGCCAGGAACAGGCCCGCGCGGGCGCGCTCGTCGACGGACATCTTCAGGACGTTCTCGCCGTCGAGGGTGACGGTGCCGCTGGTGATCGTGTACTTCGGGTGGCCCGCGAGCGAGTAGGCGAGGGTCGACTTGCCCGAGCCGTTGGGGCCCATGATGGCGTGCGTCTCGCCCTGCTTCACGGTCAGGTCGACGCCCTTGAGGATCTCCTTCGTGGCGTTGTCGGCCTCGACGGTGACGTGCAGGTCGTGGATTTCAAGCGTTGCCATGGGTTCCTCAGGACTCCTGGTTGAGGGAGACGAGCACGTCGTCCCCTTCGATCTGTACGGGGTAAACGGGGACGGGGCGCGTCGCGGGAAGGCCGGACGGCTTGCCGGTGCGGAGGTCGAACGAGGAGCCGTGCAGCCAGCATTCGATCTGACAGTCCTCCACCTCGCCCTCGGAGAGCGAGACGTTCGCGTGCGAGCAGATGTCGTTGATCGCGAACACCTCCCCCTCGGTCTTCACGACCGAGACCGGCGTGCCGTCGAGTTCCACCCGCTTCGGGGTGTTCTCCTCCAGCTCGCTCAGCCCACAGACGCGCACGAAGGTGCCGGGCATCAGAGCGACGCCTCCAGCTCCTCGTCGATCTTCACGAGAAGGCGCTCTTCGATGTCGTCGACACCGATCTGCTGCACCAGCTCGGCGAAGAAGCCGCGGACCACCAGACGGCGGGCCTCACCGGCCGGGATGCCGCGGGCCATCAGGTAGAAGAGCTGCTCGTCGTCGAAACGGCCGGTCGCGGAGGCGTGGCCGGCGCCGACGATCTCCCCGGTCTCGATCTCCAGGTTCGGCACGGAGTCGACGCGGGCACCGTCGGTCAGAACCAGGTTGCGGTTCATCTCGTAGGTGTCCGTGCCCTCGGCCTTGGCCTCGATGAGGACGTCGCCGATCCAGACCGCGTGCGCGCCCTCGCCCTGGAGCGCGCCCTTGTAGGCGACGTTGGACTTGCAGTGCGGGGTGTTGTGGTCGACCAGGAGGCGGTGCTCCTGGTGCTGGCCGGCGTCCGTGAAGTACAGGCCGAAGAGCTCGGCCTCGCCGCCGGTGCCCGCGTAGGCGATACGCGGGTGGAGGCGTACGAGGTCGCCGCCGAAGGTGACCACGAACGACTTGAAGGTGGCGTCGCGGCCGATCAGCGCGTTGTGCTGGCCGACGTGGACCGCCTTGTCGTCCCAGTCCTGGACGGAGACGACGGTCAGCTTGGCGCCGTCGCCCAGGATGTAGTCGACGTTGGCGGCGAGCACCGCGTCACCGGTGTGGTCGATGACGACGACGGCCTCGGCGAAGGCTCCCAGTTCGATGACCTGGTGGCCGTAGGCGACCCCGCCCTCGCCGTGCACGGCGATCCGGATGGGCTCGGTGAGCACCGTCTCCTTGGGGACGGTGACGACACCGGCCTTCTCGAAGGCCGAGTACGCCTGGGCGGCGACCCGGTCCACCGGGATGCCGGCCTTTCCGATCCGCGCGTCGTCACGGGCGACCGTCTCGACGGTGACGCCCTCGGGGGCCGTCACGTCGATCCGTACGCCTTCGCCGGTCGCGACGGCGGTGCCGTCGTGCAGCCCGCGCAGGCGCTCCAGCGGGGTGAACCGCCATTCCTCCTCGCGGCCGTGGGGGACCGGGAAGTCCGCCACGTCGAAGGAGGGGGGCGCGCTCATGCGCGTGGCGACGGTCGACTCGGCGGCCACCGCGATCTGGCCCGCGGTGGTCGAGCCCACAGGGATATTCTGAGCCTCAGCCATGGCTGTGGGTCTGCTCGCTTTCTTACGTGAGTGGCTTGATGGATACGGCGGCGGCGCTCAGCCGACCGCGCCTTCCATCTGGAGCTCGATCAGCCGGTTGAGCTCGAGGGCGTACTCCATGGGCAGTTCCTTGGCGATCGGCTCGACGAAGCCGCGCACGATCATCGCCATCGCCTCGAACTCCGTCAGACCGCGGCTCATCAGGTAGAAGAGCTGGTCGTCGGAGACCTTGGAGACGGTCGCCTCGTGGCCCATGGACACGTCGTCCTCGCGGACGTCCACGTACGGGTACGTGTCCGAGCGGGAGATGGTGTCGACGAGCAGCGCGTCGCACAGGACGTTCGACTTGGAGCCGTGGGCGCCCTCGCCGATCTCGACGAGACCGCGGTAGGACGTACGGCCGCCACCGCGCGCCACGGACTTCGACACGATGTTCGAGGAGGTGTTCGGCGCCATGTGGACCATCTTGGAGCCGGCGTCCTGGTGCTGCCCCTCGCCCGCGAAGGCGATGGACAGGGTCTCGCCCTTGGCGTGCTCGCCCATCAGGTAGACGGCCGGGTACTTCATCGTGACCTTGGAGCCGATGTTGCCGTCGATCCACTCCATGGTCGCGCCCTCGTACGCCACGGCGCGCTTGGTGACCAGGTTGTAGACGTTGTTCGACCAGTTCTGGATGGTCGTGTAGCGGCAGCGGCCGCCCTTCTTCACGATGATCTCGACCACCGCGGAGTGCAGGGAGTCCGAGGAGTAGATCGGCGCCGTACAACCCTCGACGTAGTGCACGTAGGCACCCTCGTCGACGATGATCAGGGTCCGCTCGAACTGGCCCATGTTCTCCGTGTTGATACGGAAGTAGGCCTGGAGCGGAATCTCGACGTGCACACCCTTCGGCACGTAGATGAACGAGCCGCCGGACCACACCGCGGAGTTCAGCGACGCGAACTTGTTGTCGCCCACCGGGATGACGGTGCCGAAGTACTCCTTGAAGAGCTCAGGGTGCTCCTTGAGCGCCGTGTCGGTGTCCATGAAGATGACACCCTGCGCCTCGAGCTCTTCGTTGATCTGGTGGTAGACGACCTCGGACTCGTACTGGGCCGCGACACCGGCGACGAGGCGCTGCTTCTCCGCCTCGGGGATGCCGAGCTTGTCGTACGTGTTCTTGATGTCCTCGGGCAGGTCCTCCCAGGACTCCGCCTGCTTCTCCGTGGAGCGCACGAAGTACTTGATGTTGTCGAAGTCGATGCCCGACAGGTCGGAACCCCAGTTGGGCATGGGCTTCTTCTCGAAGAGGCGCAGCCCCTTGAGACGGAGCTTGGTCATCCACTCCGGCTCGCTCTTCTTCCCGGAGATGTCGCGGACGACGTCCTCGTTGATGCCGCGCTTGGCAGAGGCGCCGGCCGTGTCGGAGTCGGCCCAGCCGTATTCGTACTTGCCCAGGCCTTCGAGTTCGGGGTGGGCAGTCTCCGTGGGGAGCGTCATGCGGGGTTCCTCCCGGCCGTGCTTGCAGATGCGTTATGAGTGGTTTGCGAAATCTTGGGGATGAACGTCGTGCACACCCCGTCGCCGTGGGCGATGGTGGCCAGCCGCTGAACATGCGTGCCGAGCAGCTGGGAGAAGAACTCCGTCTCCGCCTCGCACAGCTGCGGGAACCGCTCGGCGACATGCGCGACCGGGCAGTGGTGCTGGCAGAGCTGCTCGCCGACCGGTGCGCTGCGCGCCGTGGCAGCGTACCCGTCGGCACTCAGAGCCTTGGCCAGCGCTTCCGTGCGCTCCTCGGGGGTCGCGGCCTCTATGGCCTCGCGATACGCCCCGGCCTGCGCGGCGATCCGGGCGCGGGCGAAGGAGAGGATCGCCTCGTCCCCGCCCTCGCGCTCGGCGATCCAGCGCAGGGCGTCCTCGGCGAGCTTGTCGTAGGACTGGTCGAAGGCGTCCCGGCCGCAGTCGGTCAGGGCGAACACCTTGGCGGGACGTCCGCGCGTACGCGCTCCGTAGACCCGCTGCTCACGTGCTTCCACGATGTCGTCGGCGACCAGCGCGTCGAGATGGCGGCGTACGGCGGCGTGGGTCAGACCCAGTCGGCCCGCCAGGTCGGCGACGGTCGACGGGCCGTGGTCCAGGACGGACCGCACGACCCGGTTGCGCGTCGAGCGCTCACCGGTCGCGAGTTCCTCCTGCGGGGCCCCCGCGGGGGTCTCCCGAGCCTCGCCAACGTTTTTCACAACACCATTGTTGCGTAATTCCTCAGGGCCTGACAAGCCGCCCCCCTCGGGGCGGGCGGTGCGCTGCATCACTTAGGTATGCCTAACGTGACCTGGGCAAACGATCTTTGATCGATCAATTCGCTGGCGCAGGGACCGTCTCTCGGGGAGACTGCCGGACCATGCCGACACCCCCTCCGACCGGCCCACTCGTCACCCGGGACACCCTCGCCGGGGACCTGCGCACCCTGGGCGTACGACCGGGAGAAACGCTTCTTGTGCACTCCTCGCTGAGTGCCCTCGGGTGGGTCAACGGCGGCCCCGTGACCGTCGTAAAAGGACTGCTCGACGCCCTCGGTCCGGACGGCACCCTGGTGGTCCCGACGCAGTCCGGCGACCTCTCCGACCCGGCGCTGTGGGGCCGTCCGCCGGTTCCCGAGGAGTGGTGGCCGACCATTCGGGCGACCATGCCCGCCTACGACCCCCGTATTACGCCCTCCCGCGGGGTCGGCGTGATACCCGAGACCGTCCGCAACTGGCCCGGCGCCCTGCGCAGCGCGCACCCGGAGACCTCGTTCGCGGCGCTGGGCCCGGGCGCAGCGGCGGTCGTCGACGGGCACGCGCCCGACTGCCGGCTCGGTGAGCGAAGCCCGCTGGCCCGCCTGGAGGCCCGCGGTGCCCGCGTCCTGCTGCTCGGCGCGGGCTACGACACCTGCACCAGCTTCCACCTGGCCGAATACCGCATCCCCTCGCCCGTCGTGGAAGTCGGACGGCCGTCCCCGACGGGCTGGGAGAAGGTGCGGGAGGTGTCGATCACCTCCGAACTGTTCGAGGAGCTGGGCTCCGACTTCGAACGGGATCGTCCCGTCGTACGGGGCACCGTCGGCGCGGCCGGGGCGCGGCTCTTCCCGGTGGCCGACGCCGTGGCGTACGCGGAGCGGTGGCTGCCGCTGCACCGGCCACGGGACCTGTAGGTGGATGCGGCCCCCGGCGGTTCCGGACCGCGCGGACGTCCCTAGACTTGCGCCTCATGCGAAGCGAGCCCGTGGTCCAGGTCCAGGCCCTGGTGAAGCGGTACGGCACGAAGACCGCGGTGGACGGCCTCGACCTGGTGGCCACGGCGGGCATCACCGCCGTCCTCGGACCCAACGGCGCGGGCAAGACGACCACGGTCGAGACCTGCGAGGGATACCGGAAGCCGGACTCCGGCACCGTGCGCGTGCTGGGCCTCGACCCGGCGCGACAGTCCGGGGAGCTGCACTCCCGTATCGGCGTGATGCTCCAGTCCGGCGGCGTCTACTCGGGCGCCCGCGCGGACGAGATGCTCCGGCATGTCGCGAAACTGCACGCCCACCCCCTGGACGTCGACACGCTCATCGAGCGGCTCGGCCTGGAGGGCTGCGGCCGGACGACGTACCGGCGGCTGTCGGGCGGCCAGCAGCAGCGCCTCGCGCTCGCCATGGCGGTCGTAGGCCGCCCCGAGCTGGTCTTCCTCGACGAGCCGACAGCCGGGCTCGACCCGCAGGCCCGCCGCGCCACCTGGGAACTGGTCCGCGACCTGCGGTCCGACGGTGTCTCCGTGATCCTCACCACGCACTACATGGACGAGGCCGAACAGCTCGCCGACGACGTCGCGATCATCGACGCGGGCCGGGTCGTCGCCCAGGGCTCCCCCGAGGAGCTGTGCCGCGGCGGCGCCGAGAACACCCTGCGCTTCACCGGCCGCCCCGGGCTCGACGTGGGCTCACTGCTGAAGGCCCTCCCCGCGGACTCCACGGCGGCCGAGCTGACACCGGGCGCCTACCGGGTCGGCGGCAAGGTCGACCCGCAGCTGCTGGCGACCGTGACGTCCTGGTGCGCCCAGCACGGCGTGATGCCGGAGAAGATCTCGGTCGAACGCCACACCCTGGAAGACGTTTTTCTTGAGCTGACCGGCAAGGAGCTGCGCTCATGAACCAAGCACGACCGGAGCCCGGCCGGGGGTCCGGGGGTTGCCCCCCGGGCAAACACAGCCTGGAGCTGACCGGCAAGGAGCTGCGCTCATGAACCAAGCACGACCGGAGCCCGGCCGGGGGTCCGGGGGTCGTCCCCCGGGCAAACACAGCCTGGAGCTGACCGGCAAGGAGCTGCGCTCATGAGCCAGGCACAGCTTGGAACCGACCGGCAAGGAGCTGCGTTCGTGACCACCGCCGGTACGTACACCCCGAGGCCGGGCGCCGCCCCGCTGCCGCGCATGATCGGCGCACAGGCCGCGCTGGAGACGCGGATGCTGCTCCGCAACGGCGAGCAGCTCCTCCTGACCGTCGTGATCCCGACGCTGCTGCTCGTCCTGTTCAGCTCGGTCGACATCATCGACACCGGTGCGGGCAAGGCGGTCGACTTCCTGGCGCCGGGCATCCTGGCACTCGCCGTGATGTCGACGGCGTTCACCGGCCAGGCCATCGCCACGGGCTTCGAGCGCCGGTACGGCGTCCTGAAGCGACTGGCCGCCTCGCCGCTCCCCCGCTGGGGCCTGATGACGGCCAAGACGGCATCGGTCCTGGTCACGGAGATCCTTCAGGTGATCCTGCTCACCGTGATCGCCTTCGCGCTGGGCTGGTCGCCGCACGGCAACCCGCTCGCCGTCCTGCTCCTGCTGATCCTCGGCACGGCTGCCTTCTCCGGGCTCGGCCTGCTCATGGCGGGCACGCTCAAGGCCGAGGCGACACTGGCCGCCGCCAACCTCGTCTTCCTGCTGTTCCTGGTCGGCGGCGGGGTGATCGTGCCGATGGACAAGTTCCCCGCCGGCGCCCAGGACGCGCTCGGTCTGCTGCCCATCTCGGCGCTCTCCGACGGACTGCGGGACGTGCTCCAGCACGGTGCCGGGATGCCCTGGGCCGACCTGGGGATCCTGGCCGTCTGGGCGGTCGTGGGACTCGGCGCGGCCGGCCGGTTCTTCCGCTGGGAATGACCGGGAGCACCCGTTCCGGGGCGACCCTCGTGAAAGCGTGCACAAGCGGCCCCCTACGATGGTGCGCGTGCCGAACCTGACCCGAGCCGACGCCCTCAGCGCGGTGCGCAACCCGCTCGCCTTCATCGCCGAACGCTGGACCCCGACCTCCCGGACGGTGCAGCGCGCGGCCCTCGCCGCGCTCGTCATGGCGGTCGTCATCGTGGTCACCGGCGGTGCCGTGCGGCTCACCGGCTCCGGTCTCGGCTGCCCGACCTGGCCCAAGTGCACCGACGACTCGCTCACGGCGACCAGCGCGATGGGCCTGCACGGCGCCATCGAGTTCGGCAACCGCATGCTGACGTACGTGCTGTGCGCCGCCGTCGGATGGGCGATCATCGCCGCCCGCTCGCAGAAGCCGTGGCGGCGGAGCCTCACCCGGCTCGGCTGGGCCCAGTTCTGGATCGTCATGAGCAACGCGATCCTCGGTGGCATCGTCGTCCTGGTCGGCCTCAACCCCTACACGGTCGCCGCCCACTTCCTGCTCTCCACGGCGCTCATCACCGTCGCCGCGTTCATGTGGCAACGCACCCGTGAGGGCGACGCGGCGGCGCGTCCGCTCGTCGGCAAGTCGGTCCAGCAGCTCGTGTGGTTCCTGGTCGTCGCCGCCGTCCTGCTGATCGCGGCCGGCACGGTCGTCACCGGTGCCGGCCCGCACGCGGGTGACTCCAGCAAGGTCGACCGCATCCCCGTCAGCTGGGAGAACGTCGCCAAGCTGCACGCCGTGCTGGCCTGGATCGTCGTCACGCTGACCTTCGCCCTGTGGTTCGTCCTGAAGGCGGTCGACGCTCCCCAGGGTCCCCTGCGGCGCACCCGCGACCTGTTCCTGATCCTCCTGTCCCAGGGCGTCATCGGCTACGTCCAGTACTTCACCAACCTGCCCGAGGCCCTGGTCGCCCTGCACATGCTCGGCTCCTGCCTGGTGTGGATCGGGGTGCTGCGCGTCCTGCTGGCCCTGCGCGAACGCCCGGAGATCGTGGCGGACCTGCCGGGTCCCGCGACCCAATCGGCGCTCACGCGCGCGTAAGCCCTCCGTCGGCGCGTACCTCCGGACCCCGGCACCTTCACGCGCGCGTGGACCCCTCGTACGCGGTCACCAGGCCGTCGATCGCGGGGCCGAGGAAGTCTCTCGTCAGCCCGGCACGGCGCCGCGCCCACTCGCGGGTGGGCGGCGCGGCCGCCCCGTAACGCCGGACCCTGGTGTCCTCGACGACCTCCACCGGAGCCCCGAGCCCGGGGAGCAGGCCGAGAGCCTCCCCCTTGGAGATCAGCCGCCCGTCCCGCAGTGTCACCGTCGCCCGCGCGAAGGTCACCGTGCCCAGGTCGACCCATACGTCCCGGGTCCACAGCCTGGCCTTGTCCACCGCGGGGCGCCAGAACTCCTTCTGGTCCCGGACGACGAAGGCGCGCAGCTCCCCTTCCGGGACGGGTGGCAGCAGGTCCGCCGGGCGTAAGCCGTGCAGGACGCGTCCGAAGGTGTGCAGCTCACGGCGGGTCACCGGGGTGACCGGCCGTCGCAGCGGACCGTTGTGGGCCCAGGTGAGGTACGACCGCTCGGCGCCGGCCGCCGTCCCGGGCGTGAGGTAGCTGCAATGCAGCTTCGCGGCCAGCGGCTCCTCGGCACGCAGCCGCCGGTGCAGCCGGATCAGCTCGCGTACGGTGCCGAGCCGGACGGGGTCCTCCAGCACCGCGATCAGGTCGAGGTCGCTGCGCCCCTCCTGGTAGTCGCCGCCGGCCAGCGACCCGTGCGCCCACACGGCGACCGGGTCGAGGGCGCGCAGATCGGCGAGGAAACGGTCGAGCAGCCGGGCGGTGGCTTCGTCGGTCATCAGGACAGTCTGGAGCCGCCCGGCACTCCGGTGAAGGCACGTGACCGTATCCGGCGACCGCACCCGCCGGGCTCACTCCACCGCGTACACCCGCCGGGCGTTCCCCGCCGCGATCAGGGCCGCCACCCGCTGGGCGTCGGCGAGCGACCAGGCCCCTTCGGTGACCCAGCTGCCGAGCACCCGTGCGAGTGCCTCGCGGAAGAGGCGTGCTCCGATCACATGGAGTTCGGGCAGGCCCTGTGCTCCGCTGGAGAAGAGGAGTTTGCCGAAGGGGGCGAGTTCCAGGATCTCGGCGAGGACGGCCGCCGCCCGTGCGCCGGTGCGGACGAGGGCCGCGCCCAGGTCGGCGTACACATGCGGGAAGACCCCGGCGAGGTGGGCCGCGTGCCGGTGGTACGGGTAGCCGTGCAGCAGGACCAGGTCGGTGCCGAGGCCGGCCGTGGCGCGGGCGAAGTCGGTGAGCAGGACGGGGCCGGTGCGGTCGATGCGCTGTCCGGGCTCACCGAGTCCGGCGTGCAGTTGCAGGGGCAGACCCGACGCGACCGCGATCCACAGCAGATGGCGGAGCAGGACGGGGTCGGTGAGCGTGCCGCCCACCGTGCGGCCCGCGAGCCAGCGGCCCGCCGCGCCCCGTACCTCCCCGGGTCCCGGTGGTTCGGGCGCCAGTGCCAGGTCGTGCCGCACGCCCGCGACCGAGGTGAAGGCCACGGCGTTCGCGGCGGCTCCGTGGATGGACTCGGCGAGATTGGCGAGAAAGGACTCGACGGTTCCCGAGGTGTCGGCGACCTGTTCGGCGAGCAGTTCCAGACGGACGATCTCGTGCGCCCTGGCGGCTCCCGTGGAGGCCATCTCGCCCGGCCCGGTCAGGTCGCCGGGCAGCCCGGTGTCGACGAGATACGTGGTGATGCCGCTGCCGCGCAGCAGTCTGCGGCCCGATTCCAGTACGCCGAGTTCGCGGCGCCGGGCCAGATAGTGGGCGGGCGTGCAGTGCGGTTCGAGCCCGAGCAGGGGTGGACACCAGCGTCGCAGGGCGAACCCGGTCTGGGTGTCGAAGAACGTGGTGCCCGCGGCCGGTGGCCCCTCGGTCCTGGCGAGGTGGGCCTCGAACGTGCCGAGGCCCAGCTCCGTCCGCAGTACGCCGTGGCAGTACTGGTCCACCAGGGACGGCGTTTCGATCATCCGGACTCCCCGCGAATGGACCGTTGCTTCTCAGGTCCTAACGGCTGAGCCGGGTGTCAGGTGTTGGTCGCACACACCCCGTGCGAACCGCCGACGATTGTCGGCCGTCCGTGCGAGGAGTGACCCCGTCAGTCGTTGGCGCGGCCGCCGAGCTGGATGCCGGCCATGCGCTTCCACTCGTACGGTCCGGTCTTCACCTTGGCCGCGAACTCTCCGTCGAATGCCTCGTGGACGGTGATCCCGGCCTTCTTCACAGCGTCCTCGGCGATCTCGTAGCTCGTCGCCACGAGGTCGCCCCAGCCGCCGTCCTCGCCGACGAGCACGATGCGGGCGCCGCGCTGTCCGATGTACGCGACCTGTGCCTCAGCCCCGCCGTGCGCCTTGGAGAAGGCCGTGATCCGCTGTGCGAGCTTGGCGGCGGCACGCTCGGCCTTGGGGTCCTGGACGGTGCTGGGGGTCTCGTCGATCTGCTGGGTGTCTGCCATGGCCAGGATGCTACCGACGGGTAGATCGAACGGCGACGGGAGGGGTGCGTGGCCTTGACCACGCACCCGGGGTTTTTCGGCTCCGAAGCCCACGGTTTCGCTCCGGCAGACGGCAGGGAGCAGGGAGCAGGGAGCAGGCTGTCTAGCGGAGGAAGGGGTCCACCGCGACGGCCACGAAGAGGATCGACACGTAGGTGATCGACCAGTGGAACAGCCGCATCTCCTTGAGCTTGCCGCCGGTCACCTCGGCCTTGGCCCGGTTCTGCAGGCCGTGTGCCTCCCACAGCCAGAACCCGCCCGCGCCGAGCGCGACGACGGTGTAGAACCAGCCCGTGTACCCGAGCGGGGTGAGCAGCAGCGAGACCGCGACCATCACCCAGCTGTAGATGACGATCTGGCGGGCGACCACCTTGTTGCTCGCGACGACGGGCAGCATCGGCACGCCCACGCGCGCGTAGTCGTCCCGCACCTTCATGGACAGCGGCCAGTAGTGCGGAGGCGTCCAGAAGAACATGACGAGGAAGAGGATGACCGGCGCCCACGACATGGAGTTCGTGACGGACGACCAGCCGATGAGCACGGGCAGGCAGCCGGCGATGCCGCCCCACACGATGTTCTGCGAGGTACGGCGTTTGAGGATCATCGTGTAGACGACGACGTAGAAGAGGAGCGCTCCGAGCGACAGCCAGGCGGACAGCCAGTTGACGGCCAGACCGAACAGCAGGGTCGAAACGACGGCCAGGGCGATACCGAACGCGAGGCACTCGCGGGGGCTGACCATGCCGGTGACGAGCGGACGCTGCGAGGTGCGCTCCATGAGCGCGTCGATGTCGCGGTCGATGTACATGTTCAGCGCGTTGGCGCCGCCCGCGGACAGGAACCCGCCGAGGCAGGTGAGGAGCACCAGCTTCAGGTCGGGCACGCCCTGCTGGGCCAGGAACATCACCGGGACGGTGGTGATCAGCAGCAGTTCGATGATCCGCGGCTTGGTCAGCGCCACGAACGCCTTGAGACGGGCCCCGAACGGCCGCTGGCCCCGGCTGCTGCTCGTCCCGAGAACACCCTCCCCCAGAGCCTCAAGGGCCTGGGAGGTACCCCCAGGACGGGATTCGACGGCCGTCACGCACACCCCTGACAGAGACATCCCAGCAAGCCTCGGGAGTGAATTCCCCGTAAAGACTCACGCGTACCACGCCACTGTAGACGTTGCCCAGACCCCGGCATTCGCGGGGGTGGGCTCGTGTTGAGCAGCGCCGCTGGAAGAGCCGATCGACACTCGATTGAGCACTCGGACGAGCGGCACCGTATTCACGTGTCGAACACGGAACATCCCAGTCGGGAGGCGGATCCCGATGAGTCCCGGCAGTCTGGAATGACTCGAAAAAACGCACGTACTCACGGGGGTAGGCTCGACAACGGCCGGGGCGCCCAGTGCACCGGCATATCGACATGTGTGACATGTGGAGAGGAGCCCTGACCCAGGGTGAGCACCAAGCCGACCACCACAGACCTCGAGTGGACCGAGCTGGACCAGCGGGCCGTCGACACCGCCCGCGTCCTGGCCGCCGATGCCGTACAGAAGGTCGGCAACGGCCATCCCGGTACGGCCATGAGCCTGGCGCCCGCCGCCTACACCCTCTTCCAGAAGGTGATGCGGCACGACCCGGCGGACACCGACTGGGTTGGACGTGACCGCTTCGTGCTGTCCGCCGGCCATTCTTCCCTGACCCTCTACACCCAGCTCTACCTGGCCGGGTTCGGCCTGGAGCTGGAGGACCTCGAGTCCTTCCGGACCTGGGGCAGCAGGACCCCCGGGCACCCCGAGTACGGGCACACGCCGGGCGTGGAGACCACGACCGGTCCGCTCGGCCAGGGTGTCGCCAACGCGGTGGGCATGGCGATGGCCGCCCGCTACGAGCGCGGTCTGTTCGACCCGGACGCGCCGCAGGGCGAGTCCCCGTTCGACCACTTCATCTACGCGATCGCCGGTGACGGCTGTCTCCAGGAGGGCATCTCCGCGGAGGCCTCCTCCATGGCAGGGCACCAGCAGCTCGGCAACCTCGTCCTGCTGTGGGACGACAACCACATCTCGATCGAGGGCGACACCGAGACCGCGGTCTCCGAGGACACGGTCAAGCGCTACGAGGCGTACGGCTGGCACGTGCAGCGCGTCGCCCCGAAGCCGGACGGCGATCTCGACCCGCACGCCATCTACAACGCCATCGAGGCCGCGAAGAAGGTGACGGACAAGCCGTCGTTCATCGCGATGCGCTCGATCATCGCCTGGCCCGCCCCGAACGCGCAGAACACCGAGGCCGCGCACGGCTCGGCGCTCGGCGACGACGAGGTCGCGGCCACCAAGCGCGTCCTCGGCTTCGACCCGGAGAAGTCCTTCGACGTCGCCGCCGAGGTGCTGGCCCACACCCGCCAGGCCCTGGACCGGGGTGCTCAGGCCAAGGCCGAGTGGGAGAAGGGCTACGCCGCCTGGCGGACCGCCAACCCGGAGCGCGCCGCGGAGTACGACCGCATCGCCGCGACCGAGCTGCCGGCCGGCTGGGAGGAGAAGCTCCCGGTCTTCGAGGCGGGCACGGGTGTCGCCACGCGTGCCGCGTCCGGCAAGGTGCTGCAGGCCCTCGGCGCGGTCATCCCCGAGCTGTGGGGCGGCTCCGCCGACCTGGCCGGCTCGAACAACACCACGATCGACAAGAACAGCTCGTTCCTCCCGGCGGACAACCCGCTGCCGGAGGCCCACCCGTACGGCCGCACGATCCACTTCGGCATCCGCGAGCACTCGATGGCCGCGGAGATGAACGGCATCGCGCTGCACGGCAACACACGCATCTACGGCGGCACCTTCCTGGTGTTCTCCGACTACATGCGCAACTCGGTCCGCCTGTCGGCCCTGATGCACCTGCCGGTGACGTACGTCTGGACGCACGACTCGATCGGACTCGGCGAGGACGGCCCGACGCACCAGCCGGTCGAGCACCTCGCCGCGCTGCGCGCCATCCCCGGCCTCAACGTCGTCCGTCCCGCGGACGCCAACGAGACGGCGATCGCCTGGCGCGAGATCCTCAAGCGCTACACCAAGGTGTACGGCAAGGGCGCCCCGCACGGTCTCGCGCTGACCCGCCAGGGCGTGCCGACGTACGAGGCCGACGAGAACGCCGCCAAGGGTGGCTACGTGCTGTTCGAGGCCGAGGGCGGCGCGCCCGAGGTCATCCTGATCGGCACCGGCTCCGAGGTGCACGTGGCCGTCGAGGCGCGCGAGCAGCTCCAGGCCGCGGGCATCCCCACGCGGGTCGTGTCCATGCCGTGCGTGGAGTGGTTCGACGAGCAGGACCAGGGGTACCGGGACAGCGTCCTGCCGCCTTCGGTGAAGGCCCGTGTCTCGGTCGAGGCCGGAATCGGTCTCACCTGGCACCGATTCGTCGGGGACGCCGGACGCATTGTTTCGCTGGAGCACTTCGGTGCTTCGGCCGACGGCAAGGTGCTCTTCCGCGAATTCGGTTTCACTGCCGAGAACGTCGCCGAAGTCGCCCGGGAATCGATCGCCGCAGCCCAGCGCTGACGCCGACAAACGACACGTAGGAGATGCAATTTCCATGACAGACGCACTCAAGCGCCTCTCCGAGGAAGGCGTCGCGATCTGGCTGGACGACCTTTCGCGCAAGCGGATCACGTCCGGCAACCTTGCCGAACTGATCGACCAGCAGCACGTCGTGGGCGTCACCACCAATCCGTCGATCTTCCAGAAGGCGATCAGCAGCGGAGACGGTTACGAGCAGCAGGTTTCCGAACTCGCCGCCCGCAAGGTCACCGTCGAGGAAGCCATCCGCATGATCACCACGGCGGACGTCCGCGACGCCGCCGACATCCTGCGCCCCGTCTTCGACGCGACCGGCGGCCAGGACGGCCGGGTCTCGATCGAGGTCGACCCGCGTCTGGCGCACAACACCCCCGCGACCATCGCCGAGGCCAAGCAGCTGGCCTGGCTGGTGGACCGCCCGAACACCCTCATCAAGATCCCGGCCACCAAGGCGGGTCTGCCGGCGATCACCGAGGTCATCGGCCTCGGTATCAGCGTCAACGTCACGCTGATCTTCTCGCTGGAGCGCTACCGCGAGGTCATGGAAGCCTTCGTCGCCGGCCTGGAGAAGGCCAAGGAGCGCGGCCTGGACCTCTCGAAGATCCACTCCGTGGCGTCCTTCTTCGTGTCCCGCGTGGACACCGAGATCGACAAGCGGCTCGACGCCCTGGGCACCCCCGAGGCCAAGGCCGCCCGCGGCAAGGCGGGCGTCGCCAACGCCCGGCTCGCGTACGAGGCGTACGAGGCGGTCTTCTCCACCGACCGCTGGGCCGTCCTCGACCGGGCGCAGGCCAACAAGCAGCGTCCGCTGTGGGCCTCGACCGGCGTCAAGGACCCGGCGTACAAGGACACCCTGTACGTCGACGAGCTGGTCGCGCCGAACACCGTGAACACCATGCCGGAGGCCACTTTGGAGGCCACCGAGGACCACGGTCAGATCACCGGCAACACCATCGCCGGTACGTACGAGCAGTCCCGCGCCGAACTCGACGCCGTCGAGAAGCTCGGGATCGCGTACGACGACGTGGTCCAGCTCCTTGAGGACGAGGGCGTCGAGAAGTTCGAGTCCGCCTGGAACGACCTGCTCAAGTCGACCGAGGCGGAGCTCCAGCGCCTCGCCCCTTCGGAGGGCTGAAATCTTGTCGAGCAGCAACCCGCTGCGTGACCCCGCAGACCGACGGCTCCCGCGTATCGCGGGGCCGTCGGGCCTGGTCATCTTCGGCGTCACGGGCGATTTGTCACGTAAAAAGCTGATGCCTGCGGTGTACGACCTCGCCAATCGGGGACTGCTGCCGCCGGGCTTCTCCCTCGTCGGGTTCGCCCGTCGCGAGTGGGCCCACGAAGACTTCGCCCAGGAGGTCCACGACGCGGTCAAGGAGCACGCCCGCACGCCCTTCCGCGAGGAGGTCTGGCAGCAGCTCGTCCAGGGCATGCGTTTCGTCCAGGGCACCTTCGACGACGACGACTCCTTCGAGCGGCTGCGCTCCACCATCGACGAGCTGGACAAGGCGCAGGGCACGGGCGGCAACTTCGCCTTCTACCTGTCCGTGCCGCCGTCCGCGTTCCCGGTGGTCATCAAGCAGCTGAAGAAGCACCGGCTGGCTGACCAGTCGAACGGCTCCTGGCGGCGCGCGGTCATCGAGAAGCCCTTCGGTCACGACCTCAAGTCGGCCGAGGAGCTCAACTCGATCGTGCACGAGGTCTTCGCCCCGGACCAGGTCTTCCGCATCGACCACTACCTGGGCAAGGAGACGGTCCAGAACATTCTGGCGCTGCGCTTCGCCAACACGATGTTCGAGCCGATCTGGAACCGGTCCTTCGTCGACCACGTGCAGATCACCATGGCCGAGGACATCGGCATCGGCGGCCGGGCCGGTTACTACGACGGCATCGGCGCCGCCCGTGACGTCATCCAGAACCACCTGCTCCAGCTGATGGCGCTGACCGCCATGGAGGAACCCTCCTCCTTCGACGCGGACGCGCTCGCCGCGGAGAAGACCAAGGTGCTCGGCGCGACGCGACTGCCCAAGGACCTGGGCAAGAGCACGGTCCGCGGCCAGTACGCGACAGGGTGGCAGGGCGGCGAGAAGGTCGTCGGCTACCTCCAGGAAGACGGCATCGACCCCAAGTCGAAGACCGACACGTTCGCCGCGATCAAGGTGGAGGTGGACAACCGCCGCTGGGCGGGAGTCCCGTTCTACCTGCGCACCGGCAAGCGTCTGGGCCGCCGGGTCACCGAGATCGCGGTCGTCTTCCAGCGCGCCCCGCACTCCCCCTTCGACCACACGGCGACGGAGGAGCTGGGCCAGAACGCGATCGTCTTCCGCGTCCAGCCCGACGAGGGCGTCACGGTCCGCTTCGGCTCCAAGGTGCCCGGCACCTCCATGGAGATCCGGGACGTCTCGATGGACTTCGCGTACGGCGAGTCCTTCACGGAGTCGAGCCCGGAGGCGTACGAGCGTCTGATCCTCGACGTGCTGCTCGGTGACTCGAACCTCTTCCCGCGCACCGAGGAGGTCGAGCTGTCCTGGAAGATCCTCGACCCGATCGAGCAGTACTGGGACAAGCACGGCAAGCCCGCGCAGTACCCCTCGGGCACCTGGGGTCCCGTCGAGGCGGACGAAATGCTCGAGCGAGACGGACGGAGCTGGCGTCGCCCATGAAGACCGATCTCACGGACACCACGGCCAGCAAGGTCAACAAGGCGCTCGTACAGGGCCGCCGCGCCATCGGCACCCCCGCCGTCGGCATGGTGCTCACCCTCGTCATCGTCACCGACGAGGAGAACGCCTACGACGCCCTGAAGGCCGCCAACGAGGCCTCGCGCGAGCACCCCTCGCGCACCCTCGTGGTCATCAAGCGCGTCTCCCGCTCGCCCCGCGACCGCACGAAGTCGCGTCTCGACGCCGAGGTGCGGCTCGGGGCGGAGGCGGGCACCGGCGAGACGGTGGTGCTGCGCCTGTACGGCGAGGTGATCAACCACGCCCAGTCGGTGGTCCTGCCGCTGCTGCTGCCGGACGCGCCCGTCGTCGTCTGGTGGCCGGTGAACGCGCCGCTCGACCCGGCGAAGGACCCGCTCGGCTCGCTCGCCCAGCGCCGGGTGACCGACACCTACGCCGCCGAGGCCCCGGTACGGGAACTCAACGCCCGCGCCGAGGCCTACACCCCGGGCGACACGGATCTGTCGTGGACCCGCATCACGCCCTGGCGTTCGATGCTGGCCGCGGCCCTGGACCAGGTCACCTGTGACGTGGACGCGGTCGAGGTGGAGGGCGAGGAGTTCAACCCGAGCTGCGAGCTGCTCGCGATGTGGCTCGCGGACCGGCTGGAGGTCCCCGTCAAGCGGTCGCTGTCCTCGGGCCCCGGCCTCACCGCGGTGCGGCTGGAGACGAGCTGCGGCCCGATCGTCCTGGACCGCGCCGACGGCACGCTCGCCACGCTGTCCATCCAGGGGCAGCCCGACCGTGCGGTGGCGCTCAAGCGGCGCGACACGGCCGAGCTGATGGCGGAGGAGCTGCGCCGCCTCGACCCGGACGACACCTACGCCTCGGCGCTGCGCTACGGGGTGAGCCGGCTGAACACGGCGGCGGACATCGCCGAGGCCGGGTCCTCGGGCGGTACCGCGACCGCCACGAAGACGGCCCCGGCCGCCAAGGACTCCCCCGCGGCGGTGGCCGAGAAGGCGCTCGCCAAGAAGGCCGCGGCGGACAGGGCGGCCGCCGAGTGAACACTCCGCAGCTCGTCGTCCACCGCGACAAGGAACTGATGGCCCAGGCCGCGGCGGCGCGGCTGATCACGAAGATCGTGGACGCGCAGGCCTCGCGCGGCTACGCCTCGATCGTGCTCACCGGCGGGCGCAACGGCAACGGGCTCCTCGCGGCGCTCGCGTCCGCGCCCGCCCGGGACGCCGTCGACTGGGCGCGCATCGACCTGTGGTGGGGCGACGAGCGGTACCTCCCCGAGGGCGACCCCGACCGCAATGACACGCAGGCCCGCGCGGCCCTGCTCGACGCGGTGCCGCTGGACCCGGCTCGGGTGCACCCGATGCCCGCGTCCGACGGTCCGCACGGCGCCGACGTGGAGGCGGCGGCGGAGGCGTACGCGGCGGAGCTCGCGAAGGCCGCCGGGCCGGAGAACCACGGCTCGGTCCCGGCGTTCGACGTGCTGATGCTGGGCGTCGGCCCGGACACCCACGTGGCCTCGCTCTTCCCGGAGCTGCCCGCGGTGCGGGAGACGGAGCGGACGGTGGTCGGCGTGCACGGAGCGCCCAAGCCGCCGCCGACCCGGATCTCGCTGACCCTGCCCGCGATCCGCTCCGCCCGCGAGGTGTGGCTGCTCGCGGCCGGCGAGGACAAGGCGGAGGCCGCCGCCATCGCCCTGTCCGGCGCGGGGGAGATCCAGGCTCCGGCGGCGGGCGCGTACGGTCGCTCCCGCACCCTGTGGCTCCTGGACGCGGCGGCGGCATCCCAGCTGCCGCGGTCGCTCTATCCACCGGCTTCCGCCTGAGCCGGGGCGGCAGGGTCACTACGACCCTGCCGCCCCGGCCCACCGGGTCCGCCCATGCCCACCCGGTCCACCCCGGCCCACCCGGTCCGCCCCGGCCCACCGGGTCCGCCCTTGTCCACCGGGTCCGCCCCGGTCCACCGGTCCGGCCCATGCCCACCGGGTCCGCCCCGGTCCGTCGTCGGCCCGCCCCGGTCCGTCGCCGGTGGCTTCGCTCCCGCCCCTTTGGGCCATGCCCCTCGCCTCCGTCCCGGCCCGGGCCTTGCCCTGATCCCGGCCCCGCACTGAGGGCCGGCCCCGTCAGCGGGCCGAGCTGATGCGGTCCCGTCCGCCCTCCAGCCGGCCCTGCCGGTGCAGTTCCGCGATGTCGGCCGCCAGGCAGTCGCGGATGTCCCTGCCCGTGCGGCGCCAGCCGAAGAACTCGCACGCCTGCTTGATCAGCTCGTCCTCGGACATTCCAGGGCACTCGGCGGCCAGCTCGCACAGCGCGACGTGCCGCTCGGCGGGGGCGATGTGCACGACCTTCCGGGCCGTGTCGCCGTCCTCGGGACGCCGAGCCCTGACCACGACGTGCCCCTCCGTGTCGAAGAACGCTCCGTCCATCGAGACGAGACCCGAGCGGACCAGGGTGTGCGCCACCTCCCGGACGTTGTCCCGGATACGGCTGCCCGCCCGGGCGACGCCCCAGGCCTCGCGGGCCCGCTGCACCAACAGGTCCTCGTGGATGGGCCCCTCGACCTCGATGACCTGCGCCAGCAGCTTGCGCAGCGCGGGCCGCGCCTCCGGTGTGTGCAGTTCGTGGCGGGGCCGCACCACGACCGCTTCGGTCCGGTACGGGGTGCTCCACTCCCGTTCCGCGCCACTGTCGACCGGCACACGCTCGTACTCCGGCTCCGCCGGCTGGGGCGTCCGCGGGAGGGGCGGCGCGGCCGACCGCACTCCGGTGCCTTCCGCGGAGACCGGCGCCGCCTTCGGTTCGGTCCGTTCCCCGGAAGACGCGCCTTCCCCGGCCGGTGTCCGTTCGCTGGAGGGTGACGGTCGCGCGGCCGACACCGTGACCGACGCGATGAGCGGCCCCTGGGCGATCGCCTGCTCGACCGCCTCCCGCAACCGCAGCTCCGCGGCGGCGCGACCGCGGTACCAGTCGGTGCCCCAGATGCGGTGGAGACGCCAGCCGAGCCCGTTCAGGACCTGCTCACGCAGCCGGTCCCGGTCCCGGGCCGCCTTCGAGGAGTGGTACATGGCACCGTCGCACTCGATACCGAGCGCGTAGGCGCCGGGCAGTTGCGGATGGCGCACGCCGAGGTCGATGCGGTAGCCGGCGACGCCGACCTGCGGCTGGACCCGGTAGCCCCAGTCCCGCAGAACCGCGAGGACGGACTCCTCGAACGGGCTGTCCGGCTCGGCGTCCGTCTGGACGACGTCGCGGGCGAGGACGGACGGCCCGTTCTCGGCGTATTCGAGATAGCGCTTCAGGTACTGCACGCTCTCGTTGGGGCTGTCGGCCAGGCTCGTACCCCGGAAGGACGAGACGACTTCCATGCGGTAGCGGGCGCGGGTCACCGCCACATTGAGGCGGCGCCAGCCACCGCCCTTGTTGATGGGGCCGAAGTTCAGCCCCAGCTTGCCGTGTTCATCGGGGCCGTAACCCACGGACATGATCATCACATCGCGCTCGTCGCCCTGGACGGATTCCAGGTTCTTGACGAAGAAGCCGTCGAGACGGTCCTCGGTGAAGCAGTGGTCGAGGTCGGGGCGCGCGAGCCGCGCCTGCTGCACGGCCTGGTCGATCGCCGACGCCTGCGCCTGGGAGAGCGCGACGACGCCGAGGGTTCTGCCGGGCCGGGTGTCGAAGTGGTGGAGGACGCGCCGGGCGACGAAGTCCGCTTCCAGGCGGTTGTCACGCCGCCCTCCCCTGTCGTACACACCGTCGGCCTTGAGGAAGGCGACACCGACGTCGTTGCCCTCGTCCAGCGCTCCGGGGAAGGTCACCATCGCGTTGCCGTAGAACTCGCGGTTGCTGAAGGTGATCAGGTTCTCGTGACGGCTGCGGTAGTGCCAGGACAGCGGCAGTTCACGCATGGCGCCGGCCTTGCAGGCATGCAGCAGGGATTCGAAGGAGTCCGGTACGTCCTGCGCGTACTCGTCGGAGTCGTCGTCGACGGAGGAGTCGAAGAACGAGGTCGGCGGCAGCTGCTTGTCGTCACCGGCCACGACGAGGGTGTGTCCCCGGTAGACGCAGTTGACCGCGTCGCTGGGCCGGACCTGGGAAGCCTCGTCGAAGACCACCACGTCGAAGTGGAAGTCCGGCGGCAGGAACTGACTTACCGTCAGCGGGCTCATCATGAAGCACGGCTTGACCGACTGAACGACGTCGCGGGTCCTGCCGAGCAGTTCCCGTACCGGCATGTGGCGGGTCTTCTTCTCCGCCTCCCGGACGATGACGGCGCCCGCTCCCCCGGCGAACCTGCGTGGGCGACGCTTGTTGCAGGCCTCGATGACGGCGCCGCCGGCGGCGGCGATCAGCCGTCGGTCGGCCTCCTGGAAGTCGGTCACCCGCGCGTCGAGGTCGTCGGAGCGGGAACTGCGCAGGCGCTTGTCCGTGGCGAGGATGCCGTCGGCCCAGGCACGCAGCAGCGCCTGCTCGACGACATCGGCCAGCCGGCCCGGTTCGACACCCCGCTCGGCCGCGCTCACCACGAGGTCGTCCGCACTGTGCCGGGCGAGCACGGCGAGGCCGTCGACGTAGGCGTGCCACACCTGTGGGCCCTGCTCGTCGCCGCGGAGGACCGCGATCACCTGGTGGGCCTGGTCGAAGAGGCCCAGCAGTCCGGGCGAGAGCTGGGTGCGGCGGGCGGTGTCGAACAGATCGAGCAGGGCGTTGACGGACCGGGTCCAGCGGTCGGCCCGAGCGCCGACCGTCGCACACCAGGCGCCGAGCGAGTGCCGGACGTTCTCGGCGAGCAGCTCCGGGAGCCGGTCCGCGTCGGCGTCGCAGGCGAGCCGTTCGGCGAGCAGGTCGCGGCGGTCGGCGTCCTGGCTCAACGCCTCGATACGGTCGGCCGTGGACAGCGCCAGGTCGAGATCCGCCAGGGCCTCCCGGCTGCGCGGGACATACCGGCCGAGGAGGGCGGTGTGACGGTCGGTCAGGCGGGCCAGAGCGGCGGCCGCGTCGCGCCACGCGAGCGCCTGCTCCAGCCGGCCCGGCAGCGACTTGCCCCAGAGACCGCTGCGCGTGAGCGCGGTCACGGCTTCCCGGTCGGCCTTGTACTGGGCCGAGAAGCGTCCCATCAGACCGCGGTGCCGACCGGCGAACCGGTCTACCAGGTCCGGCAGTTCGGCGCACGCGAGCACCTGCTCGCCGAAGACGTCCGAGGCCGTGCCGCGGGCCGCTGCCTCGGCGTCCAGGGCGTGGCGCAGCTCCCCCGCCGCCGCGTGTGCCTGCCGCAGGACCTCGGCGTCGAACCATCCACGCGGCGGCCGGTGGGCAGCGCCCGTCAGATCGGCCAACTCGCACAGGGCGAACGCCGTTTCGGCACGGTCCGCCTTCGGCAGGCCGAACAGGTCGGCGAGCTGGGCCACTTGCGCCGACACATCGTCGGGGAGGCCTCCGTCCACCGGTGCCGCCCCCTCCGGGGAGGTCTCCGGGTCCGGGAGACCCTCCCGCAAGGAGCGCACCGCCTGCCGGACTTCGCGCACCGACCGGGGTTCGTCCTGCGTCGCCGCGAAGGGGCGGCGGCCGGTCGCCGTCACCAGGGCGTCCAGGGCGTCCGCGGCCTCGGAGACCACCTGATGCGCGGAGGCGCCGGTCAGTCCGCGCCAGGGGAAGGACTCCCCTTCGGCGGCCGGGCGCCAGGCGCGGCCGATCGTGCGGGAGGCGGTGGCGAGTTCCTGCAGGGCACCGGCGGTCAGACCGCGGACGACCTTGGCGTTCGCCGTGGCCAGCGGCAGCTTCGGAGTGCCGGACTGCTCCAGCAGGACCAGGCGCCCGAGCACGTCGTGCAGGCTGCGCCCCAGGGGTTCACGGGTCTCGTTCATGGCGGCGGCGTACGCGGACAGCTCCTCGCACAGCTTGCGGGCCCGCTCCAGTTCGTGCTCGGCGGCGCCGGTGACACGGACCTCGGTGGTCAGCACCCGGGCGAGTTCGGTGGCCACCGCCTTCTTGCTCGTGTCACCGCTGTGCAGCGCCATCACGAAGTCGCCGAGGCCCACACCGCGCAGCCGGTTCCGTACGACGTCGAGCGCCGCGGCCTTCTCACTGACGAACAGCACACTGCGCCCGGCGTGCATGAGCGCGGCGATCATGTTGGTGATGGTCTGGCTCTTGCCGGTGCCGGGCGGGCCGCTCATCACGAACGACCGCTGGTCGAGGGCGGCGGCGATGCACTGCCGCTGCGAGGCGTCGGCGTCGAGGACCAGGGGGGTCCGCTCGGGCAGCTGGACATCGTCGATGCGGTCCAGGTCCGCCGGTTCGAACGCGATCAGGTCGTCGGGCAGGCCGGCGTCGGGGCCGAGGGCGACGGCCCGGACCAGCGGATGGGCGAGGACCTGCTCCTCGTTCTGCTGGAGGTCCTGGTACATGGCCTCCCGGTGCGAGGCGAACAGCCCGAGCACCACCCGCTCGTCCACCGACCAGCCCTTCAGGCCGGCCGCGACCGACCGGGCGGCGGAGATCACGGCGCGCAGATCCGTGACATCCGTGGCGGTGACCGGACTCCAGTCCACCCCGAGCCGCTCCAGTTTCACGGCGAGCGCCGGATTGTGTATGCGGTCCTGGTCGTCGGCCAGATGGAGGCGACAACGCCGGTTGCTGTCCCTGCGCAGTTCGACCGGGACGAGGAGCAGCGGGGCGGCGCTGCTCTCATGGGCGTCGGTCTCACGCCAGTCGAGCATGCCGACGCCGAGCCACAGCACCCACAGACCGTAGTCGTTGTACATCTGGCCGGACTTCTGCCGTAGTTGGTACAGCGAGCTGTCCAGCGAGGCCTGGGTGGCCTTCTGCGTGACCAGCCCGGTCCGGGCGCCCCGGCCGGCGGCTCCGGTTCCTTCGTCGGCCGTCCCCTCCTCGGCCGCCCCTTCGGCGTCCGCCGTCTCGACGACGGAGGCGAACTCCCAGCCTTTGGCGAGATCGGAGAGGAGACCGCCGGCGGAGGGCGTGGTGATCTCCAGGGTCGCCGTTCTGGTGTGCCGGAAGTTCAGGAGCCGGTTGCGCCCGCCCATGTCCAGCAGGGAGTTGCGCCAGCCGTCGAGAACGGCCTTCAGCCGGTCGAGACCGGGATCGCTGACAGAAGCGGACACGGTCCGGGACTGATCGGGCATACGGTGAATACCTCCTGAGCATCATGCACAGGGGTAGCCACCGCTACAGGCCCCCCTGGAGGTATCTCCCTATCAGCTCGCCTGTTCCGGCACACCGAAGATCGTCGACACGGTATGCGCTTGTTGTGAAGAAATCGAACATCTGATGTGAGGGTGTACGTGATTGCGCTCGGTTCACTTGACAGAACCCGCCATCACCCCCTGGACGAAGTGCCGCTGGAAGGCGAAGAAGACCGCCACCGGGACCACCAGGGACAGGAACGCCCCCGGGGCCAGCACGTCGATGTTGCTTCCGAACTGCCGGATCTGTGACTGGAGTTCGACCGTGAGCGGCTGTGCGGAGCTGTCGGCGAAGAGCAGGGCGACCAGCATGTCGTTCCAGACCCAGAGGAACTGGAAGATGGCGAGGCTGGCGATGGCCGGCCGTCCCACCGGGAGAACCAGCCGGGTGAAGATGCGCCACTCGCTCCCTCCGTCCATGCGCGCGGCCTCCAGCATCTCCTTCGGCATCTCCGCGAAGTAGTTGCGCAGCAGGAAGATCGCGAACGGCAGGCCGTACGAGACGTGGAACAGGACGACGCCGGGGATCGTGCCGAACAGCCCCAGCTGCCCGAAGAGTTTGGCCACCGGCAGCAGGCCGATCTGCACCGGCACCACCAACAGCGCGACCACCAGCAGGAAGACGGCGTCGCGCCCCGGGAAGTCCAGCCAGGCGAAGGCGTATCCGGCGAGCGCGGCGATGACGACGACGAGGACGGTCGCCGGAACGGAGATCAGGACGGTGTTCCAGAACGCCTGTGTCATCCCCGCGTTGCCCAGCAGGGCGGAGTAGTTGTCGAAGGACAGCTGCCCGGGGCTCTTCAGCGCGGTCCACCAGCCGCCCTGCGCGGTGTCCTTGGCCGACCGCAGCGAGGACAGGAAGAGACCCGCGAGCGGGGTGAGCCACACCAGGCCCACGACGACGAGAAACGCCTGCACCAGGCTGCTGCCGAGTCCTCGCCTGAGCGCGTTCATCGTTGACTCCCTCGGAAACGGCGGACGTTGAAGACCATGGCGGGGATCACCAGGAGCAGGAGCAGGACACCGAGCGCGCTGCCGAGGCCCTGGTTGTTGCCGCCGCCGAAGGACACCAGCCACATCTGGGTGGCGAGTACGGTGGCGTCCTCCTGCACCGGGCCCGGCGCGATGATGTAGACGAGGTCGAAGACCTTCATCACGTTGATGACGAGGGTCACGAAGACGACGGTCAACACCGGGGCGAGCAGCGGGACCGTGATCCGGCGGAAGATCTGCCACTCGTTCGCCCCGTCCATCCGTGCCGCCTCCAGCGCGTCACGCGGCAGCGCGGCCAGCCCCGCACCGATGAGCACCATGGCGAATCCGGTCCAGATCCACAGGTAGGCGCCGATGACGGCCGGCGTGACGAGCGCGGGTCCCAGCCAGGACACGCCCTCGTACGGCGGGGCGAAGTTCGACGCGGGCAGCCGCACGGTGTACGGGCCCGGGCCGAGGTCCTTGAAGCGGAAGGAGCCGTCGGCCGCGGTGGTGGTGCTCGCGACCGCGTGACCGTCCCGTACCGCCTCGACCGTCATCTCGGGGAGTCCGCTCTCCTTCGGGTCGGCCTTGCCCTGTACCCCTCCCCCGCCACGGGTGAAGTCCAGGTAGACGGCACCGCGCAGCTCGCCGGACGCTGCCGGGCGCCGGGCGGCGGCGTACGCGGGCCGCGCGCCCTGCGGCAGGTCCTCGGGGAGTACGCCGACCAGTCCGAGGGCGACGGTGTGGCCCGGCGACGTGGGAGCGGTCGTGCCGTACGAGCCGTCGGCTCCCTTGGTGAGGCCCTGGCCGTCGCGGGCGCGGGCGGTCGGGTACGTCGAGGTTCCCGTGAAGGCGTCGTGCACGGAGACCGCGGCGGCGTTCAGCACGCCCTTGTCGGGGTCCTCGTCGTAGGCGAGCCGGAAGATGATGCCCGCGGCGAGGAAGGAGACCGCCATCGGCATGAAGAGCAGCAGCTTGAACGCCGTCGCCCAGCGCACCTTCTCGACGAGGACGGCGAGGACGAGGCCGAGGCCCGTGAGCAGGGTCGGTGCGACGACCACCCAGATCGCCGTGTTGCGGACGGCCTTGATCGTGGCGGGGTCGCGGAACATCTCGGTGTAGTTGTCAGCGCCCACGAACCGTGTGCCGGAGGCGTCGAAGAAGCTGCGGCCCACGGAGAACAGCACGGGGTAGACGACGAGCGCGCCGAGCAGGAGCAGGGCGGGCAGGACGAAGACGAGCGCGACGACCCGGCCGCGGCGCCGGGCCCGCCGTCTGCGGTCGGCCGGGGCGACCGGCGGCGGGCTCGCCTCTTTCAGGAGCGTGGCGGTCATGCGCGATCAGCCCTTGTACGCCTTGGCCGCCGCGCTCTCCAGCTCGGCCGCGGTCCCCTTCGGGTCGGACGGGTCACGCAGGAAGTCCTGAAGGATCTTCCACTCACCGGCGCCCTTGGTGCCGCCGAACGCGGCCGGGGCCTGGTCGGACATGTCGAAGCGGACGGAATTCCCGGCCGCGACAAGGGACTTGGCGGTCTCACGGGTGACGTCGTCACCGTACGAGGAGAGGTCGAGCTTCTTGTTCGGGGACAGGAAGCCGCCCGCCTTGGCCCAGACCGCGGACGCCTCGGGGGTCGTCAGGTACTCCAGGAAGCGCATGGCGGCCTTCTGGTTCTTGCCGTCCTTGAGGACGACCGCCGCGTCGCCGCCGCTGACCACGGGGGCCTTGCCGCCGCCGACCGCCGGGAAGGGGAAGAAGTTCGCGTCCTCGCCGATCTTCCGGCCGAACTGGTCCTTGGCGACCCCGGCGACGAAGTCGCCCTCGTAGACCATGCCGGCCTGGGGCTTGGGCCCGAAGACCTTCTCGACGGAGCCCGGGAAGTCGGTGTTCAGGGCCCCCTTCTGGCCCCCGGCGATCAGCTGCTTGTCCTTGAAGAGCTTGCCGAGGGTGGTGAGGGCCTCGACCACGGTCGGGTCGGTCCACTTGATCCTGTGGGTGGCCAGGGCGTCGTACTTCTCGGGCCCGGCCTGGGAGAGGTAGATGTTCTCGAACCAGTCGGTGAGCGTCCAGCCGTCCTGTCCGGCGACGGAGAAGGCGGCGAGACCCGAGTCGGCGACCGTGCGCCCGGCCTTCAGCATCGCGTCGTAGGTCGTCGGCGGCTCGACGCCCGCCTGGTCGAGGGCCTCGGGGCTGTACCAGACGGTGGACTTGTGCGCGGCCTTGAAGTAGAGGCCGTACAGCGTGCCGTCGACGCTGCCGTAGTTCCTCCACACGCTCGCGTAGTTGGCGTCGACCGCCGCTCCGGCGGTCTTGGACAGCGGTTCGAGCCAGCCCTGCTTCGCGAACTGCTGGAGTACGCCGACCTGCGGGACCATCACCACGTCGGGGGCCTTGCCGCCCTCGATCTTGCTGCCGATGACGGTGGAGACGTTGTCGCCGGTGGAGACGAACTGCGTCTTGGCGCCGGTCTTCCCGGTGAAGGCGTCCAGCACCTTCTGGAAGTTCTTCTGCTCGCTGCCGGACCAGACACCGGCCACGGTGATCGTCTGGCCGTCGAGCGACTTGTCGCCGCCGCCCGCGGAGACGGGGCCGCCTCCGCAGGCGGTCGCGCCGAGCGCCAGGGCGAGGGCGGTGCAGCTCGCGAGCAGGGGCGTACGTCGTCGCATCATCGTTGATGTCCCTTCGGGGAAATGGGAGTTGACGGATCGTCAAGGAGTGGTGAGCTGGGCGTGAGGCTCGGGGGAAAGGTCGTGGACTCGAACTCGGTCGGAGGGCTCAGGGGTTGGTTGAGTCGCTGATCCACCAGGCGGCCGTCGAGCCGGGCAGGACGCCGGGCGCGCAGGGGCCGCTGGAGAGCAGCGGGGTTCCGGAGACCGGCGCGGGCGTGGGTGCCGAGCCGAAGTTGACGGCGCACACCAGGCCGTCGCCCCGGACGAAGCCGAGGACGCCGGGCTGGGTGTCCAGCCAGCGCAGCTCGCCCTCCCCCAACTGGGGCAGCCCGGAGCGCAGTTGGAGTCCGTCGCGGTACAGGTGCCAGAAGGAGCGGGTGTCGGCGAGGGCGCGGTCGGTCGCGTACTCGGCGAAGTAGGCGGGCTGCGGCAGCCACGGCTTGGCGCTCTCCGCACCCGAGGTGAAGCCGAACGGCGACGCGTGCCCCGACCACGGCAGCGGCACCCGGCAGCCGTCGCGGATGCGTGCGCGGCTTCCGGTGCGGCGGTATATCGGATCGGTGAGCACGTCGTCGGGAAGGTCGACGACCTCGGGCAGGCCGAGCTCCTCGCCCTGGTAGATGTACGCGGCTCCGGGCAGCGCCAGCATCAGCAGCGCGGCGGCACGGGCGCGGGCGGCACCCAGACCGCTGCCCTCGGTGCCCAGTTCGCCGTAGCGGGTGACCGTGCGGACCTGGTCGTGGTTGTTGAGCACCCAGGTGACCGTCGAGCCGGTGCCGGCGATGTCCTGCATGGCCTCGGAGATGACCTTGCGGAAGGCGTCGGCGCTCCAGGGCGCGCTCAGCAGGTCGAAGAAGAAGGCCTGGTGCAGTTCGTCGTGGCGTACGTAGCGGGCGTGTTCGCGGGCGGTCGGCACGGAGACCTCGCCGACGAGCAGCCGTTCCCGGCCGTCCTCGGCGGTGTACTCCTCGCACACCGACCGCCAGTGGCGCCAGACCTCGTGCACCTCCGGCTGGTTCCAGGCGAGCGGGTTGACCGAGTCGCGGGTGCGGGCGTCGGCCTCGGGGTCGGGCGAGTCCGGCAGGCCGGGGTGTTTGTAGAGCCCGGCGGCCACGTCGATGCGGAAGCCGTCGACGCCCCGGTCGAGCCAGAAGCGCAGTACGTGGTCGAAGTGGCTGCCGACCTCGGGGGTGCGCCAGTTCAGGTCGGGCTGCTCCGGCGTGAACATGTGCAGGTACCACTGTCCGGGGGTGCCGTCCCGCTCGGTGACCCTGCTCCAGGCGGGGCCGCCGAACATGGCGTGCCAGTTGTTGGGCGGTTCGGCGCCGTCCGGTCCCCGGCCGTCGGCGAAGTGGAAACGGGCGCGGGCGGTGCTGCCGGGCGCCGAGTCCAACGCCTCACGGAACCACGGGTGCTCGCTGGAGCAGTGGTTGGGGACGATGTCCAGGAGCACTCGGACGCCGAGGCGCCGGGCGTCCGTCATCAGCAGGTCGAACTCGGCGAGGTCGCCGAAGAGCGGGTCCACATCGCAGTGGTCGGCGACGTCGTAGCCGTGGTCGTGCTGCGGCGAGGGGTAGAAGGGGCTCAGCCAGATGCCGTCGACCCCGAGCTTCTTGAGATACGGCAGTCCGGCCCGGACGCCGGCGAGATCACCGATGCCGTCCCCGGTGCTGTCCAGAAAGCTCCGGACGTACACCTGGTAGATCACTGCGTCGCGCCACCAGCGGTGCGTGTTGAGCGTCACCCGTTGACCTGTCTGTGCGTTCCTTCGGTTATACATACATGTTAGGTAGGCATGTCGAGGAGATGTCAACGAGTAGACAGGAGGTAGCGGGAAACTGGTCCTTTAAATGCGCATTTTTTGGGCCACTCCGTCCGAGATTAGACGGCGGTGTTACCTAACATGTAACTAGGAAGGGTCGCTGGATGCGACGAAGAAGGGGCTCAGCCCCGGCGCGAGATGTCGGCCAGTTCGCGCGCCAGCCGGCGCACGGCGGCCTCGGGCGTCTGATGCCCGGTCATCGCATCGTGCACCACGGCCTGCACGACGAGGCTCACCTGGTCGTAGCGGGGGCTCTTGGGGCGCGGCGCCGCGGCGAGCACACCGGCGCGCAGCGTCGGCAGATACGGGAACTCCCGGACCAGTTCCGGATCCTGGTAGAGGTCGGCCCGTACGGGCGGCAGCGCGCCCTTGGTCAGGACCTGGCGCTGCACCCGTTCACTCGTGAGATACGCGATCAGGCGGGCGGCGGAATCGGGGTGCCTGGCCTGCGCGTTGACCGCGAGGTTGGAGCCGCCGAGCACACTCGTCCCCGGCCCGTCGGGGCCGGGGAGCGGAACCGCGCCGATCTTCCCCGCGACGGCCGATCCCGGGGCGGAGGCGCTGACATAGGCGTAGGGCCAGTTGCGCAGGAAGAGAAGACGGCCGTCCTGGAAGGCCTGTTTGGACTCCTGCTCCTTGTACGTCAGCGCCTCTTTCGGTATCCAGCCGTCGCGGACGCCGTCGGCGAGGAAGCCGATGCCCTCACGGGCCGCCGCGGAGTCCACCGTGACGCGCTCGCCCTCGTCACCGAGGATCGTGCCGCCCGCCGAATAGACCGCCTCGGCGGCGTTCACAGTGAGGCCCTCGTAGGGCAGGAACTGGCCCGCGTAGCCGTCGAGTCCGTACTTCGGCGCGATGGTCCTCGCCTGTTTCTCCAGCTCGGCCCAGGTGCGTGGCGGCGCGACACCCTCCTTGGCCAGGATGTCCTTGCGGTAGAGGAGCAGTCCGGCGTTCGTGACGTACGGGACGGCGTACAGCTTCCCGTCGTACCTCGCCGTGTCGACCACCGGCGGCAGGAAGCCGTCGAGCGGGAAGCGGTCGCGGGGCAGCGGGGAGATCCAGCCCGCCGCGGCGAACTCCGAGGTCCACGCGACATCGATGTTGAGGACGTCGAAGCGCCTCCGGTCACCGCCGCGCAGGTCGGTGGTCATCTGCGCGTGGGTCTCGTCCGCGGAGTCCGGGAGTTCGACGAGGGTGACCTTCTCGCCGGGGTGCGCGCGGTTCCAGCCGTCGAGCAGCGGCCCGAGATAATTGGTGAGGTCACCGGCGGTGGCCAGAGTCAGCGGACCGCGTCCGCCCCCGCGCGCCCCGTCGGCGGGCGGGCCCGAGGCGACGTAACCGGACAGGACGACCGCGACGACCAGGAGGCCCCTACCGGCGGCGCGTATCCACCGCATAGGTTCCTCCCTGTACACCGGCACCGGGCACCTTCGCCCGGAGTCAGAGGCCATGTATACCTGTTAGGTATGGGCGATACTAGGGCCTGCGGCACATTGGCCTCCGGTTCATGGGTGTTCGGCACATGGGCCCGCAACACATGACGAGCATGCCGTGAGCGGCCGGGACGCCCCGACGGCGAACCGAGAAAAAGAGAGAGAAGAGGGGGAGGAGAGCACGAGTGCGGCTGCCCCTCCTGGCCCTGCTGGCGCGCGGCCCGGGCCATGGCTACGAGCTCAAGCAGGGCCTTGAGCAACTGCTGGGCTCCGCGTACCCTCAGCCGAACGTCGGCCAGATCTATGTGACGCTCGGCCGCCTCGAGAAGTCGGGACTGATCGAGGGCGAGGAAGTCGAGCAGTCGAGCCGGCCCAACAAGAAGATCTACCACCTCACCGACGCCGGGCGTGAGGCGCTGCGCGCCTGGTACGAGGAGACGGCGGACGAACCGCGGGTACGGGACGAGTTCTTCATGAAGCTCGCGCTCGCGCCGCAGACCGGTCTCGCCGACCAGATCACCCTGATCAACAAGCAGCGGCGCCGGTATCTGAACACCATGCGCGAACTGTCGAAGCTCGCCACGACCGAGAACCGGGACAACCGCATCTCCCAGCTGCTCATCGAGGGCGCCATGCTGCATCTGCAGGCCGACCTCGACTGGCTGGAACGCTGCCAGGAGGAGTTGGAGGAGCAGGAATGAGCCGCACCCCTCCCGCGCCGCGCGCCGAGAACCCGTCGGCGCAGCCCGAGAGCCCTGCGCCGCGTGCCGGGGAGACCGCTGTGCTGCGCGCGGAGAGCCTGGTCAAGACCCACTACGGCGAAGGGGCTCCCGTACATGCCGTGCGCGGCGTCGACCTCTCCGTACGGCGCGGCGAGTTCGTGGCCGTCACGGGCCCTTCCGGCGCGGGGAAGTCGACCCTGCTGCATCTGCTCGGCGGGCTCCAGAGGCCGGATTCCGGCAGCATCTGGCTGGACGGCGTCTGCACGGACGGATACGGCGAGGCCCGCTGGGCGACCGAGCGCCGGCGCCGCATCGGCATCGTGTTCCAGTTCTTCAACCTGGTGTCGAATCTGTCGGTAGCCGACAACGTCGAGCTGCCCGCCCTGCTCGCCGGGGTCTCCCCCAAGCAGGCGCGCGCCGAGCGCGAGCAGCTGCTCGCCGAGCTGGGACTTCAGGGCAAGGAGCGCAGCATGCCGGGCGAGCTGTCCGGCGGTGAGCAGCAGCGCGTCGCGCTGGCCAGGGCGCTGGTCAACCATCCGCCCCTGCTGCTCGCCGACGAGCCCGCGGGCAGCCTGGACAGCAAGGGCACCCGGGAGGTGACCCGGCTGTTGTCCCGTTTCCATCAGCGCGGCCAGACGATCGTGCTGGTCACCCACGACGCGCGGCTCGCGAGCGCCGCGGACCGGGTGATCAGCTTCTTCGACGGCCGTATCGCCGACGACGCGGAACTCGACGGCGCGCCGTCGCGGGGCCTGGGGATATCCGGCGTGCTGGAACTGAAGGACTGAGCGGCATGCGCAACCTCTTGTTCGCCTCCCTCGCACCGGCGCCCCAGCTTGCCCGCGCCACCACCCTGACACCCCCGGCCCCCGTCGCCTCCCCCGCGCCCTCGACCTCCGTGCGCCTTGTCATTTCCCTCGCGCCCCGGGCCTCCGTCGCCCCCTTCGCCCCCTTCGCCCGCGAACCGAGAGGCTGAGCGGGAATGCGTGCCACGTTGCGCTGGGCGCACGCCGATCTGCGCACCCACCGGGGTGAGGCGCTGTTCATCGTGCTCGCCACCGCCGGGATCGTCGCCTCGTTGCTGCTGGCCACCGCGCTCTTCGGCTACGCCACCAACCCGTGGCAGCGGGTGTTCACCCAGTCGCACGGCGCGCACGTGTGGATCCACACGGGACCGTCCTCGGACGCGCGCAGAGTCGCCGAGGTGGACGGAGTGGACTCCGTCGCGGGGCCCTACCCCACCGCCTCGACCGCCGTCGAGTCACGGGGAACCCGCGCCGTGGTCGAACTGCGCGGCGCCACCGAGCAGCCCGCCACGGGGCGCCCGCTGCTAGCCTCCGGACGCTGGCTCGACCCCACCGAGGCGGACGGCGTGGTGCTGGAGAGCAGCCTCGCCCGGGCGCTGTGGGCCGAACCGGGCGACACCCTCACTGTTCCCGGCACCGCCCGGAAGCTGACCGTGCTGGGCGTGGCCGACAGCGCCGAGCCCCGGTACAGCCCGGGCGAGCGGCCGGGCCTGGTGTGGGCCCTCCCGTCGGCGGTGCGGGGCACCGCCGGGCGCGCCGGACAGGTGATCGGGCTGCGGCTGACCGATCCCGGCGACACCGACTACGCGGTCCAGCGGGCCGTCACCCTCCTCGGCGCCGGCGCGGTCACCGAGGTCTCCCCCTGGCAGCAGGCGCGTGCCGAGGCGCAGGGCGACAACCGTCTGCTCGGGCAGGTTCTCGGCCTGTTCGGCCTGGGCGCGCTCGTCGCCGCCGGGCTCGCCGTGCACGGTGCGATCGGCACCCGTATCCGTGGCCATCTGCGGGACATCTCGGTGCTGAAGGCGATCGGCTTCACGCCGGGCCAGGTGGTACGGATCTTCCTGTTGCAGCACGTGGCGTTCGCGCTGCTGGGCGCCGTGCTCGCGGGTGCGCTCACGCAGGCGCTGGGCAGCCGGGTCCCGGGGCGTCTGGGGGACGCGGTCGGTGTGTGGCAGGGACTGCCGGGACACACCGCGGCGCTCTTCTCGGTGCCCGCGGCCGCGGTGCTGTTCATCGCCGCGACGACCGTGCTCGCCGCGTGGCGGGCCGGACGGGTGTCACCCGTGCCGGGGCTGCGCGCCGCGGCACCGCTCGGTGGCGGGCTGCCGCGTCTGGCACGCGAGGCGCTGGGGCTGCGGCTGCCGCCCGCGTTGGTCCTGGGCTGGCACAAGGCGTTCACCCGTCGGCCGCGCTCGCTGGCCACGGTCGCCCGCCTCGCGCTGCCTCTGCTGCTGATCGTGGTGGCCATGAGCGCCTGGACGACCATCGACCGCTTCCACAGCAGGCCCGAGCAGCTCGGTCTCGCGGCCGCACTCACCGTCCGGCCGGACGGGAGTCTGAGCGATTCCGGCGTACGGGCCCTGCTCGGCCGGAACCCGCAGGTCACCGGGGTCCACCCGGGCATCCAGGTGCCCGCCCTGGTCCCCGGCCAGACCGGCACGATCGCGCTGCGCGGGCTCGGCACACGCCAGGACCCCTACCCTTTCTCGCTGGCCGAGGGCCGCCCCGCGCGCGGCCCCGACGAGGCGGTGGCCGGTCAAGGTCTGCTCGACCTGCTGGACGTGCGGGTCGGCGACTGGGTGCGCATGACCGTGGGCGCTCAGCCGCAGATCCTGCACATCGTGGGGCGGAGCATCGAACCGGAGAACGGCGGCCGGGTCATCTCCACCTCGCTCGACACCCTCCGTGAGAACGACCCGGGACTCCGGCCGACCCTCTATCAGCTCCAGCTGCGCCCCGGCGCGGACCCGTACCGGGTGGCCACCGAGCTGGCCACGGCAGCGCACGGACGCTTCGACGTGCACGCCGTGACCAACCCGGCCGACGGGCTCTCGCCGCTGCGCGGAGTCGTCGTGGGACTGATCGCCGTACTGGCCCTGATCGGGCTCATCGAGCTGCTCACCGCGATCGGCGGCACGGTCCGCGAGGGCGAGCGGGATCTGCTGGCGCTGAAGGCGATCGGACTGACGCCGCGGCAGATCACCGCGATCACCGTGACGGCCACGGGGTGCACGGCTTTCGCGGCGGTCCTCGTCGGTACGGCTCTGGGGCTGCCACTCGCGCGCTGGCTGATCGATGCCCAGGGAAGGTCGAGCGGCATCGGCGCGGGCGTCGCGCGGGGACCGTCCGCTCTGCTTCTGCTGCTGTTCGGCGGCGCCGCCGTGCTGGGCGCCGCCGCGCTCGCTGCCCTGCCGGCCACCCGAGCGGCCCGCCGCCGGCTGGCGGACACCCTCAGCGCGGCGGCCTGATCCCGGGTCAGGTCGTCCCGTACGGTCCTTGCCCGTAGAGGTTCTGCCGCGTGCCCGGCCCGGGGCGTGTGCCCCTGGGGCGGCGATGACCCGCACGCGCTTGAGCCGCTCCACCGACGGATCGACCGACTCCGGAATCCATGCCGGGTGGAACACGGCCTTCGCCACCCGTTTGGGCCGCAGAAGGGTCCGGACCGTCAGTCTGTCGCTCGTCCATCTCCCACGCGCACCGGCCAACTTCCGCTCCCCCGAACGATCGCCATCGTGATCGCCGGGGACTGTACGGGAAGCGGGCGGACTCCCGCCGCCCGCTTCCCCGCATTCGGGGACCTAACGGCCGCGCAGCGTCCGGTACTTGGCGACCAGGGCCTTGGTCGACTCGTCCAGTCCCGGCACGTCCGCGCCGTCGGTCAGGGCGGGCTCGACGCGTTTGGCGAGCACCTTGCCGAGTTCGACGCCCCACTGGTCGAAGGAGTCGATGTTCCAGATCGCGCCCTGGACGAACACCTTGTGCTCGTAGAGGGCGATCAACTGGCCGAGGACCGAAGGGGTCAGCTCCCTCGCCAGGATCGTGGTCGTGGGGTGGTTGCCCTCGAACGTCTTGTGCGGCACCAACTCCTCGGGCACCCCCTCGGCACGTACCTCGGCGGGGGTCTTGCCGAAGGCCAGCGCCTGCGTCTGCGCGAAGAAGTTCGCCATCAACAGGTCGTGCTGGGCGACCAGGCCCGGCAGCAGGTCGGCCACGGGCTCGGCGAAGCCGATGAAGTCGGCGGGGATCAGCTTCGTGCCCTGGTGGATCAACTGGTAGTACGCGTGCTGACCGTTGGTGCCGGGCGTGCCCCACACCACCGGGCCGGTCTGCCACTCGACCGGACGGCCGTCGCGGTCCACGGACTTGCCGTTGGACTCCATGTCGAGCTGCTGGAGATAGGCAGTGAACTTGGACAGGTAGTGCGAGTACGGCAGCACGGCGTGCGACTGCGCGTCGTGGAAGTTGCCGTACCAGACACCCAACAGGCCAAGCAGCAGAGGCGCGTTGGACTCCGCGGGAGCGGTGCGGAAGTGCTCGTCGACGAGGTGGAAGCCATTGAGCATCTCGCGGAAGCGGTCCGGGCCGATCGCGATCATCAGCGAGAGGCCGATCGCCGAGTCGTAGGAGTACCGTCCGCCGACCCAGTCCCAGAACTCGAACATGTTGGCCGTGTCGATCCCGAAGTCGGAGACCTTCTCGGCGTTCGTCGACAGCGCCACGAAGTGCCGCGCCACCGCCTCCTGCCCGGCCTTCAGACCGGTCAGCAGCCAGTCGCGCGCCGAGGTGGCGTTCGTGATCGTCTCGATCGTGGTGAACGTCTTGGAGGCGATGACGAACAACGTCTCCGCCGGGTCCAGGTCCCGCACGGCCTCGTGCAGGTCGGCGCCGTCCACGTTCGACACGAAGCGCACGGTCAGCGAGCGGTCGGTGAACGAGCGCAGCACCTCGTACGCCATCGCCGGACCGAGGTCCGAGCCGCCGATACCGATGTTGACGACGTTCTTGATGCGCTTGCCGGTGTGCCCGGTCCACTCGCCCGAGCGGACCCGCTCGGCGAAGCCCGCCATCCTGTCCAGGACCGCGTGCACCGCCGGCACCACGTTCTCCCCGTCGACCTCGACGACCGCGTCCCGCGGCGCCCGCAGCGCGGTGTGCAGCACCGCCCGGTCCTCGGTCACGTTGATCTTCTCGCCCCGGAACATCGCGTCCCGCAGCCCGAAGACGTCGGTCGCCGCGGCCAGCTCGCGCAGCAGTCGCAGCGTCTCGTCCGTGACCAGGTGCTTGGAGTAGTCGACGTGCAGATCGCCGACCTGGAGCGAGTAGCCGGAGCCGCGCGCGGGATCGGCCGCGAACAGGTCGCGCAGATGGGCGTCCGCGAGCTCCTCTCGGTGCTTGGCCAGAGCGGTCCACTCGGGTGTCTGGTTGAGCCGGGTTCGGCTTTCTGCGTTCATCTCGGACTTCCGCCTTCTTTCCTGCCTGTGCTGCTGCGTACCTTGCCCCGCTGCCGGTCCCAACCTAATTGATCAGGGCTGGACACGAGCTGTCGTAGTGCGTCCTCCGGCTCAACAACAGATACGTCCCCCTTGACCGCAGGTGTCAGCGCGATGACGGCGAGAGTGAGGAGTGCGGCGGCGAACGGCGCCGCTCCGTGGGGCCACCCGGCCACCGCGCCCGCGCGGCACGCGCGGCGCGGCAGGGCACCGTGCGGGGCATCCGGGCCCCTGCCCGTGCGGAGTCCCGCGCGGATGCGCCCCACCAGGAATTCCGGGCCGCGCTGCTGCATCGGCGTGACCGGCTCACCCCCCGCATACCGTCCGCCCCGCACGGCGCCGGTCCATGGGGCACGACACAAGAACCCGGCCGCGGTACGAGGGGCCGACCACGGTACGAAGATCCGCCAACGGGACGAGCAGCAGGGCGCGGCCGCAGGACCCGACCGCGGAGCGGGGACCGCCTCAGCGATGCCCGTGTCCGGGCGCGGCAGGAGAAGCAGCGGGCACGGCACAGGCATGTCGGCGGGGTGGGTGAGGCAGCTCCGGGCACGGGCATCCGGGCGCGGCGTACCCGGCGACCGGGCGGTGTCCTGGCCCCGAAGTCGCCGCGAAACGGCTCCGGCCGGACACCTGTGGGTGCCCGGCCGGCTCTCAACTCCTAGATCTCGCCCCGCAGTTTGGCGAGCGCCTCGGCGAGGATCGCCTCGCCGTCCGCGTCGCTGCGCCGCTCCCGCACATACGCGAGGTGCGTCTTGTACGGCTCGGTGCGCGGCGGGTCCGGCGGGTTGTCCCGGTCCTGTCCTGCGGGGAAGCCGCAGCGCGGACAGTCCCAGGTGTCGGGGACCTGCGCGTCGCTGGCGAAGCTGGGCTGTGTCTCGTGCCCATTGGAGCACCAGAAGGAGATGCGCAGCCGCGGCGCGGACTCGCCGCGCTCGGCCTCGCCCATCGGCCCCGCCCCGACCCGGCTTCCTCGGATCGCGTTGCCACTTGCCACGGTCGTAACTCCCTGCGTGATGGTGCCGCGAAGCGAGTCGGCGTGACGCTTCGCTGCGAGCGCCTCAGTCTACGTAAGGCCCAACGCGCGTCCAGTGATTGGAGTTACATCCCACCCCTAGACGCAAGCCCCATGATAGGCGGCGCCTGGAGGCGCGTACCGGACATGGGGCCTTACGTGCGGAATGTGCTTGCGTAATGTGCAGTTGTGCTTCCGTGCCGATGCCGATCGGTGATCAGTTGTTGATCTTCATCAGGACACCGAGCACGACGATGCATGCGAACCAGAGCAGACCGATCATCAGGGTGATGCGGTCGAGGTTGCGCTCGGCGACCGAGGAGCCGCCGACGGACGACTGCATGCCGCCACCGAACATGTCGGACAGGCCGCCGCCCTTTCCCTTGTGCATCAGCACCAGCAGCATCAGCAGCAGGCTGAAGACGATCAGGGCGATCGAGAACCCCAAAACCACGGCTGGACCAACTTCCTCGGAACTGGATGGACGACGGGGGTCCGGTGCAACGGCACCAGACCCCCGCAAGGGTACGACGAATCGCCGCTACCGCATACTTACTGGTCGCGGAACCGGACGATCTTGACGAACTCGTCGGCGTCGAGCGCCGCGCCACCGACCAGAGCGCCGTCGATGTCCGGCTTCGCCATGATCTCGGCGACGTTTCCCGACTTGACCGAGCCGCCGTACTGGATACGGACCTTGTCGGCCAGTTCCTGGGAGTACAGCTCGACGAGCTTGGCGCGGATCGCGGCGCAGACCTCCTGCGCGTCGTCGGCGCCGCAGACCTTGCCGGTGCCGATGGCCCAGACGGGCTCGTACGCGATCACGACGGACTCGGCCTGCTCGGCCGGGAGGTCCTTCAGACCGCCCTCGACCTGCGCGAGCGTGTGCGCGACGTGGTTGCCCGCCTCGCGGACGTCCAGCTCCTCGCCCACGCACAGGATCGGGGTCAGACCGTGCCTGTAGGCGGCCTTGACCTTGGCGTTCACGATGTCGTCGGTCTCGTTGTGGTACTGGCGGCGCTCGGAGTGGCCGACGGCCACGTACGTGCACTTCAGCTTGGCCAGCATCGAGCCCGAGATCTCGCCGGTGTAGGCACCGGAGTCCTGCGCCGAGAGGTCCTGGGCACCGTACTTGATCTTGAGCTTGTCGCCGTCGACCAAGGTCTGCACGGAGCGCAGGTCGGTGAAGGGCGGCAGGACGGCGACCTCGCAGGCCTCGTAGTCCTTGTCGGCCAGGGCGAAGGCGAGTTTCTGGACGTGGGCGATGGCCTCGAGGTGGTTGAGGTTCATCTTCCAGTTGCCCGCCATCAGCGGCGTGCGCGTGCTCATCTAGGTCAGTCCTCCAGTGCGGCGAGGCCGGGGAGCGTCTTGCCCTCGAGGTATTCGAGGGAGGCGCCGCCACCGGTCGAGATGTGGCCGAATGCGTTCTCGTCGAAACCGAGGGTGCGCACCGCGGCGGCGGAGTCTCCGCCGCCGACGACGGTGAAGCCCTTGGACTCGACGAGGGCCTGGGCGACCGCCTTGGTGCCCTCGGCGTAGTCGGGGTGCTCGAAGACGCCCATGGGACCGTTCCAGAACACGGTCTCGGCGTCGGCGAGCTTGGCTGCGTAGAGGGCGCCGGTCTTCGGGCCGATGTCCAGGCCGAGCTGTCCCTCGGGCATCCGGTCGGCGTCGACGGCGGTGTGCTCGGTGGGCGCCTTGGCCTTCAGGTCCGGGAATCCGGGGGAGACCACGACGTCGACCGGGAGCACCAGCTCGACGCCCAGCTTCTCGGCGCGCTCCATGTACTCGGTGACGGCCGGGATCTGGTCCTCCTGCAGGAGGGAGGCGCCGACCTCGTAGCCCTTGGCCTTGAGGAAGGTGAAGGCCATGCCGCCGCCGATCAGGATGCGGTCGGCCTTGCCGAGGAGCTGGTCGATGACGGCGAGCTTGTCGGAGACCTTGGAGCCGCCGAGGGCTACGACGTAGGGCCGCCGGACGTCCTCGGTGAGCTTCTTCAGGACGCCGACCTCGGTGGCGATGAGGTAGCCGGCGTAGTGCGGCAGACGGGCCGGGAGGTCGTACACGGAGGCGTGCTTGCGGTGCACGGCGCCGAAGCCGTCACTCACGTAGACGTCGGCCAGGGCGGCCAGCTGCTCGGCGAACTCGCCGCGCTCGGTGTCGTCCTTGGACGTCTCGCCGGCGTTGAAGCGGAGGTTCTCGATGACCGCGACCTGGCCGGGCTGCAGGCCGTTCACCGCGTCGTGGGCGGCGGGGCCGACCGTGTCCTGCGCGAACGCGACCGGCGCGCCGAGCAGTTCACCGAGTCGCTCGGCGGGCTGGAGCAGCGAGAACGCCGGGTCCGGGGCGCCCTTGGGGCGGCCCAGGTGCGAGGCGACGATGACCTTGGCGCCCGCCTCGGCCAGGGCCTTGACGGTGGGAAGGACGGCGCGGATACGGCCGTCGTCCGTGATGAGGCCATTGGCCAGCGGCACGTTGAGGTCGGCGCGGACGAAGACCCGCTTGCCGGCCACGCCTTCGGCCAGAAGCTCGTCGATCGTCTTCATAAAGGGACTCCTAGGGAAGGCTCTTCAGATCCGAGAGGGCTGATCGATCACTACGTAGCGCAGGGCCCGGACAGCGCGGCGTCGCGCTGCCCGAGCCCTGGCTCACATCGAGGTGCCTGCTCTGGGAGTTAGAGCTGGCCGCCGACGAAGACCGTGAGGTCGACGAGGCGGTTGGAGTAGCCCCACTCGTTGTCGTACCAGCCGAGGATCTTCACCGTGTTGCCCTCCTGGACCATGGTCAGGGAGGAGTCGAAGGTGCAGGAGGCCGGGTCGCCGACGATGTCCGAGGAGACGATCTGGTCCTCGGTGTACGCCAGGTAGCCCTTGAGGTCGCCGTCCTCGGAGGCCTTCTTGAACGCGGCGTTGACCTCGTCCTTGGTGACCTCGCGCTGCAGCGTCACGACCAGGTCGGTGGCCGAACCGGTCGGGACCGGGACGCGCATGGCGATGCCGTCCAGCTTGCCCTTGAGCTGCGGGAGGACCAGGGCGGTCGCCTTGGCGGCACCGGTCGTGGTCGGGATGATGTTCTCGGCGGCGGCGCGGGCGCGGCGCAGGTCCGAGTGCGGGAAGTCCAGGATGCGCTGGTCGTTCGTGTACGCGTGAACCGTCGTCATCAGGCCCTTGACGATGCCGAAGTTCTCGTCGAGAACCTTGGCCATCGGCGCCACACAGTTGGTGGTGCAGGAGGCGTTGGAGATGATGTTGTGGTTCGCCGGGTCGTACTGGTCCTGGTTGACGCCCATCACGATGGTGATGTCCTCGTCCTTGGCCGGAGCCGAGATGAGGACCTTCTTGGCGCCGCCGGCGATGTGCTTCTCGGCGTCGGCCTTCTTCGTGAAGATGCCGGTCGACTCGATGACGATGTCGACACCGAGGTCGCCCCACGGGATGTCGGTGGGGTTGCGCTCGGACAGGACCTTGATCGTGTGCCCGTCGACGGTGATCGTGTCGGCGGTGTGCGACACCTCGGCCTTGAGGCGTCCCAGGATGGTGTCGTACTTGAGCAGGTGGGCGGTGGTCGCGGTGTCACCCAGGTCGTTGACAGCCACGATCTCGATGTCAGCACCCTGCTCCAGCAGCGCGCGGAAGTAGTTACGACCGATGCGGCCAAAGCCGTTGATGCCTACGCGGATCGTCACGAACCGATCTCCTCGTTAGGTACGCCGACTCAGATGTCGGCGAGTTGTATGGGATGTCCCCGACCGAGTCCGACCCTACCTCCCTGGAGCCCCCGGAGTGACATCGAGTAGGGCCATACACGGCAGGGCGATCCGTACCCGCCAGTAGGGGTACGGATCACCCGCGCTGTTCATGCGATTGTCACGCACAGTCAGCTGTTCAGTGCCGAGAGCGCCTTTCCGATCAGGGCCGCGCGGTCCGCCGCCGTACCGACGTGTTCCAGGCCGAAGCCCAGCAGCACGGAGTTGTCCGTGGTGACCGCTCCATATGTCTTGAAGAGTTCTCCGGTGCGCGCCCAGTCCCGCAGGACGGCCGGGCTGCCCGCGGGCGGGCCGGCGACGCTCCAGGGACCGAGGGAGGACTCGAAGCCCTCCGTCTCGGTGGCGGTGCCGCCGACCACGAGGGAGGCGTTGTCGACGAGGAGGCCGTGGCCGCCCGAGCTCGGGTCGGTGATGTAACTGAAGGAGACCTCGATCGACTTGCCGGCGTACGCGCTCAGGTCGAAGGCGACCTGCTGCCAGCCGCTGGAGGCGCCGGTGAAGCTGTTCCACGCACCGCTGGTGCCCGTGGCGGTGCAGCCGGCCGCGCTCACGGTCAGGTAGTGCTTGATCCAGGGGTGTTCCCGGGCGAGGAAGCCGGCCTCGCACTCGGTCGGGACCGTGGCCGAGGTGGCACCGCCCGCCTCGGGAAGCGTGGTCCAGTCGTCGGCCCCGGTCGTGTGGACCTCGACGATCGCGTGGTCGTAGCCGGGCTCGGTGTCCCAGAGCAGCTGGGAACGGAGCGTCGGCTTGTCGGAGGCAGCGACCCCGGTGAGGTCGATGGTGCGGGTGAGGCGCTTGTAGGCGTCGTCGGTGTGGACCGCGGCGGCCATGTACGAGCCCGCGTACGGCCCGTACGGGTTGACGGTTCCGCTGAACTGACCCGCTCCCGCACCGGAGGCGAACTGCGGGTACTGCGCGGCGGCGAGCGAGTCCGAGGTGACGCCGTAGGTGCCCGCCGCGTTCAGCGGGTTGCCGGGCGCGTCGCCGAGCGCTCCTGTGACGCCGCCGAGCTTCCCCGAGCCGGTGAAGCCGCTCGCGCCGGGAGTGGACGTACGGGAGTAGGCGCCCAGGTAGTACTGGCTGAAGTCGTTCGAGAGGGTGCCGCCGCCGAGGTCGACGCTGCCGCCGGCCAGCTCGCCCGCCTCGACCAGCTTGCCGCCCTCGTTGAGGAAGGCCCGCAGCTGGAGCTGGGTGGCGTTGCCGGGCCGCAGTGCGCCGGTGTAGTGGACGACGGTCCCGAAGTGGCCGAGGACGCCGAGCGCGTCCGGCGCGCCCTGGGTGGCGACGTCCCAGACGAGGGCCTTCCTGCCGTTGGCCTTCAGCGCGTCGACGTAGGTCTGCGCCTGTGTGGCGGTCGCGCCCTCCTCGGCCACCACGAGCACGTCGGCCCGCGGCCGCTGGGCCACGGTGTACGTGAAGTGCGTGCTGGAGGTGGGCTTTCCGCTCCTGGTCTCGCCCGTGAACCAGACCTCGACCATGTCGCCCGGGTCGCCGTCCTTGACCTTGGCGCGGTACTCGTCGAAGTAGAGGTTGTCCGTGCCGCCGTAGGTGTCGCCGCCCTGCCAGGGCCTGAGCGCCATGTCGAGCGTACGGCCGCCGTTGACGCGGTACTTGAGCTCCTTGTCGCGTACCGACTTGCGGACGACGACAGACACTTCCTGGTCGGCGCCCCGGGAGTACGACGTGGAGAAGGCGGCGGGGGTGAAGTCGGGCGCGTCGAGGCCGACCGAGGAGGAAGGCCGGTCGGGGTGGGCCGCGGTCTCGGCGACGGAGAGCGCGAACGGGACGTTCTTCTCGAACTCCTGCTCGATCAGCTTCTCGTCGTCCGGGAAGGTGAAGACGGAGGCGCAGTCCGCCGCGTTCCAGGCGTCGTTCGGGTCGAGGTCGGACGCCGTCTCGCAGGTCGACATCTCGGGGGTGAACATCGCCATGCCGTTGACGTTGCCCGCGTGGCCGTCCGCCTCGCCGTTGGTGGTGTACAGCTCCGAGGAGACCTGCGGGTGGTAGCCCGGGACCGCGGAGTTCTCGGGGGTTCCGGCGAGCGCCTTGTAGAGCACGTCGTCAGGAGTGGGCGTCGCCACCTGCCAGCCCACTCCGTAGAGGAGCAGTTCGGCGGCGGAGTGGTAGTTGATGCCGTACGTGAAGCCGATCCGCTTCTCGAAGGCGTCCAGCGCCCTGGTCTCGGGCTCGGAACTCGGGCTCGCGCCGCGGTAGGTCTCACTGGTGGGGTTGGGGGACGAACCCTCGTCGTCGTAGCCCCACTTGTAGGCGAAGTTGCGGTTGAGGTCGACGCCGTCTCCGGTGGAGATGACGCCGTCGCCGTTCACGTCCCGCAGGTTCTTGCGCCACTGGCGGGCGTCGGCGTCCTTGAACGTGTAGTCGTAGCCGTCGGGGTTGGCCGACAGGACGAACCACAGCTCGGTGGAGTCGACGATCTTCTTGATGCGTTTGTTCGTGGCGTAGTTGTCCAGGTAGTAGTGCATCAGCCGCCGCGTCATCTCGGGCGTGATCCACTCGCGCGCGTGCTGGTTGGACATGTACAGCACCGACGGCTTGGCGCCGTCCCTGGTCGTCTTCGCGCCCTTGGTCAGTTTGAGCGCGAGGATGTCCTGGCCGTTCAGGGTCTTGCCGATGGAGACGACCTTGGTCAGGCCGGGGTTGGCCTGACCCGTCCTGATGATCTCCTCCTGGAGGTTGCCCTTCCCGCTGTACGGGCGGAACACTCCCTGGGCGGCGCCCTCGACCCGGTTCTCGGCCTTGGCGGAGAGCGTGTGCTCGGCGAGATCGACGCCCTGCTTCTCCAGCTTCCTGGCCTGCTGGTCGGTGACGTAGACCTCGACCGTGCTCCTGCCGTTCTTCCAGGTCGTGTCGCCGAGCTCGTGACCGTCCTGGCCGGCCGCGAGCAGCAGGGGTACCTGCTCCTTCGTGACCTCGGCGCGGAACACCTTCACGGCGTTCGCGTCGGGCTTGGGTGAACTTCCGTTCTGCGCCTGGGCGATCGGCGCCACGGCCGCACCGCCCAGCAGGAGCGCGCCGGTAGCGAGGATCGCGCTCGCTCTTCGTCTCATGAGCCCCCCTTGCACTGGTCCGCCACAGCAGCGAACAGATGCCAGGCTCATGACACTTCAAGGTCAAGTCAAGGGCGCCTCGCGGGCGGACGACCACCGGCGCCGACCTCCCAAGCGGGCGTCGGCACCGGCATATTGAGCTTCTGTCAGATAATCCCGTACGTTTTTCACATCGCCCCGCGGGTCCGGTTCAGCCCGCGAGGTTGTCCGCCATCTCCTCGGACAGACTCGACTCCGTCCCGGGGATCCCGAGGTCCTGCGCCCGCTTGTCCGCCATGGCCAGCAGCCTGCGGATACGGCCGGCGACGGCGTCCTTGGTCAGCGGCGGGTCGGCGAGGGCGCCCAGCTCCTCCAGGGAGGCCTGCTTGTGCTCCATCCGCAGCCGTCCCGCGGCGGCCAGATGCTCCGGCACCTCGTCCGCGAGGATCTCCAGGGCGCGCTGGACGCGGGCCCCGGCGGCGACGGCGGCGCGCGCCGAGCGGCGCAGATTGGCGTCGTCGAAGTTGGCGAGCCGGTTCGCCGTGGCCCGGACCTCGCGGCGCATCCGCCGCTCCTCCCAGGCCAGCACCGACTCGTGCGCGCCGAGACGGGTCAGCAGCGCGCCGATCGCGTCGCCGTCGCGAACGACCACGCGGTCCACCCCCCGCACCTCGCGGGCCTTCGCCGCGATCGACAGCCGGCGGGCGGCGCCGACCAGCGCGAGCGCGGCCTCCGGCCCCGGGCAGGTCACCTCGAGGGACGAGGAGCGACCGGGCTCGGTGAGCGAGCCGTGGGCCAGGAAGGCCCCGCGCCAGGCCGCCTCGGCGTCGCAGGTGGCCCCCGAGACCACCTGCGGCGGCAGCCCTCGGATCGGGCGGCCCCGCCCGTCCACGAGCCCGGTCTGGCGCGCCAGCTGGTCACCGCCCGCGACGACGCGCACCACGTAGCGCGAGCCGCGGCGCAGCCCGCCGGGCGCCATCACGATCAGTTCGGAACTGTGGCCGAAGATCTCCAGAATGTCCCGCTTCAGGCGGCGCGCCGCCATGGCGGTGTCCAGCTCCGCCTCGATCACGATCCGGCCGCTCACCAGGTGAAGGCCGCCGGCGAACCGCAGAATGGCGGATACCTCCGCCTTTCTGCAGCAGGTCCGGGTGACGGGGAGCCGGGAAATCTCATCCTTCACCGCTGCCGTCATCGCCATGGGCCGATCCTTCCATGCATCCGAAAAATACGGTCGTACGCGGCGGCCAACAGCTCCGGGTCGTGCCGCGGAGATCCGTCGGTCCGGGCCACCGGCGCCAGCTCGACCGCGGCACCGAACCGCTGGGCGGCGTCGGCGAGAGAGTCGCGGTCGGGCACGGCGGCCTCGTCGGCCAGCACCACGTCCAGGGCGAGTTTAGGGGCGTGTCGTCCCAAAACCTCCAAATGACGCTGCGGGGAGAAGCCTTCGGTTTCTCCGGGCTGCGGGGCGAGGTTCAGGGAGAGTACCCGGCGCGCCCTCGTCTGGATGAGGGCGTCCAGAAGTTCGGGCACCAGAAGATGCGGGATCACCGACGAGAACCAGGAGCCGGGGCCGAGAACCACCCAGTCCGCGTCGAGGACCGCGGCCACGGCCTCGGGCACGGCAGGCGGATCGTGCGGTACGACGTGCACGGACTGGACCTCGCCGGGCGTGAGCGCCACATTCGCCTGGCCCCGGACCGTCCCGACCTCGTCGGGCCGGTCGGGGTCGTGCCCCTTGACCAGGGCCTGGAGCTCCAGGGGCACGGCGGACATGGGCAGCACCCGGCCGTGCGCGCCCAGCAGCTTGCCGACGAGGTCGAGAGCCTGGACATGGTCGCCGAGCTGCTCCCACAGGGCGACGATCAGCAGATTGCCGACAGCGTGTTCGTGCAGGTCCCCCTTGGACTGGAAGCGGTGCTGGATGACGCGGGCCCAGGTCTGGCCCCAGGCGTCGTCGCCGCACAGCGCTGCCAGCGCCTTGCGCAGGTCACCGGGTGGGAGGACGCCCAGCTCGTCGCGCAGGCGGCCGCTGGAGCCGCCGTCGTCGGCCACGGTGACGACGGCGGTGAGGTCGCCGGTGATCCGGCGCAGCGCGGCAAGCGAGGCGGACAGCCCCCGGCCGCCGCCGAGGGCGACGACCTTGGGCTGGGCACCGCGGCGGCGCGGCTTGGCGCCGCGCGCCACGACCGGCCGGCCGGCGCGGTCCCCGGGGATCTCCCGGCGCAGCCGGCTCAGCCGCAGGGCAGTACGTCCGGTCACTCGCGCCCCATGTCCCGGTGCACGAGCACGGTCTCCACGCCCTGGGAGGCGAGGCGGGCGGCGAGCTTCTCCGCGGTCGCCACCGAGCGGTGCTTGCCGCCGGTGCAGCCGACCGCGATGGTCACATAGCGCTTGCCCTCACGCCGGTATCCGGCGGCGATGAGCTGGAGCAGCTCGGCGTAGCGGTCGAGGAACTCCTTGGCGCCGGGCTGGTTGAAGACGTACGCCGAGACCTCTTCGTTCAGGCCGGTGAACGGGCGCAGCTCGGGGACCCAGTGCGGGTTCGGCAGGAAGCGCATGTCCACGACCAGGTCGGCGTCGACCGGCAGGCCGTACTTGAAGCCGAAGGACATGACGGTGGCCCGCAGCTCGGGCTCCTCGTCGCCCGCGAACTGGGCGTCCATCTTGGCGCGCAGCTCGTGCACGTTCAGGCTGGAGGTGTCGATGACCAGGTCGGCGTCGCCGCGCAGCTCGCGCAGCAGCTCGCGCTCGGCGTCGATCCCGTCCACGATGCGGCCGTCGCCCTGGAGGGGGTGCGGCCGGCGCACGGACTCGAAGCGGCGCACCAGGGCCTCGTCGGAGGACTCCAGGAAGACGATCCGCCGGGTGACGTTCTTGGACTCCAGGTCGGCGAGGGATTCGCGGAGGTTGTCGAAGAACCGCCGGCCGCGTACGTCGACGACGACCGCGATCCGTGCCACATTGCCCTGGGAGCGGGCGCCGAGTTCCACCATGGTGGGGATCAGGGCGGGCGGCAGGTTGTCGACGACGAACCAGCCGAGGTCCTCCAGACACTTGGCGGCCGTGGACCGGCCCGCTCCGGACATCCCGGAGATGATCACCAGCTCGGGAATGACGGCGTCCGGAACTCCCGTTCCGGCCGTCTCGCTGCCCGTACCCACCTGTTCCCCGTCTTCCCGTGGTGCTTCCTGCTCCGCGTGATCTTCGCTTGTTTCCGTGTGTTCTTCCTGGCCCTGCGCCGGGCGTTCCTCTTCACGCGCGTCGTTCTCGGTCATGTCTCCTGCCCCCGTCGCTCGTCCGAGGCGCCCGCGGTCACGGGCTCCTCCGCGGGGCCCGCCGTCGTTTCGGGCGCCGCGTCTTCGTCGTCTTCCATGATCTCTCCAGTCGCCGTGTTCACGGCGGGTGCGGCCGGAGCCGCCTCGGCGAGGGCCACGGCGATGGTCTCCGCCGTCTTCCGTCCTATGCCGGGAACCTCGCAGATCTGGTCGATCGTCGCGGACCGGAGCTTCTTCACGGAACCGAAGTGTTTGATCAGTGCCTGCTTGCGCGACTCGCCCAGGCCCGGCACGTCGTCCAGGGGGCCCGCTCTGAAGCGCTTGGCCCGCTTGACGCGCTGGTAGGTGATCGCGAAGCGGTGGGCCTCGTCCCGGACCCGCTGGAGCAGATACAGCCCCTCGCTGGTGCGCGGCAGGACCACCGGGTCGTCCTCGTCCGGCAGCCACACCTCCTCCAGGCGCTTCGCGAGTCCGCATACGGCGATGTCGTCGATGCCGAGCTCGTCGAGGGCCCGCTGCGCGGCGGCGACCTGCGGCCGGCCACCGTCGACGACGACGAGCTGCGGCGGGTAGGCGAAGCGCTTGGGCCGGCCGTCGTCATCGGAGAAGGCGCTCACGGAGAGGGGGGTCCCGGAGACGGCGGTCCCGGAGACGGAGGTCCCGGAAGCGGAGGTCCCGGAGACGGAGGTCCCGGAAGCGGAGGTCCCGGAGACGGAGGTCTCAGATAGCGGGGTCCCGGAGGGGGCGGTCTCGGAAGCGACGGTCCCGGAGACGGAGGTCTCGGAGAGCGGAGTCCCGGAAGCGACGGGCTCCGCTATCGCGGTCCCGGAGCCGAGGGTCCCGTCGGCGAGGGGCTCCGAAGCCCCTGAAGCGGCGTCCTCGCCGTCCGTCCACTCCCCCGTCTTCTCCTTCTCGACGAGGTAGCGCTTGAAGCGGCGGGTGATCACCTCGTGCATGGAGCGGACGTCGTCCTGGCCGGCGAAGCCCCTGATCTGGAAGCGCCGGTACTCGCCCTTGCGCTGGAGCCCGTCCTCGAAGACGACCATCGAGGCCACCACGTCGTCGCCCTGGAGGTGCGAGATGTCGTAGCACTCGATCCTCAGCGGCGCGCTGTCCAGGTCGAGCGCCTCGGCGATCTCCTCCAGGGCCCGCGAGCGCGTGGTCAGGTCGGAGGCGCGCCTGGTCTTGTGCAGGCCGAGCGCCTGGAGCGCGTTGCGCTGCACGGTCTCCATGAGCGCCTTCTTGTCGCCGCGCTGCGGGATGCGGAGCGACACGTTCGAGCCGCGGCGCGCGGTCAGCCACTCCTGAACGGGCTCCACCGGCTCGGGCAGCGCCGGGACCAGCACCTCCTTGGGGACGGAGTCGCCCGTCTCCTCCCCGTAGAGCTGCTGGAGCGCGTGCTCGACGAGGTCACCCGTAGTGACCGCCTCCACCTTGTCCGTGACCCAGCCCCGCTGGCCGCGCACGCGTCCGCCGCGCACATGGAAGATCTGCACCGCGGCTTCCAGCTCGTCCTCGGCGACGGCCATGAGGTCGGCGTCGGTCGCGTCGGCGAGGACGACCGCGCTCTTCTCCATGGCCTTCTTCAGGGCCTCGATGTCGTCGCGCAGCCGGGCCGCGCGCTCGTACTCCATCTCCTCGGCCGCGTCCATCATCTGCTGTTCCTGGCGGCGGATGTACGTCCCCGTACGACCCGCCATGAAGTCGCAGAACTCCTCGGCCAGGTCGCGGTGCTCCTCGGGCGAGACCCGGCCGACGCAGGGCGCGGAGCACTTGCCGATGTAGCCGAGGAGGCAGGGCCTGCCGGTGCGGGAGGCGTTCTTGAAGACGCCGGCGGAGCAGGTGCGGACAGGGAAGACGCGCAGCAGCAGGTCGACGGTGTCGCGGATGGCCCACGCGTGCCCGTAGGGACCGAAGTAGCGAACGCCCTTCTTCTTGTGGCCGCGCATCACCTGCACGCGCGGGAACTCCTCGTTCATCGTCACGGCGAGGTAGGGGTAGCTCTTGTCGTCGCGGTACTTGACGTTGAACCGGGGGTCGTACTCCTTGATCCAGGAGTACTCCAGCTGAAGGGCCTCGACCTCTGTGGACACGACCGTCCACTCCACCGACGCGGCCGTGGTGACCATGGTGCGCGTGCGCGGGTGGAGATTCGCCAGGTCCTGGAAGTAGCTCGCCAGGCGCTGGCGCAGGCTCTTCGCCTTTCCGACGTAGATCACCCGGCGGTGCTCGTCGCGGAATTTGTACACCCCGGGGGAGTCCGGGATCTGTCCCGGCTTGGGGCGGTAGCTGGAGGGGTCGGCCATGTCACACACCCTACTGGCGTGGGCCGACAGCGCGGTCGGCTACCGGCCTGCCTGTGGACGGAACACAGGGACCGTGCGGGTGTGACTCCGGGAACGTGGGCTCGCCGGTAGCGGCCGCGATCGTCACGGTCACACGACGGTGATCGTCACGGCCCGCCGGGAGGCGGACTCCGCCCGGAACCCTCCGGCCGGGCTTCTCGAAGGTCCCCTCGCGGTGTCAGCCGCGGCGTCGGCGCAGGGCCCGCGAGACGCTCAGGACGAGCGCGACGAGGGCGCCCACCCCGGCCGTCGCCGACGCCACCACGACGAAGGGGTCGGTCGGGTCGTCACCACCGGTACGGACACCGCCGCGGCCGGGTCCTCTGTCCCCGGCAGGGCCTCGGTCGTCCCCGTGCTCTCCGCGCTCCACCCGCGTTACGCCGAGTCCGGCCACACGGGGTGCGTCGTGTCCGGCCGCCGCGCCGAACCGCGTCGCCGCGGAGCCCGGAAGCCTGCCCGCGTGCACGGACGTGCCGGAGTGGCCGGCCGCGCGCCCGACGGCCGCGGTCGCCGGGGCGGCGCCCAGGGCGGCCAGAACCGCGGCGAGAGCGACGAGTCGTCGTCTGTGGCGCATCGTGTTTGCTCCCGAGTGGGGGTCGAGGAGGGAAGGGGCGCGTCCGGGGGGCTGCGGTGAGCCATGTTGAGCATCAGGTGTTGTCGGGACTTGGTCAACACGCTTCAATGCGGGGGAACTCGGGGCGTGAACGGCGAAACCCGCCTGTGAACAGCCCCCGCGCGCCCATTGGGCGGCGCCGACGAACCGCTCGAACGGCCTGACCAGCCGGAGTGAACATCCACAGAAAGGCCCCTGCATGCGGCACGGCACACAGCACGCGTACGTCGCCACGGCGGAACTGGAAACGGCCCTGCGGGGCGGCCCCTTCCATGTCGCACTGCGCGCCGCGATCACCGCACGCGGGCTGCCGCTGCAACGCGTCCAGCACCATCTGTCGCGGTACGGCGTCAAGGTCGGGGTGACGAGCCTGAGTTACTGGCAGCAGGGGGCCCGGCGTCCCCAGCGCCCCGAGTCGCTGCGGGCCGTCCGCGCCCTGGAGGAGATACTCCAGCTGCCCGACGAGTCCCTGATCAGGCTGTTGGCCGAGGCCGAGGAGCGCTCGGATCCGGAGCGCCCCACGGGGCGTTCGTACCGCTCGCTGGTGGAGGCCTCCGGTGTCCTGGAACGGCTGCTGGCCGAACTGGAGTCCCCGCTCGACGGCGGTCTGCACACTATCGGCCATCACGAACGGGTCCGCATAGGCTCCCATCGCGAACTACTGGGTCGCGAATCGCACCACATAGTGCGCGCCCATAAGGACGGCGTGGACCGCTATGTGGCCATCCACCACGGCGACCCCGGATGCGCACCGGAACGGACGGCGGTCCGGGCTCTGGAGAACTGCCGTACGGGCCGGGTGCGCTGGCACCGCGACACCGGCGTGCTCGTCGCCGAACTGCTCTTCGACACCCGGCTGCGGGCAGGCGATACGTTCCTCTTCCGCTATGCCTTCGAGGACGGCACCGCCGGGGCGTCGAGCGAGTACGTCCGCGGGTTCGGCTTCGCGGGCGGGCAGTACGCGCTCCAGGTGCATTTCACCGAGAACGCGCTGCCCGTGCGCTGCCACCGGTTCACCCAGCACTCGGCGGCCGCGCCGCGCAGCGGCCGCCAGGAACTGACGCTGAGCGGCCACCACCGCTCGGTGCACCTGGTCGAGCCACGCGTGCGGTCGGGGATCGTGGGCATCGGATGGGACTGGGAGTGACCGCCTCCCCGGGTGCGGTCCCCGGGCCGGGCCGGCCCGCACCCGGGCTCACCCGCCCGGACCGCACTTGAGTTCAGGCACCAGGACCGCACCTGAGCTCACGCGCCCGACCGCACCCGAGCTCAGGCACCCGGCCCGGCGACGATCTTCCCGCTCTTCTCCTCGACGGACAGCTCGTGGAGCGGCACGGTGGCCGGTGCCCGCAGGACCTTGCCGTTCGTGGCGTCGAACTCGCTTCCGTGGCACGGGCACACGAGCGTCGTACTCTCCAGCTTGTTGATGGCGCACCCGGCATGGGTGCAGATCGAGCTGAACGCCTTGAGGGAACCGTTCTCGGCGCGCCTGACCACGACATTCTGGTCCTGGTACAGCTGCGCACCGCCCTTGGCGACCTCGCTCTGCGCACCCAGGACGACGGGAGCGGTCGGTGTCGCGGGGGTTCCGCCACCACTGCCGCCGGAACACGCGGCGAGGCCGAGCCCGGCGACCGGGGTGAGCGCCGCTCCCCGCAGGACGGTACGACGGCTCGCGGACGGACGGCCGGACATGGCATCTCCACTGGTCGAGGGTGCTTGCGGACACTCCGCCGGAGCGCGACAGGGCCGAACACGGCACGGGGTGTCGCGCACCGACGATACCGGTACAGATCGTGCCGCTCGGTGGGGGGGTGGGCAGGCGCTCTTGCGGACGTAAACGCTTACGCAAACGTCTGCGTAAGCGTTTACGTCCGCCGTCGGCTGGGATAGGTTCGCCCTCGAACGACCAGGTTGCGTTCGCGGGCCGCCGCCCAGGTTCTGTTCGCGGGCCGCCGCCCAGGTTCTGTTCACGGGCGAGCGACCAGGTTCTGCTCGCGGGCGAGCACCCGAGCTCCGAGGGGAGGGAGCGCCATGACGACGATGGTCGATGTGGCCCGGCGGGCGGGCGTGTCCATCGCGACGGTCTCGCACGTCCTCAACGACACCCGTCCGGTCCTGCCCGGGACCCGCCAGGCCGTTCTCGACGCGATCGACGAGCTGGGCTATACACCCAACACCCTCGCCCGTTCGCTCGTCACCTCACGTACGCGGTCCATCGGGCTCGCGGTGTCGGCGATCAGCAACCCGTACTTCACGGAGATCCTCCAGGGTGTCGAGGCCGGAGCCCTGGAACACGGCTACGGCCTGCTGATCGCCGATCCGCACGACGACCCCGAGCACGAGCGCAAAGTCGTCCAACTGCTGCACGAACGACGCGTGGACGGAATGATCATCGCTCCGTCGGCGGCCCCGGACGCGCTCCTGAGCTACCTCGGGCAGCACGACGTACCCACCGTCTTCCTGGACCGGCTCGTGGACCCTCCCGGCGGGAGCGGTCTCCGCCACGACCAGGTCTGTGCCGAGAACACCGGACCCATGGCGAGCCTGGTCGCGCACCTCGCCGAGCGAGGACACCGGCGTATCGGACTGGTAGCGGGGCTGCCCGGACTCAGCACCACGGCCGAGCGGATCACCGGCTACCGGCACGGCCTCGCGCAGGCCGGACTCCCCTACGACGAACGGCTCGTGGCACACGGCGACTCCCGGGCGGAGACGGCCGAGGAGGCCACCCACCGGCTGTTGTCCCTCGGGGCGCCGCCCGGCGCGCTCGTCACCGCCAACAACGCCATGACCATCGGCGTGTTGCGGGCGCTGCGTGACCGGGGGCTGTCCGTGCCCGACGACCTGGCGCTGTGCTGCTTCGACGACTTCTCCTGGGCGGATCTGTTCGCGCCCCGGCTCACCGTGATCGCCCAGCCCAGCAAGGAGATCGGCGCCACGGCCGTCCGACTGCTCCTGGAACGGCTGGCGTCGCCCCACTTGGAGAGCCGGACCGTTCGGCTTCCCTCCGCCTTCGTCCATCGCACCTCGTGCGGCTGTTCCGAGAACGCCGGACACCCCGAAAGCCCCGAGATACCGAGGAAAGGACCCGAGTCGTGATCGTCGTCGCCGGTGAGGCCCTGATCGATCTGGTGCCGCAGGGCGCGGGCGCCCTGGCGGGCCTGCTGCCTCGTCTCGGCGGCGGCCCCTACAACACGGCGGTGGCGCTCGGCCGCCTCGGCTCCCCCACCGCCTTCTGCTCCCGCGTCTCACGCGACGCGTTCGGCGAGGCCCTCCTGGCCGGGCTGGGCGCCGCGGGCGTCGACGTCTCGTCCGTGCAGCGCGGCGGCGAACCGACGACCCTGGCCGTCGCCACGATCGGCGCGGACGGCTCGGCCGCGTACTCCTTCTACGTCGAGGGCACGGCGGACCGCCTCTTCGCCGCCCCGGACCGACTCCCCGACGTCGTGCGGGCGGTGTCCTTCGGCACCTGTTCACTCGTTCTGGAACCGGGCGCGAGCGCGTACGAGGAGCTGATGCGGGCGGCCGCCGCGCAGGGCGTCTTCACGGCCCTCGACCCGAACATCCGCGCCGGTCTGATCCCCCACCCGGACGCCTACCGGGCCCGGTTCAAGAGCTGGCTGCCGTCGGTCTCCCTGCTCAAGCTGTCCGAGGAGGACGCCCGGTGGCTCGGCGGTACCCCGCGCGAGTGGCTGGCCGCCGGACCCTCTGCCGTGGTGATCACCCAGGGCGGCGACGGTCTCACCGCGTTCACCCGGGACGGCTCGGTCCATTCCGTGCCCGGCGAACCGGTCGACGTCGTGGACACCATCGGCGCCGGCGACACCGTGAACGCGGCCCTGCTGCACGGCCTGGCTGCCCGGAACGCCCTGTGCCCGGCCGCACTTGCGGAACTGGGCCCTCAGGGCTGGACCGAACTCCTGGGCTTCGCGGCCCGCGCGGCCGCCATCACCTGCTCCCGCGCCGGAGCCGAACCGCCGTACGCTCGCGAACTCGGCGACCTGTAGGAACGCCCGCCCGCCACTCCACGGTGCCTCGAACCGTGATGGCGGGAGCCCGACTTCACAACGGACGGCGCCCCGGGGGGAGTTCCCACGGGGCGCCGTGCGGTGGCGGGTTGCAGAACCGACGCTTCGGTCCGGTCGGATCAGGCCTTGCGGGCCCGCGTGGTCTTCTTCGCGGGGGTCACCTTCTTGGCCACCGACTTCGTGGCGGTCTTCTTCGCCGCGGCCGCCTTCTTGGTGGCCGTGTTGTTGACGGTCTTCGTGGCCGTCTTCTTCGCCGCCGTCCCGGCCGCGACCGTCTTCTTGGCGGCCGTCCTGCGCGGGGCCTTCACGGGAACGGCGTCGCTGATCCGGTCGGCGCCGAGGATCTCGCGCAAGAACTTGCCGGTGTGGCTGGCCGGAACGCCGGCGACCTCCTCGGGCGTGCCCTCGGCGATCACGAGACCGCCGCCGTTGCCACCCTCGGGGCCCATGTCGATGACCCAGTCCGCGGTCTTGACGACATCGAGGTTGTGCTCGATGACGATGACCGTGTTGCCCTTGTCGACCAGACCGGACAGCACCGTGATGAGCTTGCTGATGTCCTCGAAGTGCAGACCGGTGGTCGGCTCGTCGAGCACGTACACGGTGCGGCCGGTGGAGCGCTTCTGAAGCTCGCTGGCGAGCTTGACGCGCTGTGCCTCACCGCCGGACAGCGTCGGCGCGGACTGGCCGAGCCGGACGTAGCCGAGGCCGACGTCGTTGAGCGTCCGCAGGTGACGGGCGATCGCCGGCACCGCCTCGAAGAAGCCGAGCGCCTCTTCGATCGGCATGTCCAGGACCTCGGAGATGGACTTGCCCTTGTAGTGGACCTCCAGGGTCTCCCGGTTGTAGCGCGCCCCGTGGCAGACCTCGCAGGGGACGTACACGTCCGGCAGGAAGTTCATCTCGATCTTGATGGTGCCGTCGCCGGAGCAGTTCTCGCAGCGGCCGCCCTTGACGTTGAAGGAGAAGCGGCCGGGCAGATAACCCCGCACCTTCGCCTCGGTGGTCTCGGCGAACAGCCTGCGGACGTGGTCGAAGACTCCGGTGTACGTCGCCGGGTTGGAGCGGGGCGTACGGCCGATGGGCGACTGGTCGACGTGCACGACCTTGTCGACGAGGTCGTCGCCCTCCACGCGCGTGTGCCGCCCCGGTACGTTCCTCGCGCCGTTCAGTTCACGGGCCAGGTGCGTGTACAGGATGTCGTTGACCAGCGTCGACTTACCGGAACCCGATACGCCGGTGACGGCCGTGAGGACGCCCAGCGGGAAGGACACGTCGATGTCCTGGAGGTTGTTCTCGCGGGCGCCGTGCACCGTGAGCCTGCGGCCCGGGTCGGCGGGGCGGCGGATGTCCGGGGTCGGGATCTGCCTCTTGCGCGACAGGTACTGGCCGGTGATCGACTCGGGGTTGGCGAGGAGTTCCTTCAAGGGTCCGCTGTGCACGACCTTGCCGCCGTGCTCGCCCGCGCCGGGGCCGATGTCGACGACCCAGTCGGCGACCTTGATGGTGTCCTCGTCGTGCTCGACGACGATGAGCGTGTTGCCCATGTCGCGGAGGCGGACGAGGGTCTCGATCAGCCGGTGGTTGTCCCGCTGGTGCAGGCCGATGGAGGGCTCGTCGAGGACGTACAGAACGCCGACGAGTCCGGAGCCGATCTGGGTGGCCAGGCGGATGCGCTGGGCCTCACCGCCGGAGAGGGTGCCGGCCGCGCGATTCAGCGACAGGTAGTCGAGGCCGACGTCGACCAGGAAGCGCAGCCGTTCGTTGACCTCCTTCAGGACGCGCTCGGCGATCTTCTTGTCGCGCGCGTTGAGCTTCAGCTGCCCCAGGAAGTCCGCGCAGTCGCTGATGGACATGGCGGCGACCTCGGCGATCGACTTCTCCATGACCGTGACCGCAAGGACGAGCGGCTTGAGGCGCGTGCCCTGACAGGTGGGGCAGGGCACCTCCCGCATGTAGCCCTCGAAGCGCTCACGGCTCGCGTCGCTCTCGGACTCGCTGTGCCGCCGCTTGACGAACGGGACGGCCCCTTCGAAGGGCGTGGTGTACACGCGCTCGCGTCCGTACCGGTTGCGGTAGCGGACCTCGATCTGTGTCTTGTGGCCGTAGAGCAGGGCCTTCTTGGCGCGCTGCGGCAGCCCGGCGAAGGGGATGTCGGTCCGGAAGCCCAGCGCGTCCGCGAGGGCACCGATCAGCCGGCCGAAGTAGTCCTTGGTGTGGCCATGCGACCAGGCGTGGATGGCGCCCTCGTCGAGCGACTTGTCCTCGTCCGGGACGATCAGCTCGGGGTCGACCTCCATGCGCGTACCGATACCCGTGCACTCGGGGCAGGCGCCGAACGGCGAGTTGAAGGAGAAGGAGCGGGGCTCCAGCTCTTCGAAGGACAGGTCGTCGTACGGGCAGTACAGGTGCTCCGAGTACATGCGCTCGCGCTCGGGGTCGTCCTCGGGGAGGTCGACGAAGTCGAGCACGACCATGCCGCCGGAGAGGCCGAGGGCGGTCTCCACGGAGTCGGTGAGACGTCGCTTGGCGGAGTCCTTCACCGTCAGGCGGTCGATGACCACCTCGATGGTGTGCTTCTCCTGCTTCTTCAGTGTCGGCGGCTCGGTGAGCTGGATCGTCTCGCCGTCGACCCGGGCACGGCTGTACCCCTTGGTCTGGAGATCGGCGAACAGGTCGACGAACTCTCCCTTGCGCTCGCGCACCAGCGGCGACAGGACCTGGAAGCGGCTCCCCTCCGGGAGCTCCAGAACCTTGTCGACGATGGCCTGCGGCGACTGGCGGGAGATGGGACGGCGGCACTCGGGACAGTGCGGCTTGCCGATGCGCGCGAAGAGCAGCCGGAGGTAGTCGTAGACCTCCGTGATGGTGCCGACCGTCGAGCGCGGGTTGCGCGAGGTCGACTTCTGGTCGATGGAGACGGCCGGGGAGAGACCTTCGATGAAGTCCACATCCGGCTTGTCCATCTGGCCGAGGAACTGCCGGGCGTACGAGGACAGGGACTCCACGTAGCGCCGCTGGCCCTCGGCGAAGATCGTGTCGAAGGCGAGGGAGGACTTGCCCGACCCCGACAAGCCCGTGAAGACGATGAGCGAGTCGCGCGGGAGGTCGAGCGAGACATTCTTCAGGTTGTGCTCGCGCGCTCCACGGACGATGAGACGGTCGGCCACGCCGGTCCGCACCTTTCTTGAGAGAAGTGACAGGGGCCGCAGGCCCCCGTCTTCTCAGACTAGGGGGAGCCACTGACAGCGCCGGTTGCTTTCCCTGGTTCACAACAATCCCGGGCCATCCAGCATGCCCGACGCCACGACCGAGCGTATAGCACGCGTATTCGATTTGCGGGGGCGGTCGATCGCCTTCACCCGAACGTGTGGCGGAGCTAGGGTCGACCTCATGATGGATCATGTGCGCGACCTGGCGTCTGTACGTGACGCGACGGAGCGAGTGCTCACCGCAGCCGCCAAACTGGACAACGCCGCCGTGGCCGAACCGTCACGGCTTCCCGGCTGGAGCCGTGGGCATGTGCTGGCCCACCTGGCCCGCAACGCGGACGCTCTGGTGAACGTTCTGGAGGGGCGCCCGATGTACGCCTCCGCGGACACCCGGGACGCCGACATCGAGCGGGACGCCCCGCGCCCCCTGGACGCGCAGCTTGCGGACCTGCGCGAGAGCGCGGCCCGCTTCGCGGAGACGGGAGCCGCCCCCGCGGACTGGTCCCGCACGGTGGAGCTGCGCAACGGGGTCACGGACTCCGCGGCCCGGGTGCCGTTCCGTCGGTGGGTCGAGGTCGACCTGCACCATGTGGATCTGGGAATCGGATACGAGCTCGAGGATCTGCCGGAGGAGTTCGTGACCCGGGAGATCGACTTCCTCGCGGAGCGGTTCGGCGGCCACAAGGACGTGCCCTCCACGGGGCTGGACGCCGGCGACGGCCGGGCGTGGACCACGGGCGGGGGCGCCGAGGGCGGACCGATCGTGGTCCAGGGCCCGGCGGCCGATCTGCTCGGCTGGCTCTGCGGCCGCCGCGACGGCACCGGCCTGACGGTTCACGGCGGCCCGCTTCCCGCCCTCCCTCCGCTATAGGCTGCCGTCATGACGTACAGCGGAGCGGTGACGGTCGGCGGCCCTGCCGACGTGCACGAGCTGCAGAACCTGATGATCTCCAAGGTCGCGGTCGGCCCGATGGACAACAACGCGTATCTGCTGCGCTGCCGGGCAACCGACGAGCAGCTCCTGATCGACGCGGCGAACGACGCCTCGACGCTGCTCACCCTGATCGGTGACGACGGCATCGCGTCGGTCGTCACCACGCATCAGCACGGCGACCACTGGCAGGCGCTCGCCGAGGTCGTCGCCGCCACGGGCGCGCGCACCTACGCGGGCCGGGACGACGCCGACGGCATCCCGGTGCCGACCGACGTCGCCCTCCAGGACGGCGACACGGTCAAGGTGGGGAACGTGGAGCTCACCGCGCGCCACCTGGTCGGGCACACACCGGGCTCGATCGCGCTCGTCTACGACGACCCGCACGGTCACCCTCACGTGTTCACGGGCGACTGCCTCTTCCCCGGCGGGGTGGGCAACACGCGCAAGGACCCGGAGGCCTTCGCCAGCCTCATCCACGACGTCGAGACGAGGATCTTCGACGTTCTGCCGGACGAGACGTGGGTGTACCCCGGCCACGGCAACGACACGACGCTGGGCGCCGAGCGCCCGCACCTGCCGGAGTGGCACGCGCGAGGGTGGTGAGCGCGAGCGCCGGGCAGCACGTGGGGCACGATGCCTCGCGTGCGCGCCCGGCGCGCGACAAGAACTCGCGCCCGGCGTGAACCAACTGCACACGCCGGGGGTACGCGCGCTCCCCCCGATCGGGTACTGGTGCGGTGCAGTTCCGCAGTTCCGGCGGAACCTCTTCCGCTGCCCACGGCCGGTGAATCCGATCGCGCGTGGACCCCTCGCGTCCAGGGTGTTCACAGGACTGCAACACGCGTTCCCACCATGCGGACAATTGTTGCCGTGACCTGGACAAACAGCAGGCTTCGCTGTCACTCTCCCGCCATGCATCTCGCCCAACACGCCCTGCGCCGCGCCGCGTCCGCCAGCACTGTCGCCCTGCTCGCCCTCGCCGTGGGCTGTGCCCCGCAGCCGGAGGAGAAGGCGTCCGGCAAGGCGTCCGGGAGCACCGCCGCGACCTGCGCCAAGGGCTCGTTGAGCACGCAGACCTCGGGCAAGCTCACCATCGCGACCGACGAGCCCGCGTACGAGCCGTGGTTCAAGGACGACAAGCCCGCCAACGGCAAGGGCTTCGAGTCGGCGGTGGCGTACGCCGTGGCACAGCAGCTCGGCTACACCAAGGGTGAAGTCGTCTGGCAGAGCGTGCCCTTCAACAAGGCCTTCGCGCCCGGTGCGAAGTCCTTCGACTTCGACATCAACCAGGTGTCGATCAGTGCCGAGCGCAAGAAGGCCGTGGACTTCTCGTCCGGCTACTACGACGTGCGCCAGGCCGTCATCGCGCTGAAGGGCTCCAAAGCCGCGAAGGCGACGAGCCTCGCGGACCTCAAGGGCCTGAAGCTGGGCGCCCAGGTCGGCACGACCAGCCTGAACTACATCGACGACGTGGTGAAGCCGGCCCGGCAGCCGGCCGCGTACGCGAAGAACGACCAGGCCAAGTCGGCGCTGAAGAACGGCCAGGTGGACGCCATCGTCACCGATCTGCCGACCGCCTTCTACATCACGGCCGCCGAGGTGACCGACGCGAGGATCGTCGGACAGTTCGAGAACCAGGGTGGTACGCCCGAGCAGTTCGGGCTCGTCCTCGACAAGGGCAGCGCGCTGACCTCCTGCGTGACGAAGGCCGTGGACGCCCTGCGCGCGGACGGCACACTCGCGAGGATCGAGAAGCAGTGGCTGTCCGAGGCCGTCGACGCCCCGGTACTCAAGTGACGGAGATGAAGGAGGAGTCGGGAGACGACACCGCCGAGGGCGACATGCCCGACGGGGGCGAGGTGTACGTCCCCTCGCCGCGGAGGATCGAGCGCGAGCGCCATCGGCGCGCCCGCACCCGCCGTTCGGCGGCCGTCGCCGCGCTCTCCACACTCGTCACGGCCGTGGTGCTGTACCTAGTCGTCGTCGACGCGCCGGGCTGGCCGCGCACGAAGGAGACGTTCTTCGACGCGTCCTTCGCGCGTGAGGCCTTCCCGAAGGTCCTCGAAGGCCTCTGGCTGAACCTCCGGTTGTTCGCCGTGTGCGGTGTCGTGGTGCTGGTGCTCGGCACGCTGATAGCCGTGGCGCGCACCCTGCGGGGCCCGATGTACTGGCCGGTGCGCGCCCTTGCCACGGCGTACACGGACTTCTTCCGCGGTCTGCCGCTGATCATCTGTCTGTCGATCGTCGTGTTCGGCGTCCCGGCGCTCCAGTTGCAGGGCGTCACCAACGACCCCGTCCTGCTCGGCGGCACGGGCCTGGTGCTGACCTACTCGGCGTACGTCGCCGAAGTCGTCCGCGCCGGCATCGAATCCGTCCATCCCTCACAACGGGCCGCGGCACGTTCGCTGGGCCTCACCACACGACAGACCCTGCGCCATGTGGTACTGCCGCAAGCCGTACGCCGTCAGGTGCCGCCGCTCCTCAACGACATGGTGTCCCTGCAGAAGGACACCAGCCTCGTCTCCATCGGCGGCGCGGTGGAGGCGATGCGCTCCGCGGACATCATCGTGGGCCGCAGCCTCAACTACACGGCGTACATCGTCGCGGCGCTGCTCTTCGTGGCCCTGACCATCCCCATGACGCGCTTCACCGACTGGGTCACCGCCCGTATGGACCGGCGCCGCAGCCAGGGAGGCACCGTATGAGCAAGGCCCCAGTCCCCGGCGGTCCGATGTTGCGGATGGAGTCCGTCCGCAAGACCTTCGGCGACTCGGTCGTGCTGCAGGACGTCGATCTGGAGGTCGCCCCGCACACGGTGACCACGCTGATCGGCGCTTCCGGGTCCGGCAAGTCCACGCTGCTGCGCTGCGCCAACCTCCTGGAGGAGATCGACGACGGCGCGATATGGCTGGACGGCGAGGAGATCACCGACCCGCGGGCCGATCACGACGCGGTGCGCCGCCGGATCGGCGTCGTCTTCCAGGCGTACAACCTCTTTCCGCACATGACCGTCCTGGAGAACATCACCCTCGCCCCACGGCGGGTGCACGGCGTGAGCCGCGCGGAGGCCGAGGAACACGCACGTGAGCTGCTCGAACGGCTCGGGCTCGGTGCCAAGGCGGACGAGTATCCGGACCGGTTGAGCGGTGGCCAGCAGCAACGGGCCGCGATCGTCAGGGCCTTGGCCGTGCGCCCCAAGCTGCTCCTCCTGGACGAGATCACCGCCGCGCTGGACCCCGAACTCGTGGGCGAGGTCCTCAACGTCGTCCGTGATGTGAAGGGGGACGGCATGACCATGGTCCTGGCCACGCACGAGATGGGCTTCGCCCGCGAGGTCGCGGACCAGGTCTGCTTCCTGGACGGCGGTGTGATCCTTGAGCGCGGCACGGCCGAGCAGGTCTTCGGTGACCCGCAGCAGGAGCGCACGCGACGCTTCCTCAAGCGGATCGTGGAGGCCGGACGCCTCTGACCTCGGGCGTCCGCGACCTCAGGCGTCCGCGACCTCGGGCGGACGCCGCCCCGCGGCGGTCAGGCGTCCGCGCGCCCCGTTCCCGCGAGCGCCGCCACCCGCTCCACCGCGAACGCGTACCCCTGAACGCCACAGCCCGCGATGACCCCGTCGGCACGCAGCGAGACATACGAGTGGTGCCGGAACTCCTCGCGCCGGTGGATGTTGGAGATGTGGACCTCCACCACCGGCAGTCCGTCACAGGTGTTGAGCGCATCCAGGATGGCGACGGAAGTGTGCGAGTAGGCGGCCGGATTGATCACGATCCCGGCATGGTTCAGGCGGGCCTCTTGGATCCAGTCCACCAGCTCGCCCTCGTGGTTGGACTGCCGGAAGTCCACCGTGCCACCGTGCGCGGCCGCCGCCTTGGCGCACAGCGCCTCGACGTCCGCGAGCGTGTCGGAGCCGTAGATCTCCGGCTGCCGCTGCCCGAGGAGGTTCAGATTGGGCCCGTTGAGAATCATGATCGGGGCGTTGGCGAGGGTGCGGGGCACGTTTCCTCCGGTCCTTCAGGTCTGCCGGCCCGTCAAGGACCGCTGCTCGGACCCGGTTTATCACGATGCACCGGAAGGGTGACGGCTCGTACCCTCTCGCCATGACGACGCCCGCGTACCCTCCCAAGCCCGTACCCGGCGACCGGATCGCCGTGATCTCGCCGTCCAGCGGGCTGCCCGGCCGCTTCCCGCTCCCGTACGAACTGGGCCTGGAGCGGCTGCGCAAGGAGTTCGGCCTGGAACCGGTCGAGTACCCGACGACCCGGAAGATGGGTTCCACTCCGCGGGAAAGGGCCGCCGACATCCACGCGGCGTTCGCCGATCCGACGGTCAAGGCGGTCATCGCGTCCATCGGGGGCGACGACCAGATCACCGTGCTGCCGCTGCTGGACCGCGAGTTGATCCGGGCGAACCCGAAGCCGTTCTTCGGGTACAGCGACAACACGAACCTGCTCGTCCACCTTTGGAACGCCGGAATCGTCGGCTATCACGGCGCGACAGTGATGTGTGAGCTGGGCCGACCGGGCACCATGGACCCCCTGACCGCGGAGTCGCTGCGGGCCGCCCTGTTCACGTCCGGGCCCTACGAGCTGCGTCCCGCCGACCGGTTCCGCGATGTCGACATGCCCTGGGACGCGCCGGAGAGTTTCGCGGCCGAGCCGCGGACCGAGCCGGGCACCGGCTGGACCTGGCTCCGCCCGGACCGGGTGGTCGAGGGCCGCTCCTGGGGCGGCAACATCGAGATCCTGTCGTGGTTGCTGATGACCGACCGCGAGATCGCCCGCGATCCTTCCGTGTACGACGGTCATGTGCTGTTCCTGGAGACCTCCGAGGAGATGCCCGGGGCCGACGACGTCTTCCGGATCCTGCGCAGCATGGGCGAGCGCGGCCTGCTGGGACGCTTTCCGGCACTCCTCATGGGCCGCCCGAAGGCCTGGTCGTTCGAGCGGCCCCTCGATCCGGAGGCCAGGGCCCGTTACGCACACAACCAGCGTGAAGCAGTCCTCCGGGCAGTCGACATATATGCCCCGGACATGATGGTCGTCCTCGATGTGGACTTCGGTCACACCGATCCGCAGATCGTCATCCCCTATGGAGGGACTGTCCGCGTCGACGGCCCGGCCCGGCGCATCACCGTCACCTACTGACGCACTCCGCACTCCCGCGCGCCCCCGTAACTGCCGGTCACTGTGGGTAGTTGATCCGGCATGCACGACGTACGCACCGTAAGGGCACCCTCCATGCTGCGGCTCGCGGCCGCCTCGCTCGCCGGGACAGCCATCGAGTTCTACGACTTCTTCGTCTACGGGACCGCGGCCGCGCTCGTTCTCGGACCGCTGTTCTTCCCGACGTTCTCGCCGCTGGCGGGGACACTGGCGGCCTTCGGGACGTTCGGCGTCGGTTTCCTCGCTCGTCCGCTGGGCTCGGTGCTGTTCGGGCACATCGGGGACCGGCGCGGGCGGCGGCCGGTTCTGCTGGCCTCACTGCTGCTGACCGGCGCGGCGACCGTCGCCGTCGGCTGTGTTCCGACGTACGACCGCATCGGTGCCGCCGCTCCCGTGCTTCTTCTGGTGCTGCGTTTCCTGCAGGGCCTCGGACTCGGCGGCGAGTGGGGCGGTGCCGTGCTGCTGACGGTCGAGCACGCGCCCGCCGAACGGCGCGGGCTGTGGTCGAGCTTCCCCCAGATCGGTCCGTCCCTCGGGTTCGTGCTGGCCAACGGCGTGATGCTGGCGCTCTCGGCGACGCTGTCCGACGCGCAGTTCGCGCAGTGGGGGTGGCGGGTGCCGTTCTGGGCGGCGGGGCTGCTCGCGGCGGCGGGGCTGTGGCTGCGCGGTTCGCTCGAGGAGAGCCCGCGGTTCCTGGAGATGGGGGACCACGCGCGCGTGCCGCTCGCCGAGGTGGTGCGCGACCACTGGCGGCTCGTGCTGCTGACAGCCGGCGGACTCGCCGTCGGATACGCCGTGTTCTACGCGGTGACGACCTGGGCGCTCGCCTACGGCGTCGAACGGCTCGGCGTCTCCCGTACCGTCATGCTGACCTGCATCATGGCCGCCGTGGTGGTGCAGGGAGCCCTGACACCCCTGGTGGCCCTGCTGGGAGATCGTTTCGGGCGCCGGCCCCTGTGCATGGCGGGCTGCGCGGGCGCCGCGCTGTGGATGTTCCCGATGATCGGGCTGCTGTCGACCGGCGAACCCCTGCTGATGTTCCTCGGCTTCCTGGTGGCGCTCATCGCGTTCGTCACCATGTTCGCGGTGATCGCCGCGTATCTGCCGGAGTTGTACGAGCCGCGGGTGCGCTGCACGGGCGCGGCGGTCGGATACAACCTGGGCGGGGTTCTCGGGGGCGCGCTCACCCCGGTCGTGGCGACGGCGGTGGCGAGCGGGGAGCGCGTGCCGTGGGGCGTGGCCGCCTATCTGACGGGGATCGCGCTGCTGAGCCTCGGGTGCTTCGCACTGCTGCCGGAGACCCGGCCGGTGCCCCGGCTGACGGTCGTACCCGTCGTCGCCGAGTGACTGTTTGGTCAGGGATTGACGGCCAGTTCCAGGTAGGCGGCGAACACGACCAGATGGACGCCTCCCTGGAGCGGGGTGGCCCGCCCTGGAACGACCGTCAGGGAACTCACGACCACGGTCAGCGCGAGCAGAACCATCTCGGTGGCGCCCAGGCCGAGAACGAGCGGTCCGGAGAGCCAGAGTGACGCCAAGGCGACGGCGGGGATGGTCAGTCCGATGCTGGCCATCGCGGAGCCGAGGGCGAGGTTGAGGCTGGTCTGCACCCGGTCCCGGCGGGCGGACCGCAGGGCCGCGATGGTCTCGGGGAGCAGCACGAGCAGTGCGATGATCACACCGACCACGGAATGCGGCATACCGGCCGCCTCGACCCCGGACTCGATGGTGGGCGACACGCCCTTGGCGAGGCCGACCACGCCGACCAGGGCCAGGCCGAGAAGTCCCAGGCTGATTCCGGCCTCACGGGCGGACGGAGCGTCGGCGTGGTCGTCCACGTCGATGACCTGGCCCTCTCGGGTGATCGGCAGGAAGTAGTCGCGGTGCCGCACGGTCTGGGTCGTCACGAACAGGGCGTACAGGACCAGGGAGGCGACCGCGGCGAAGGTGAGTTGCGCGGTGGAGAACTCCGAGCCCGGCTTGCTGGTGGTGAAGGTCGGGAAGACGAGGCTGAGTGTGGCCAGCGTGGCGACGGTCGCCAGGGCGGCTCCGGTGCCTTCCGCGTTGAAGACGGCCAGCCCGTGGCGCAGTGACGCGACGAGCAGACACAGGCCGACGATCCCGTTGCAGGTGATCATCACAGCCGCGAACACCGTGTCGCGGGCCAGTGTCGAGCTCTTGCCACCGCCGTCCGCCATCAGGGTGACGATGAGGGCGACTTCGATGATCGTGACCGCGACGGCGAGGACGAGGGACCCGAAGGGTTCACCCACCCGGTGGGCGACCACTTCGGCGTGGTGGACCGCGGCGAGCACGGATCCCGCGAGGACCAGCGTCACCAGTGCGACAAAGGCGGCAGACAGGTCGCGCCCCCAGGTGAACGCGAGCAGCACCACCGCGATCGCGGGCACCACGGCGGTCCACCGCGTCGCGAGTGACCTGAGCCGAACGATCATGCCGCGATCGTCGCAGTCGGAGGAGTGCCCCGCACTCCGGCGGCACGGGGCATGATCCGGGACCGCGGCGGACGAACCGGTCCCCGGGAGTGGACCGCTGCTTCAGCTACTTCAGCTCGGTCATCTCCTCTACGTCGCAGTCCGTGAAGGACGGCGGCCTGGTGCACAGCGCGGCCATTTGCTCCGCCATCTTGCTCGTCTCCGGGTCGTTGCTGTTGCGCATGGCGTCCTCGTAGGACTCGAACTCGATCAGTGCGAGGTAGCGGTTGGGCGTGTTGCGGTCCTTCAGCACGAGACGGTGGGTGGGGCCACCCTCGCGGCCGGTATTACGCTGCTCCGCCTGCTGGACGAGCTGGCGTAGCTCGTCCATCCGCTCGGATTCGATGTCGACGATCTGCACGAACTTCATGGATTCCTCCACCGGGCCTGGGCGCTCCCGGACGGGAGACGCTCGGAATCCAAGCAAGCACCGGGAGCGGTGGTCGGCAATTCGCCCCGCACCGCTCCCGGGGTGGTTGTTGCTACGTTCGACGTGGTCAGACGTCGATGCTTTCCTTCGGAGCGCTCTCGGTCCGCTCGCGCGCCGCCTGCCTCCTGGTGGCGGTCAGGCTGGTGATCGTGGTGACCACGAGGACCGCGCAGATCACGCCGAGCGAGACCGGGATGGATATCTCGGGAACATGGACGCCGGACTCGTGCAGGGCGTGCAGGACGAGCTTGATGCCGATGAAGCCGAGGATGACCGAGAGACCGTAGCTGAGGTGGACCAGCTTCTTGAGCAGGCCGCCGATGAGGAAGTACAACTGCCGCAGGCCCATCAGCGCGAACGCGTTGGCCGTGAAGACGATGTACGGGTCCTGGGTCAGGCCGAAGATCGCAGGGATCGAGTCGAGCGCGAAGAGCACGTCGGTGGTGCCGATCGCCAGCATCACGACCAGCATCGGCGTCATGACGCGCTTGCCGTTCCGCCGGATCCACAGCTTGGTGCCGTGGTAGCGGTCGGCCACGCCGAACCGCTGCTCGGCGGCCTTGAGCAGCCTGTTCTCCTCGAACTCCTCGTCATCCCCGTCGGCACGGGCCTCCTGGATCAGCTTCCAGGCGGTGTAGATGAGGAACGCGCCGAAGATGTAGAAGACCCACGCGAAGTTCGCGATGATCGCGGCGCCGGCGGCGATGAATATCCCGCGCAGGACCAGGGCTATCAGGACGCCCACGAGAAGCACGCGCTGCTGGTACTTCGAGGGCACCGCGAACTTCGCCATGATCAGGACGAAGACGAAGAGGTTGTCGACGCTCAGCGACTTCTCGGTGATGAAGCCGGCGAAGAACTCTCCGGCCGGCTCTCCGCCGGCGAACAGGAGCAGTCCGAGTCCGAACAGCCCGGCGAGGGCGATCCAGACGACGGTCCAGATTCCGGCTTCCTTGATCGATACGTCGTGCGGCTTGCGGCCGATGAAGAAGTCGACCGCGATCAGTGCGGCCAGCCCCACGATGGTCAGGACCCACAGGGTCAGGGAAACATTCACTGCGCCTCCGGCAGTACGTAACGGCAGATTTCAGCGTCGTTCGCCACCGGAGGTCTCTTCCACCCGAGGCCACCGGGGCGCTGGGTGCGCCCGGGAGCCTGCGGGCCGACGTCCCGGGATCCGACTGGATCCGTATTGACGGGTGCGTCGCAGCAGGTAGGGAGTACTCCCCTCCGTATGGAAAAAGAGTACCGAATCACCAAGGAAAGGTAAAGGGATTAGTAAAAGAAAGGCCAAGTTGCCTGGTCAGGGTACTTTACGGATGCTTGGCAAAGCAGCTTGACCTCTGAGGTCCGAGGGTCCGGAGGAGCCGGGTCAGCGGTTCCATGACCGGCGGGCCGCCGCCACCCGTGCGAGAACCTGCTGGAGCACCTGGCTGTTCGCGGGAACGAGCGAGGGCTCATACGTCCACGCATGTCCGACCCATGGGTCGGCGAGATGGTCGTCGGGAACCGGCGTGATCCGCAGCAGCGACCGCCAGAGGGGGTCGAGCAGCGGCCCGTACGCGGCCGCGTCCTCGCGGTCGGCCACCATCATCAGATGGACGCCGACGGCCGGCCCCTCGTCCGCCAGGTAGCGGAGCTGGGTCACGGCTCGATCGTCGAAGCCGTGCGGGAAGTCGTTGACGATCAGCAGCTGCTCGGCGGTGTCGAGACCCGGCGGCAGCGAGTCGGCCGCTCCCCCGCGCAACGCCATCTGAACCAGGTCGACGCGCTGGGTGAGACGGGCCAGTACGTCCGCCACGCCCGCGGCACCCGCGGCCGGAGGGCTGCCGAGCACCCCGGACTGCGCCAGGGGTGCCAGGGACGAGGCTCCGGCGCCGGCCGGGTCGATGACGTGCACGGTGAACTCGCCCGCGGGATAGACGGCGAGCAGCCGGGCGGCATGCGCCACGGCGGTGTCCATGGCGAAGCGACGCACCTGGTCGGAGTCGGCGAGCGTGCCCTCCAGGGAGGCGCGGCCGCTGTCGATCCACAGCCCGCGCTCCAGCGGCAGGCGCACCAGCATCGGGATGCTCAGGTTCTCGCTCTCGGGCAGACGGAGGTCGCCGAGCCGCAGTGCCATGGGGATTTCCAAGGGGGCGTGGTAGCCGTGCCAGACCGGGTTGTCCCAGCGTGCGTAGGCCATCGGCAGGGCGGGCTCCACGACCTCGGCCTCGGCTGTGAGCTGGGCGAGGTCCCGGTCGAGAACGGCTCGGGCCTGGTCGACCAGGTGCGCGTGTTTGGCGTGGGCGGCTTCGCGCGCGGCGTCGCCCTGCCCGCCGATCCGGCTGCGCGGGTCGGACAGGACGTGGTCGAGCTCCTTCTCCATGCGGGAGTCGGCGAAGTCGACGGCGCTGCGGTACGCGGCGACGGTCCGGGCCAGGTCCTCGAACATCCCCCACACCTGGTTGTACAGGCGCTCCTCCATGGACCAGCCGGTCGCGTCTCCCGCGACGGGCTGGGCGGGCTGTCCGGGCTGGGCCGGCGGAGCGGTCGGCGGGGGCGGCGGCGGAGCGGCGGTCTGCCGGCCGGGGTGGCTGTAGTTGATCGGGCCACCGCCATTGGGCGACGGCGGCTGGGCGACCGAGGAGGGGTCGGGTTGCGCAGAACCCCCCGTACGGCCGGTCTGCGGAGCCGTGGCTCCCTGCGGACCGGGCGTGTCGTACGGGGACTGCTGCGGCGTCACGGTCCCCGGGGTGCCCTGCGGTCCAGGTCCGGCGTACGGCTGGTCCGGTCCTGGCGCCGAGGCGGCCGCCTGTCGTGACCGGTCCGCGTCCTGGGTGCGCGGCGGGGGCGCCGCCACCGACCGGGCGAGGCCCTGGGCCACCGCTTCGTTGATGCTGCCCGCGAGCTGCCGTGCCTCGGGGAGTCCCTGGTCGGTGAGGAGTTCGGCGAGGCCGCCCGCGTACCCCTGGCCGACCGCGCGCACCTTCCAGGCGCCCTGCCTGCGGTAGAGCTCCAGGGCAACGACGGCGGACTCGGCGTCCAGGCCGGTGAGGGTGTAGCTGACGACCTCGGAACCGTCGAGGCCGGTGACCGCGACGAAGGGGGCGGCTACGGCGCCGAACCGGACCGGGCCGCCGACCCCGGTGGGCAGCGCGAGGAGCACGCTGACCCGGTGCACGGTCGGCGGCAGGGCGTCAAGGTCGAAGGCCAGGCGATGATCGGCCGCCGCCTGCTTGGAGACCTCGAGCCCAGGAAGCGTGGGCGCGCCCGGGTGGGCCACCCACTCGACGCCCCGGACCCTGCCCTGCTCGTCGCTGAGCGTAGCCCCTGCCACGATCGGCTTCCCGGCCGAGACACGGACCTCGAGACGGACCTGGGAGAGCGGGTGGTTCTGCCCCCTGACCAGCTCGGCCGTCATCGTCTTGTCCCCCTACGTCGCTGCGTGCGTGTGCGCCGGCCGCCTACAGGTGCGGCAGGATCGCGGGCATCAGGTCCTGGAACGTGCGGCCGTTGGCCGGCGTACCGAGGGCCGTCATCTGCCAGCCGGTTCCGGAGCGGTGCACCTTCGCCATGATCTGGGCCGTGTACTGGCCGCCGCCGGCCAGCGTGTAGCGGGCGAGTTCCTGGCCGTTGGTCTCGTCGACGAGACGGCAGAACGCGTTCTGCACTTCCTGGAAGGTCTGGCCCGTGAAGGAGTTCACGGTGAAGACGATCTGGTCGATGTGGACCGGGATGCGCTGCAGGTCGACGAGGATGGCCTCGTCGTCGCCGCCCTGGCCCACGCCGCCGACCAGGTTGTCACCGGTGTGCCGCACCGAGCCGTCGTCGCTGACGAGGTGACGGAAGAACACCACGTCGACGGGCTGCTTGTCCGCGAACAGCACGGCGGACGCGTCGAGGTCGATCTCCCGGGTGCGCGAGCCGAACAGGCCGCGCCGGGGGGCCGCCTGCCAGCCGAGTCCCATCCGGACCGCGGTCAGCGTGCCCCCGTCGTTCTTCTGCAGACTGATGGCCTGACCCTTGGTCATGTTGACCGTCACGCGCTGTTCCCCTCTCGAACTGTCCCCTGTTGCCGCGGAGTCCGCGGATGAGCAGAACCCTACGCAGCGGCACTGACAGCGCCGAACCCTGGGGGCGACTTTGTGTCGGTCTTGCAACACACCGCGCATCGGTCGAGGTCCGGTGCCACCGGCGTGACCGTCAGGCGATTCCCGCCTCCTTCATCTGCCGCAGCTCCTTCTTCATCTCGGACACCTCGTCGCGCAGCCGGGCCGCGATCTCGAACTGGAGGTCGGCCGCCGCGGCGCGCATCCGTTCCGTCATCTCCTCGATCTGCTGGGCGAGTTCGGCCGCGGGGCGGTCGGTCGGCACGGTCTCCTTGCCCTTGGCGGACTTGGCGGCCCGGGTCGCCTTGCCGCCCAGCGCGGGGACGGGTGCCTTGGCGCCCTTGCCGTCCTTCGTCTTGCGGTAGCCGGAGCCGAGCAGCTGCTCGGTGTCGACGTCCTCGCGGGCGATCTGCGCCACGATGTCGTTGATCTTCTTGCGGAGGGGCTGCGGGTCGATGCCCCTCTCCTTGTTGTAGGCGATCTGCTTCTCCCGGCGGCGGTTGGTCTCCTCGATGGCCTTCTCCATCGCCGGGGTGATCTTGTCGGCGTACATGTGGACCTGGCCGGAGACATTGCGCGCCGCGCGGCCGATGGTCTGGATCAGGGAGGTTCCCGAGCGCAGGAAGCCCTCCTTGTCGGCGTCGAGGATCGCCACCAGGGAGACCTCGGGAAGGTCGAGGCCTTCGCGCAGCAGGTTGATGCCGACCAGGACGTCGAACTCGCCGGCGCGCAGTTCGCGCAGCAGCTCGACGCGGCGCAGGGTGTCGACGTCACTGTGCAGGTAGCGGACCTGGATGCCCAGTTCGAGGAAGTAGTCGGTGAGGTCCTCGGCCATCTTCTTGGTGAGCGTGGTGACCAGGACGCGCTCGTCCTTCTCGGTGCGCTGCCGGATCTCGTGCACCAGGTCGTCGATCTGACCCTCGGTGGACTTGACGACGACCTGGGGGTCGATGAGGCCGGTGGGGCGGATGATCTGCTCGACAAAGCCGTCCGAGCGGGAGAGCTCGTACTTCCCCGGGGTCGCCGAGAGATAGACGGTCTGGCCGATGCGCTTCTGGAACTCCTCCCACTTCAGGGGGCGGTTGTCCAGTGCGGAGGGGAGCCGGAAGCCGTGGTCGACGAGCGTGCGCTTGCGGGAGGCGTCACCCTCGTACATCGCGCCGATCTGCGGAACCGTGACGTGCGACTCGTCGATGACGAGCAGGAAGTCGTCCGGGAAGTAGTCGATCAGTGTGTTCGGCGGGGAACCGGGTTCACGGCCGTCGAAGTGCATCGAGTAGTTCTCGACACCGGAGCAGGAGCCGATCTGGCGGAGCATCTCGAGGTCGTACGTCGTCCGCATGCGCAGTCGCTGGGCCTCCAGGAGCTTGCTCTGCTTCTCCAGCTCGGCGAGGCGCTCCCCCAGCTCCTTCTCGATGTCGTTGACCGCGCGCTCCATGCGTTCGGGACCCGCCACGTAGTGGGACGCCGGGAAGACGTAGATCTGGTTGTCGTCGCTGATGACCTCACCGGTGAGCGGGTGCAGCGTGGACAGCGCCTCGATCTCGTCGCCGAACATCTCGATGCGGACGGCGAGCTCCTCGTAGACCGGGAAGATCTCGATGGTGTCGCCGCGGACCCGGAAGGTGCCCCGCGCGAAGGCCACGTCGTTGCGCGTGTACTGGATGTCGACGAAGCGGCGCAGCAGGTCGTCGCGGTCGATCTCGTCGCCGACCTTGAGAGCGACCATCCGGTCCACGTACTCCTGCGGAGTACCGAGGCCGTAGATGCAGGAGACCGAGGCGACCACGACGACGTCGCGGCGGGTCAGCAGCGAGTTGGTCGCGGAGTGGCGCAGGCGCTCCACCTCCTCGTTGATCGAGGAGTCCTTCTCGATGTAGGTGTCCGACTGCGGGACGTAGGCCTCGGGCTGGTAGTAGTCGTAGTACGAGACGAAGTATTCGACCGCGTTGTTCGGCAGCAGCTCGCGGAACTCATTGGCCAACTGGGCGGCCAGCGTCTTGTTCGGTGCCATGACGAGCGTGGGGCGCTGGAGCTTCTCGATCATCCACGCGGTGGTGGCGGACTTGCCTGTGCCGGTCGCGCCCAGCAGGACGACATCCTTCTCACCTGCGCGGATGCGCTTCTCCAGATCGGCGATGGCCGTGGGCTGGTCACCGCCGGGCTGGAAGGAGCTGACGACCTCGAAGGGCGCCACCGAACGTTCGATCTTGGATACGGGCCGCATGGAATCCACCGTACGACCCCGCACTGACAACCGGGCCCGATCACCTGCTCTGCGGGGTGCGGGAGCGGCGGTACGCACTCTCCCGCGCGGGACGGACGGCCGGACGACGACCGGCGTGCACGGCGACGGGATGGGCCGGGATGCCCGGCCGCCTGATCTCCACCGGGCGCCGGGCCGGCCGGCCCAGGACCATCTGCGGATCGAACATCACGACGACGCCCGCCAGACACAGGAAGGCGAGGGGGCCGATCATCATGGGCGCGAGCAGCGCGGCCGCCGAGTCCCCGGCCGGGGTGCCGCCGGTCGAGCCGTGCAGATGGACACTGAGCGCGGCCATGCCCGCGTAGTGCATACCGCTGACGGCCAGCCCCATGACGAGGCTCGCACCCACGCTCCAGAGGAATCCACGCACCTGTCCCGCGGCCCAGAGAGCGGCGGTGGCGGCCACGACGGCTATGACGACCGAGGCGGAGACCGTGAGGGTGTTGTACTCGAGTTTCCCGTTGAGCCGCATCCCGGCCATGCCCAGGTAGTGCATCGAGGCGATGCCCAGGCCGGTGACGGTCCCTCCGGTGAAGAGCGCCGTTCCGGTGGCCCCCTGGTAGCCGACGATGAAGATCCCGGCGCCGACCATCAGGACGGCGACGCCCAGACTCGCGAACGTCGTCGGCTTGTCGTAGTGGACGGGGGTCTCCTCGACCGTGAATCCCATCATCGCGATGAAGTGCATCGTCCATATGCCGGACGCGATCGCGACCGAGCCGAGCGCGAGCCAGCCTGCGCGCCAGGAACCGGCGACGAGCAGGGATCTGGTGGTGCAGCGAAGCCCCAGCGCTCCGCCCAGGCAGGCCATGAAATAGGCCACCAGCGGTGTGACGAGTCCGTAAGTGAAGCCGTCGACCGTGCCTTGCATACGCGGCTGCCTTTCCCGCCCTGTTACTCCTGGAACTGTCCGAAATACCCCCGCCCTCCGGACCGCCGGAGCGGACCGGGTTGAGGCGAGAGTATGACCCCCACCGGAATGGTCGAACGATAATCCGGCAAAGAATCACGACCTCTCCTCACTTGTGCGGCGCCAGTGAGCGGACTTGGACAACTCCATTCAATCCGCGGCCATCTCGCTTCACCCCTCCGTCGACTCTCTGCTGTCAATCTTGTGCTGTCCGTGATCGTCCGACGCGAGGAGAACGCATGCACGCGCGCGTTGCCGCCGCCACGACCGCCGCGCTTCTTGGGGGAGCCGTTTTGATACTGCCGAGCCCGCACGCCAAGGCCGGCGGCCGGATCGGGGCACCGCTGGTCGTCGCCCACCGCGGTGCCTCGGCCTATGCGCCCGAGAACACCCTGGCCGCCATCGACCGCGCGGCCGAGCTGGGGTTCGACTGGGTCGAGAACGACGTCCAGCGCACCAGAGACGGTCAGCTGGTCGTCCTCCACGACGCCTCACTGGCACGCACGACCGACGTCGAGGACGTCTATCCCGGCCGAAGCCCCTGGAAGGTCAAGGATTTCACCGCGGCCGAGATCGCCCGGCTGGATGCCGGGAGCTGGTTCGACCCCCGGTTCGCGGGCGCGAAGGTTCCGACGCTGCGGAAGTACATGGAACGCGTCGAGCGCAACCACCAGAAGCTCGTCCTGGAGATCAAGAACCCTGAGCTCTATCCGGGCATCGAGCGACAGACGCTCAACCTCCTGAGCAACGAGGGCTGGCTCGACCCGGTGCACCTCAGGGACCGGCTGATCGTCCAGAGCTTCAGCGCGGGCAGTGTCCGGACGGTGCACCAACTGCGGCCCGGCATCACGACGGCCTTCCTGGGGACGCCTCCGGTCACGCGGCTGCCCCGGTACGCGGAGTTCGCCGACCAGATCAACTCGGATCACCGGTCGCTGTCGTCCGACTACGTCTCCGCGGTCCACGCACTGCACGGTCCGCACGGCCCGATGAAGGTCTTCGCCTGGACCGTGGACGACGCGGCCACCGCGCGGCGACTGGCGGGCTTCGGCACGGACGGCGTCATCACGAACGTGCCCGACGCGATCCGCGAGGCTCTGCACTAGCAGGCCGTCGCCCGGGGCGCGGACGGGTGCCGGTGTGCGCGCCCCGGGCGTTGTCAGTGGCGGGCCGTACGGTGGATCGCATGAACAGCCACGCGCGGTACGAGCAGCAGGTCGTGTGGTCCGTCGTCGGCACGGACATCGGTCCGCTGCTCCTCGCGGCGACGCCCCACGGCCTGGTCAATGTCGTCTTTCACGCGTCGGACGCGGTACGCGACAAGGCGCTCGACCGGCTCGCGTCCCGTCTGGGCGGCGAGCCCGTCGAGGCGCCCGAGTCCCCTCTGCTGGCCGAGGCGATACGCCAGGTCGAGGCCTACTTCGCGGGAGAGCGGCACGAATTCGATCTACCGCTCGACTGGTCGCTGATCTCGGGGTTCAACCGCCAGGTGCTGCGTGAGTTGAACTCGGGCGTTCCGTTCGGTTCCGTCGTGGCCTACGGCGATCTGGCCGGGCGGGTCGGCGAGCCCAGGGCGGCGCAGGCCGTGGGGGTGGCCATGGGCTCGAATCCGCTGCCGGTCGTGGTGCCCTGCCACCGGGTGGTCGAGAGCGACGGCGGGATCGGCGGTTTCGGGGGCGGTCTGGAGACCAAGCGAAAGCTGCTGGCGCTCGAAGGAGTCCTCCCGGAGCCGCTGTTCTGAGGTCACGGCGGGGGCCGAGGGCGCAACGCGCATCGCGGCTTCCCGGTTGCGGCATCGCGCGGGAGAACGGCCGAGCAGGAGGGCAACCGCGCGGGCGAGCGACCGCTTGCTGATCGTCGACTGCGGAGTGCTCTCCGGGCGAAAAGACGGCCGCGCGGGAGGGCGGCCCGCGCGAGGACTCTCCGATGAGATGAACGCTCACGGCACACCCCTCCGGTCTCCGGGTGCCTTCGAGCGGAGGGCGGGCAGGTGTGCCGTGCGTGCGGTGGAGCGTCAGCTCCCGAGGTCCTCAGAGACTGATGTGGTACGCCTTGCGCAGCGTCTCGTGGACGGTCCACGTCGTACGGTCGCCCTCGCGCAGGAACGCCGCGTCGCCGGGGCCCACTTCGATGACGTCGCCGCCTTCCACCTCGATGGTGGCGCGGCCACTGACGACGACGAAGAGCTCGTTCGCCTCGGTGTCGGTCACCACGCCGGGCGTGATCTGCCAGATGCCGCGCAGCTGCTTGCCGTCGGCGGACTCCCACAGCACCTTGCCCGTCACGGCGGGGTCGCCGGAGACGATCTGGGCCGGGTCCAGCGGCTCGGGTTCGAGTTCGGCGTCGGGAATGTGCACGGCGAAGGACGGTGTGGCCTGGGAGTTCATGGTCATGAGCGGACACCCTAAGGGCTTGCCGGCCCGACGGGGCGACGAGGGTCTCCCCGTCGGGCCCGGTGCCGCACGGCACTTCGAGAAAGTCCTGACGCGGAGGGTGGCCGTACCGCGCGGCCGTACCGTACGTCCTCGACCCCCATGGGGCACTGACCGGCGTACGGCCTGTCCGACCCGCCCTGTCGAAGGGGTGCTCCCGCGCGCGTGGAGCACCCCTTCTCCTTTCGCAGGACGAGATCCCGCCCCGTTCAAGGGGCTACTCGTAGTGCCGGGCCTCGAAGACGTTCCCGTCCGGGTCACGGAAGTAGAAGCTGCGCCTGGCCGTTCCGCGGGCTCCGAAGGAGTCGTACGAGAAGTCCGACAGCGGGACCGACCGTTCCTCCAGGCGCGCCCGCAGCGCGTCGAACGCCTCTCTGGGGAGGGCCACGCACACGTGGTTGACCGGGTGGCCGGCACTGTCTGCGGCCCCGGGAACCACGTTCATGCCCGGCGCCAGAGTGAGGGGAGCGAGGTCGAGGACGGTCTCCTCGTTGAGACGTACGGAGGGGAACGAGACCGTTCCAGCGGCGAATTCGGTGACTCTCAGGGGCTCCAGGCCGACCGCCTTCTCGTAGAAGTCGGCCGCGGCGACCGGATCGCGTACCCAGAGGACGACATGGTCGAGACGTGGCGAGTTGTCCGTCATGCCCCCAGGCTGGTGTCGTACGCCGCTGGTCGCAAGGGTTTGGCCGGGCGCGCCGCTCGCCAGAGATCCAGGGACGGGGAACGTCGACCGACGACAGGAGGCAGGCGCGTGATCGTGGTGTCCGAAGAGGTGCGGGAGGCGCTCGACGCGCGCCGGCCGGTGGTGGCCCTGGAGTCGACGATCATCGCCCACGGGTTGCCCCGCCCGCGCAATCTGCAGGTCGCGCTCGAACTGGAGGAGGTCGTCCGGGAGGAGGGCGCCGTACCCGCGACGATCGCCGTGCTCGACGGCCGGCCTCACGTCGGTCTGGACAAGGATCAGCTGGAGCGGGTCGCGAACGAGGACGGCATCCGCAAGCTGGGCCACCGTGACCTGCCGCTCGCGGTGGCCGCGGGAGCGAGCGGGGCGACGACCGTGTCGGCGACGGCCCTGCTGGCGGCCCGCGCGGGGGTACGGGTGTTCGCGACGGGAGGGCTCGGCGGTGTGCACCGCGAGTGGACGGTGACCCAGGACGAGTCCGCCGATCTGGGCCTGTTGGCGCGTACCCGGATCACGGTGGTGTGCGCGGGCGTCAAGTCGATCCTGGACGTGCCTGCGACGCTGCAGCGTCTGGAGACACTGGGCGTGGCGGTGGCCGGGTACGGCACGGACCGGTTCCCCGGCTTCTATCTGTCCGACTCGGGACACCCCGTGGACTGGACCCTGGAGTCCCCCGAGCAGGTGGCGGAAGTGATGCGCGCTCAGGACGCCCTGCACGCCCCCGACTCGTCGCTCATCGTCGCGAACCCCGTCCCCGAGGAGGAGCAGCTCGATCCCACGCTCCACGCGCGCGTGCTGGCCGAAGCGCTGCGCGCGTGCGAGGAGGAGGGTGTGACCGGACAGGCGGTGACACCGTTCCTGCTCGGCTATCTGGTCCGGCACACGGACGGCGCCTCACTCGGCGCCAATCTGGCGGCCGTACGCGGCAACGTACGCCTCGCGGGGCGAATCGCGGCGGCCTGGGCGGGGGCGTGAGCGACGCGGACCGGGGCAGCCTGGGCGGCAGCGCCGAAACGGCTGACGGAGGCGACCCGGCGGAGGGCGCTCTGCTCGTCGTCGGGGACGTGGTCACGGATGTCGTCGCCCGGCATCGCGGACCGCTGGCGGCCGGTACCGACACGGTCGCCGCCATCCGGACCGTACCGGGCGGCGCGGGTGCCAACGTCGCGTGCTGGGCCGTGCACGACGGCTGCGCCGACGTGCGGCTCCTCGGCCGGGTGGGCGGCGACTCCGCGGCGTGGCACGAACGCGAACTCGCGGCGAGCGGCGTACGGCCCCTCCTGGTGACCGATCCGGAGACGCCGACCGGGACGGTGATCTGCCTGGTGGACACCGGCGCGTCGGCGGAACGGACGTTCCTCACGGACAGCGGGGCGTCACTGCGGCTCGCACCGGGCGACTGGTCGCCCGCGCTGCTCGACGGGGTCGCGCGGCTGCATCTGTCGGGCTACCTGTTCTTCTCCGAGCCGAGCAGGGCGCTGGTCTCGGTGGTACTGGAGTCGACACGCGCGCGTGGTGTGCCCGTGAGCGTCGACCCGGCGTCGGCGGGGTTCCTGACCGAGCTGGGTGTGGACCGCTTCCTCGACCTCTGCTCGGGCGTGGACGTCCTGCTGCCCAGCCGTGACGAGGCGTGTCTGCTGACCGGACTGCCCGATCCGGCCGACGCGGCGGCCAAGCTGAGCCGCCATTTCCCCTTGGTCGTCGCCAAGCTGGGGAGTGACGGGGCCCTGGTCGCCCGTTCCGGATCCGTCCGGGCCCATGTCCCGGCGCTGCCCGCGACACCGCGTGACACGACGGGCGCCGGTGACGCGTTCACCGGCGCGTTCCTCGCCGCACTGCTCGCCGGCGCCGGGTCCGAGGAGGCGGCGACGGCGGGGTGCGCGGCGGGGGCGAAGGCCGTGGAACGGGTCGGCGGAAGACCGCCCACGGAAAGTCGACGGCGACGCGAAGGAGAGACGCGGGTCCACTGAACGTCTCGACCCTATGGGGACGTACGCGTGGCACCCGATTCCCGGCTTCCCAGCCTCGCTCAGTTCTTGCGCCCCCAGGCCGAGATCATCGGCGCCGTCGCCAGGTCCATGGACCCCGCGGCGACGTTCGCCAGGTGCCGGTCGATCTCCTCCTGGGTGGCCAGGCCCGCGGTGACGAGCTGGTCGCGAATCTGACGGACCGTCGCGGATTCCAGGGTGTCGCAGGCGGGTGAGGCGACGGGGAAGTACGCGTCGGCCTCCACACCCCGCAGTCCCGCGTCCCGGAGCAGTCGCGGGAGCTTGCGGCCGTAGGCGAGGTCGGCGCCGCGATCGGCGAGCAGGTTGCGAAAGCCCTGGCGCAGCCGGTTCGCCAGCTGCTGCTCGGGGCCGTACTCGTCGGGGCAGAGCAGCGGCTGCAGGGCGGGGTCGGCGTCCTCGACAAGGAGCCGGCCGCCGGGCCGCAAGGCCTTGATCATCGACCGCAACGCCCTGTCCCGGTCCGGCACATGGACCAGTACGAGCCGGGCGTGCACGAGGTCGAAGCCCTCCCCCGGCGGTTCCTCGGCACCCACGTCGTGGACGCGGACCTCGACCGGCGAGCGGGCTACGGAGGCCGCCCATGAGGTGTCGATGTCGGTCGCGACGACCTTCCCCGTCGGACCCACCTTCTTGGCGAGCCAGGACACGACGGACGTGCCGCCCGCGCCGACCTCCCAGCAGCGCCAGCCGGACCCGACGCCGAAGCGTTCCATGTGACGGAACGTCGTGGGATCGAAGAGTGTGGCGAGGGCGTCGAAACGCTGCCCCGCCTCGGTCTGCTGGTTGTCGAGGAGATACCCGTCGGCTCGCGTCATGGGGAGATCATCCCAGTTGACCCGCTTGTCGGGAATCGTTGACGCTCCCGTAGTCGGCACCCGCGTCGCCTGAGAGTTTCACCCGGTGGCGCCAGACGCCGCCGGGCGGATGCCGCGTGACGCCAAGCCGTCCGAGCATTCCGCAGCACGGAACGGAATGTTCCGTTCCCACAGCCTTTTCCGGTGTCCGACCAGGCCTGGCAGACTGGCGTGCCAGGCGCAAAGTGCGGCCCGAGGAGATCCACGCGAGGAGATCCAGATGTCCATGGCAGGGAATTTGCGGAGGGTGACGGCTCTCGGTGCGGTCGACGGCCTCCGCAGAGTGGCACGGCTGACACGGCGGCGGCGCCGTGTCGACCTGAGTCACCCCGCCCGGTCGCCGTTGGGCTCCGCGGTGGTGAACTGTGTCGCGTACCAGGACGGCGCCCGGATCCCCGAGGGCCGCGATCTGGTCGACACCGTGCAGCGGATCCGCAAGCGCGACGAGGGATTCGTCTGGCTCGGACTGCACGAACCGACCGACCTGGAGTTCGCGGGCATCGCCGAGCTCTTCGACCTGCATCCGCTGGCCGTCGAGGACTCGGTGGAGGCACATCAGCGTCCGAAGGTGGAGCGGTACGGCGACACCCTCTTCGCGGTGTTCAAAACGGTCTGTTACGTGGAGCACACGGAGTTGACCGCGACCAGTGAAGTGGTGAACACCGGCGAGATCATGGTGTTCGTCGGACCGGACTTCGTCATCACCGTGCGGCACGGACGGCACGGATCCCTGGGCCCGCTGCGCGAGGAGCTGGAGTCCGATACGCACCAGCTGTCCAAGGGGCCGGCCGCGGTCCTGCACGCGATCGCGGACCATGTGGTCGACGACTATATGAGCGTCACCGACTCGGTCCAGGCGGACATCGACCAGGTCGAGGCCGATGTGTTCGCCGAGAACGGCGCACGCACGGACGCGGGACGCATCTACCAGCTCAAGCGCGAACTCCTCGAACTGAAGCGGGCCGTGGTCCCGCTCGCCCGGCCCGTCCAGGAGCTGGCGACCCGGCCGACCCGCGTGATCGACCCGGAGATACAGGCGTACTTCCGGGACGTCTCCGACCATCTGCTGCGGGCCACCGAGCAGATAGCCGCCTTCGACGAACTCCTCAACTCGATCCTGCAGGCTCATCTCGCGCAGGTGACGGTGGCGCAGAACGAGGACATGCGGAAGATCACGGCATGGGCGGCGGTCATCGCCGTCCCGACCATGGTCTGCGGCGTGTACGGCATGAACTTCGACAACATGCCCGAACTGCACTGGAGGTTCGGCTACCCCATCGTCATCGGCGCCATATCCATCGGCTGTCTCGTCCTCTACCGAGGGTTCAGACGCAACGGCTGGCTCTGACACGCCTCCCGCCCGGCGCGGCCGGCCGGACGAGAGCGCGCCGCGCATCGGGAACGAGAGCGCGCCGCGTATCCGGCATGGACCGGCGTCGGGTCGGGTCGCTTCGGGACCGGTCGCTTCGGGACACTTTCCGGTCGGGTCGGATCGGGGAGGTCGGCAAGGCCGGGAGATCTACCGGGTCAGCGCGCCGCGCTGCTCCCGCCCCGGGCGTAGACGCTCTCGACCCAGGCGGCGAGCTGTTCGTCGCTGACGTGCTGGGCGAGGTCGGCCTCGCTGATCATGCCGACCAGTCTCTTGTCCTCGATCACCGGAAGCCGGCGGATCTGGTGCCCCTTCATCTCCTGGAGCACTTCGCCGACATCGGCGCCGGCGTCGATCCAACGCGGTGTGCCTTGGGCCATCTCGCCCGCGGTGACCTGTGCCGGGTCGTGGCCCATGGCCACACAGCCGACGACGATGTCGCGGTCCGTGAGGATGCCGCAGAGGCGTTCGTTCTGGTCGCTGATGGGCAGGGCGCCCACGTTGAGCTCGCGCATCAGCTGGGCGGCGCGGTCCAGGGTCTCGTGGGCGGGGATCCACTGGGCACCACGGTGCATGATGTCTCCGGCGGTGGTCATGTAGTACCTCCCGGTGCCGGACGGCCGGCGCGGCGTGGAACACACCGCTAGTCCCGGCGCCCTTCATTCTCGCCGTGCCCCAGGGGCTGCGCACCTGGAGGTACCTGTATCCGGCGGCCGGCGGCTGGCGGCCGCCGGACCGAGTCGAGGGCCGTCGGACCGGCGGAAGGCCCGAAATGGACGGGGCGAAGGCCGAGGGGGACGGGCGAAGGCCGAAGAGACGGGGCGAAGGCCGAGGGAGCGGGGACGGCCGTCATGGTCGGCCGTTCCACACCAGTCGGCGGTTCCACACCGGTCGACCGTTCCACGCCGGTCAGCCGTTCCCGCCTGTCAGCCGTTCCACGCCGGGTGGCGGGGGTCGTCGGCTCGCACCAGGACGTCGGCCGTGGTGGCCGGGCCCACCTCGCTCTCGTAGCGGGCGAACGCGGGCAGGGTCCAGTGCTCCTCCTCGGGGGTACGGCGGCGGAGGGCCCCCGGGGAGAGGAGTACGTGGACGCTGAGGTCGAACGGGAACCAGTGGCGCAGAAGGAGGGGGCCATGGATCAACAGGATTCCGCCGGGCGGGAGTTGGACGTAGGGGCTGCGGGTGGCCCGGTCGGTGGCGGGGTCCCAGAGGTCGGGCAGGACCTTGCCGTCGCCGCCGGGTTCGAGGGGACCGAAGACCTCGCGCCAGAGCGCGCCCGTGTCGAACCAGCCGTCGTAGTAGGCCTCGACGTCCTGGTGACCGTATTCGAGCCGGAGCGAGGCGGGGCGCAGGAAGCCCTCCGCCCCGACGACCAGCGAGGAACGGCCGCGTATGCGCAGCGCCTCGAAGACACGGTGCGCGAGTTCGCCGGGGCGGGCGGCCGGGGCTCCGTCGAAGGCGATGCGCGGCCAGGGGCTGCCGTCCTCCGGTTTCAGGTCGAGCAGACGGTCGGCGAGGAGGTCGCCGAGCCGTTCCCAGGTGATCGCTTCGAGTCGCACGGGGCCATGATGCCGCGAGCGCGATGGGACCCGGTCGGCGCGGTGGGCCGCGAGCGGGCACGGGAGGCATGTGGGCCGGGGCGCGGGCCGTGCGGGACATCGCCCGACGACGTAGATGTAGCGCCGGTCCGGGGAAGGAACCGCGTATGGCACCGATCGCTGATCCCCCGTACCGGAACGGACTTCTCGTCGTCCAGCCGCTCAAGAAGAGGCGCTGTGTCGAGTGCCGGAGCGGGCCGCTGGCGCTGCTGGTGCTGGAGGAGGGAGCGCCCCGGTGTCTGGACTGTGCGGATCTCGGACATCTGGTGTTCCTGGCGCGCGGTGACACCGCGCTGACGCGCAGATCGCGGGAGGGCAGCGCATTGTCGGCCGTGGTGGTGCGGTTCAACCGGCGGCGGGGCCGGTACGAGCGGCAGGGCGTCATGGTCGAGGAGACGGCGCTCGCCCTGGCCGAGGAGCGGTGTCTGGCGGACGCCGAGGCACGGCGGCGGCGCCGGGCCCGGGACGCCCGCCGCCGGGAGGCGGAGGATGTCCGCTTCACGGACGCGTTCGCGCGGGAGATACGCCGACTGTTTCCGCACTGTCCGGCCGACCGGGCGCGAGCGATCGCCGCACACGCCTCCGTGCGCGGCAGCGGGCGGGTCGGGCGGAGCTCGGCGGGCCGCGCGCTGTCCGAGGCGGCCGTGACCGCCGCGGTCCGCGCGTCCGTTCGGCACACGGAGACCCCGTACGACCACCTGCTGATGAGCGGCGTTTCGCGGTACGAGGCGCGCCGTAGGATCGCGGCCACGGTGGACACAAGGCTCTGGGAATGGCGTGACGACATGACCGCGCGAGCGTGATGGAGTGCTCGCGCAGGTTTGGGTGGACGCCTCTGCGGGCGTGATGGAGCGCTCGCGCGGTGTGAGTGGGCGCCTCTGCGGGCGTGAGCGGACGCTCGGCGGGCGTGAAGGAGCGCTCGCGCGGTGTGAGTGGGCGCCTCTGCGGGCGTGAGTGGGCCCTCACGCAAGGTCCGCGTCGCCCCGCCCATGGCCACTGTCGTCGTAGCGGATTTCACTTGTGGTGACGGTCGGCGCTGTGCAGGATCTTGGGTGCGGCCGGTTCGAAGCGGGAGTGGACATGATCGATGGACCGTATTTCGTGCTGACGCTGCTGGGGGTGCTCGGCTGCGGGCTGGTGGCAGGGGTGTTCTGCGGGTTCTCGACGTTCGTGATGAGGGCGCTCGCCCAGCTGCCGCCGGCGCAGGGAATCGCGGCGATGAACGCGATCAACGTCGCCGCGGTCCGCCCCCCGTTCATGCTGGTGTTCGCCGGGTCGGCGGTGCTGTGCTCGGTGCTCGCGGTGGTGACCTTCGTGCTGCTGCCGGACAGGGGCACGGTGGAGTTGCTGCTCGGCAGCGCGCTGTATCTGTTCGGGGCGTTCGGGGTGACGATCGCGGCGAACGTCCCGCGCAATGACGCGCTGCTGAAGCTGGCCCCCGGAACACCGGAGGCCACCGTCTACTGGCCCACGTATGTGCGCGAGTGGACGATGTGGAACCACGTCCGCACCGCCGCCTCGGCCGCCGCGGCGGTGTCGTACGCGCTCGCCCTCACCTGAGCCGTCCGCTCCTCCCCACAACTGTGTGCGTCCGCTCCTCCCCCGGCCGCCTGCGCGTCCGCCCTCGTCGAGCCCTGGTCCGAGCCCTCGGCCCGCTGTCGTCCGGGGCGGCGGCGTATGCCCGGGCGACGTATCGTGGCGGGAAAGGAGTGCCGCCCGGATTCCGTGGCCGATGACGGCCTACGGCCGTGCGGTCGCGCACCGGTACGCGTACATGAGGGAGACGGCCATGGCCGATCCCAAGGGTTTCATGACCACACCGCGCCAGGAGTATCCGCGCCGGCCCATCCAGGAGCGGGTGCGGGACTGGAACGAGGTGTACGTTCCCGGAGCCCTGCTGCCGATCATCGAGAAACAGGCCGACCGGTGCATGGACTGCGGCATCCCCTTCTGTCATGAAGCGTGCCCACTGGGCAATCTGATCCCCGAGTGGAACGACCTCGTCTCGCGCGACGACTGGCGGGCGGCGAGCGACCGGCTGCATGCCACGAACAACTTCCCCGAGTTCACCGGGCGGTTGTGTCCCGCGCCGTGCGAGGCCGGCTGTGTGCTGGCGATCAACCAGCCCGCGGTCACCATAAAGAACGTCGAGGTCGCCATCGCCGACCGTGCCTGGGAGGACGGGTTCACACCGCCGCGTCCGCCGGACCGGCTCTCGGGGCGGACGGTCGCGATCGTCGGATCGGGGCCCACCGGGCTCGCCGCGGCACAGCAGTTGACGCGGGCCGGGCACACGGTGGCCGTGTACGAACGGGCCGACCGGATCGGCGGCCTGCTGCGGTACGGAATCCCCGCGTTCAAGATGGAGAAGCGGCACCTGAACCGGCGGCTGGCCCAAATGCGCGCCGAGGGAACCAAGTTCCGCACGTCGACGACGATCGGCACGGACATCGGGGCGACCGAGCTCAAGGCACGCTACGACGCCGTGATTCTCGCGCTCGGGGCCACGGCCTGGCGCGAACTGGACGTGCCCGGACGGCAGTTGTCCGGCATCCATCAGGCGATGGAGTATCTTCCGCTGGCCGACCGGGTGTGCGAGGGGGATCTGGAGGTCTCTCCGTTGTCCGCGGCGGGCAGACATGTGGTGATCGTCGGCGGCGGTGACACCGGAGCAGACTGCCTCGGGACGGCCGTGCGCGAGGGCGCCGCGTCCGTGACCCAGCTCGACATCTATCCGCAGCCGGAGGCCGAGCGCGACGAGGATGCCGAGCCGTGGCCGACGTATCCGAAGATCTACCGGCTCTCCGCCGCGCACGAGGAGGCCGGCACGCTGGGCACGGCACCCGCCGCGGACGCGGACGCGCGGCTCTTCGCCGCGTCCACGCTCCAGTTCGAAGGGGACGCGAACGGGCGGGTGCGCTCGCTGCGTCTCGTCGAGGTCGACGAGCGGCGCCGCCCGATCCCCGGTTCCGGGCGGACCCTGCCCGCCGATCTCGTGCTGCTCGCCCTCGGCTTCTTGGGCCCGGACCGGCACGACGGCCTGATCGACCAGCTGGGACTGGCACTTGAGCCGCGCGGCACGATCGTGCGCGACGCCGGCTTCGGCACGAACGTTCACGGGGTGTACGCCGCCGGGGACGCGGCACGCGGCGCGTCGCTCGTCGTGTGGGCGATCGCCGAGGGCCGGGCGGTCGCCGCGGCCGTGGACAGGGCGCTGATCGGCGCGGGCCGCCCGCCCCTGCCGGCTCCGATCGGACCGTACGACCGCCCGATGACGGCGTAGCGTCGCCACACCGCGCCCCGAAAGCCCGCACCTTGCACCCCGCAGCGCGAGTCCCGGTGTCCGGGAAAACACCGCGGCGGGGTGCGCAACTCCCGTGAAAACCCTACGGTTTGCGTCCCACCGCCCCATAGCCGGGGATGACCCCGTCGTCCTGTCCCGGCACCGGTTCGCCCAGTTCCGGGTGCCACTCGTGGACCACCGCGACGCCCGGCTCGACCAGGTCGAGGCCGTCGAAGAAGCGGCTGAACTCCTCGCGGGAGCGCAGTGCCAGGGTGACGCCCGCCGCCTTGAGCTTCGCGATCGCCGCCGCCGACTCCTCGGGAGTGAAGTCGGCGGTGGCGTGGGTGATCATCAGGTAGCTGCCGGAGGGCAGTTCGCACAGCAGGCGGTCGACCAGGGCGTGCGCGCCGTCCGCGTCGGAGACGAAGTGGAGCAGCGCCACGAGGGAGAGCGCCACGGGCCGGCCGAAGTCCAGGACCTTCCTTGCCCCGTCGAGAATGGCGTCCGGGTCCCGCACATCGGCCTGCAGATACTCGGTCATGCCCGCGTCCGAGCTGCGCAGCAGGGCTGCCGCGTGGGCCAGCACGATCGGGTCGTTGTCGCAGTACACGACCCGGGCGTCGGGTGCGACGGCCTGGGCGATCTGGTGAAGGTTCGGCTCGGTCGGGATGCCGGTGCCGATGTCGAGGAACTGCCGCACACCGTTCTGGGCCAGCCAGCGTGTGGCACGGTGCATGAAGGCGCGGTTGACCCGGGCCATCACCGGCACCCTCGGATCGAGGGTGAGCATCTGACGGCCCATTTCCTCGTCGACGGGGTAGTTGTCCTTGCCGCCGAGATACCAGTCGTACATCCGGGCGGGATGCGGCTTGCTCGTGTCGATTCCGATGGGGGGCTGCCCGGTCATGACGGTCTCCGTAAGTCCGCGCCGTGGTAAGTGATCAACTCAGAACCAAATTCAGGAAAGTCGGGAAAAGAGAAAGCAAGTCGTTCAGGAAAGAAGGAAGTCCGCCTCTCCCGCTTTCGCACCCTGGATGAACGCGGTCATCTCGCCGGGCGTGTAGATGAGGGCGGGACCGTCCGGGTCCGCCGACTGACGTACGGCGATACGGCCGTCGGCGAGTTTCATCGCCTCCAGGCAGTTGCCGCCGTTTCCGCCGCTCCACGGCTTGTGCCAGCCCTCGCTGCCCAGTTCACGGGCAGGCATTCCGTTGTAGATGCGCACGTTGCCTATTCGCGGGTTGAGGCGTTCCGGCGTGATGCGTTCCATTCACAGCTCCTTGCGGAGATCCCGGAGGATCTCCTTCGTGCGATGTGCCGTGGCGGCTTGAGCCGCCATGCGGTCCATGACCTCCAGGTGGGTCGCCACCTCGGAACGCGCGTCCAGGTAGACGGCGCCGGTCAGGTACTCGCTGTAGACCATGTCCGGGAGTTCCGGCATGGCAAATCGGAACAGCACGAAGGGCCCGTACGTGCCGGGGTGCGGACCCGAGGAGAACGGGATCACCTGCAACGTCACATGGGGCAGCTTCGTGGCCTGAAGCAACTTGTCGATCTGAGCGCGCATCACCTCGGGCCCGCCGATGGTGCGGCGCAGCACCGTCTCGTCCATCACGGCCCATATCCGGGGTGCGTCCTGACGCGTGAGCAGATCCTGGCGTTGCATGCGCAGCGCCACATGGCGCTCGATGTCCTCGGGCCTGGTCTGCCCGATGGCCCCCGCCTTCAGGACACCGCGGGCGTAGTCCTCTGTCTGCAACAGGCCGGGAACGAAGTGCGGTTCGTAGGAGCGCAGGAGGGCGGCGGCGCCTTCCAGGCTGACGTGCATGGAGAACCAGTCGGGCAGGATGTCGTGGAACCGCTGCCACCAGCCGGGCTTGTTCGCGTCCTCGGCCAGTTGGACGAATGCCTCGGCCTCCTCGTCGCTGACGCCGTACGACTTCAGCAGGAGCTGGAGGTACGGGATCTTGAGGGAGACCTCGGCCATCTCCATGCGGCGGACCGTCGCGGGGGCGACGCGCAGGATCCGCGCGGCCTCCTCACGCTTGAGACCCGCGCGTTCCCGCAGGTCCAGCAGTCGCCGGCCGAGGACGACCTGGCCGACCGTCGGCGCGGACCGCGGTTCGCTCACGTCCCACCTCCACTGAGTCCGGACAGCCCGGCCGGCGCCGTCCGGGTTCTTCCTCGTCTTCCTCGACGATCCCAACTGGCGCCGCTCGGCTTGCTGTTGCCAGCAGTGTGCCACGCGCCCGTACGGCGTCACACGGCACTCTGCATTTTTCAGAGTGAGTCTTGCCAAGTGTTCGCGGCGGGGCGATAGTGGCAAGCGTGATTCCGTCCGCGCCGTTAGGAACAGACGCCGCCGAAGACCGGTTCGGTCTCCGTGCCGCCATGGGGCAGCACCCCGGCGCGGCCGCAGAGCGCCGGTTCCGCTTCGAGCTGGCCGCACACCCGGGCTCCGTGGCTCAGGCGCGACGCCTGACCCGGTCCCGCCTGTCCGGCTGGGCGGTGTGCGAGGACACCTGCGACACGGCGGCCCTCGTGGTCTCGGAGCTGGTCACCAACGCGATCGTGCATGCCGCCGGGCAACGCGTCGTCTGCGAACTGCACGACGCCGACGACCTGGTGCGCATAGCGGTGTGCGACGAGGGGTGCGCTCCGGGTGAGCCGCACCCCTCCCCGCAACGGCCCGACGAGGAGCACGGGAGGGGATTGCTTCTCGTCGCGGCAGTGTCCAGGGCCTGGGGGGCCCAGGACACCGGGCCCGGTCTGCTGGTGTGGGCGGAGATCGCGCGCGCGGCAGGCCGGGCCGAAGACACCGCAGACACCACCCGGCCGAACCCGGGTGACCCGGACGACCGGCATGACCTGGACGACCTGGACCGGCTCGACGCCGAGTTCGAGGCCGAGTCGGACCCGGGGCCGACTGCTCGGCCCCGTGAAGCCCGGTCCGACCAGGGCCCGCCCGCCGCGGACACCGGCCCGCGGGCGGACCTGGGCTGGAGCGCGAAGAAGCCCCCGAACGACGGTCGGGGCACGGGGGCGGAGGGATCCTGGGGGGCGGGAACCGTGGGGAACCCTCAATCTCCCTCCGCCCCGAGCGGGAGTCAGGATCGGGATCTGCATCGGAATCTGCATGGGGATCGAGATCTGCATCTTGATCTCCATCGGGATCTGCATCGGGAACGGAATCGGGATCGGGAGAGCCTGTGAGCCGTACGTCGGCGGCGGGGCCTGCGGCGCGGGTCCTGAGCCTGGACACGCTCGTCCGCATGAAGCGCGGACGGCGGCAGCCCGGGCCGCCGAGGCGTCTCCCCGTCCCCGAAGGCATGAAGGTGCCGCTGGGCTGCGACGCGGTGTCGGTGCCCGCCCACTTCGGACCTCTGCTGCTGTCGAGGCTGCCTCGCGTGGGCTGCGTCTACGCGGACCCGGCGCAGTGGTGGTGGATCGTCCCCAGCGACTCCGACGTCGCGCTGGAATGGCCGGCACCCGCCCACTACGTCACGGGTGCGGTCGTGCCGGACTCACCTCGGATTCCCGGGCTCATCCACAAACCGGATAGTACGCTTCCGTATACCCCGCCGATACCTCTGTATCTCGCCCTGTGCCGGGTCACCGGGACAACACCCGCCTGGTCGCGCCCGATCAGCGCGTAAGCGCGGCCGCGGCCCGGGGGCTCACCGGGATCGCCTGACGCTCTCACGGTCACGTCCGAAGTAAGCCGGTCGCCGGTCGCCGGTCGCCGGTCGCCGGTCGCCGGTCGCCGGTCGCCGGTCGCCGGTCGCCGGTCGCCGCCAAACGCCGTCGGCCCGGCCCCGACACGCTGGCACATTCCCTGAGTTGACTCTCTGGGAGATGGCAAGGGCTGCTGGTCCCGCACGGCCCTCACTCGATGCCGTCTGCACCGCCCACGACGACGAGGAACGCGTCGGAGGCGAGATCCATGACGACCTCCGCGGCCTGGCCCTCCTGGCGGCGCGCCTGTGCGAACTCCTCCGCGGGCCACGACCCGCGTGGTCCGCCGGCGGGAAAGCGCTCCAGCACCATTCGCCCGTTCACCCTTTACCTCCATGTCGCGCTGCTCTCCAGAGTTAAACGCCTGCCATGGGGTGAACGGCTCTGGAAGTGACGGTACTGAGACGAAGTCGACACCAGGTAACCAGGCCCGCTTCGCGACGGGTGCCGCGAGTCCCCGGCGCTCGTCCTCGGCGCTCGTCAGACCTGGTCCCGATCCCGCCGGACCTGGTCCCGATCCCTCTGGACCTCGTCCCGACCCTTCTGGACCTTGTCCCGAATCGCGTCAGTCCTCGTACTCCTCGCGTCAGAACTCGTACTCGTCGTGGTATCGAACGCGCTCGCTGCCCGCGGGTGCCCCCAGTGCGGACGCGCGGCCCTTGGGCTCCTCCCACTCCTCCTGCCGGCCCAGCGCGGTGAGATCCAGGAGAGAGGTCGTGGAGCCGAGACCGTCAAGACCGCGTTCGTATGTGGAGTACGTATGGAAGACGCGTTCGCGGTCACGCAGGAAGCAGCTCATCCCGGGCCGCTCGTAGGGCTCGTGTCCACCGAACGACACCTGGAAGTCGTAGTTGAAGTCACTGTCGTACGACGAGTACCAGGGCACCGTCCAGCCCATCCGGGCCTTGAACGGCAGGATCTTCGTGTACGGCGCCCGGGACACCGCGGCGAACTCGGTTCCGCGGGCGCGCACATGGGCGAGGTGCCCGATCTGGTCGAGGAACGCCGAGCAGCTGCGGCAGCCCGCGTCCCACTCGGGAGCGAACATGAAGTGGTAGACGACGAGTTGGTCCCGTCCCCGGAAGAGGTCGGGCAACGTCGCCTTCCCGTCGCCGCTCTTGAAGACGTACTCCTTGTCGATCTCGACCATCGGCAGTCCGCGCCGCTCCGCGTTGAGAGCGTCACGCGCGCGGGTGGCGGCCTTCTCCTTGACCAGCAGTTCCTCGCGCGCGGCCTGCCACTCCTCACGCGAGACGATCTGTGGAAGCGTCATCTGCTCCTCCTGCGAACGGTGCCTACTCTGTGGTGGACGCCCAGGAGAAGCGGAACTCATCGGAATGGCCCCAAGATTTTTCGGGGCCGGTGGCATCGGACGCGCGCGGGGCGAGCCCCGCAGGCGTCGCGCGCCCCCATGGACCGTACGGGTACGGCCCGCGAGCCGCCCATCAGCCGCCCGCGAGCCTCACACTCCGAAGGCCGTACGGACACGATCCCCCTGAGCGTCACACAGCGAGGGGACGCGTGGGCGCCGCCCGGAGTCCCGCCCGCTCGCGTCGCTCGGCCAGTTCGCCGAGCAGTTCGTTGATCCGGTCGGTGTGCCGGGATGTGAGCCGGCCGGTGTCGTCGAGCTGCACGGCACACGCCGTGGTCGTGTCGACGAGCCGTGCCAGGGTGGCCGCGACCTCGTCCGTGCCCTCGGAGTGCCGCGCCAGGGCGGGGAGTTCGGCGGCGGCGAGGTCGATCGCGGCGCTGGCCTCGGCGAGCGCGCGGTAGGCCTCCCGGCGCAGGACCCAACGGCCCGTACGGTCGCGGGCCGTGCCGTCGCTCAGCACGTGGGCGAGATAGACGTCCGCCGCCTCGGTGGCCCGGGTGAGCCTCGCCCGCACGGTCCCGCCGCGCTGTCCGAGCGTCGGCAGATGCCCGACCAGCAGGACGATCGCGCAGGCCAGCAGCGTCTCCACGATCCGGTTCCAGGATGCCTGCGGCTCGCCTCCGACCATCACGAGGGCGAGGACGAGGACGGTGACGACGGCGGTCTGCGCGGCGAAGTGCCGGGTGGCGACGGGGATGAGGGCGCCGCTGACCGCGACCAGGGCGACGAATCCGTCCGGCCGCGGCAGCAGGAGGGCGAGCCCCGCGAACGCGACCGCTCCGAGGACGGTTCCCGCCGCCCGGCAGAGCACACGGGATGCGAGCGGTCCGAGATCGGGCTTGACGAGGAAGACGGCGGTCGCCGGGAGCCAGTACCAGTGCGGGTGGTTGCCGTACCAGCGCGCGTGGTGCAGCGCCTGTGCCACGGCGACGCTCGCGCCGAAGCAGAGGGCGACCCGGATGCCGTACTCGCGCCCCGCGGAACCGAGAGCGGTGCGTACGAGGGAGACAGCGGTGCGCCGCCGGGGGTGCAGGACGTTCCCGGAGCCCCGGTCGAAGGCCTCGGCGGCATGCAGCAGGGCGTCGTGGAGGGCGCGCAGCGCGGGTACGACGGGTGTGCCGCTCCCGAGCGGGCCGGACCGGACGCCGGGGACGGCGGGCGCCGGGAGCGGACCGGTGGGGGCGCCGGTGCGGACGGCGACGGCGAGCCGCCGGGGGCCCTCAGCGGCCCGTGCGGGCACGGCCTCGCCCGCCCAGGCGAGCGCGGTCGCGGCCTCGGCGAGCGGCAGGGCGGCGGCGTACTGCGCGTGCAGTCGCCGCTCGGCCGCGGAACTGGCGTATCGCCGCAGCCGGGGCCCGTCGAGCGCGTCCTGCGCGTGGTCGAGGGCCGCGGTCAGCGCGACGCGCCGCCGGATCGCGTCGGGTCCGCCCGCGGCGAGCAGCAGGTGGGCGATGGCGTCGTAGACACCGCCGACGGCGTCCCGCTCCCCGTCGAAGCGGTAGTCCCCGGTGTTCACCGCGGTCGTCGGCAGTGCGAGCCGCAGTGCGAGCAGCCAGCCGGCCCCGCCGAGGAAGAGGAGCGCACGCACCCACCCCGGCTCGGGCAACGGCATCCCGGCCCCGATCGCCGAGCCGACCAGCAGCTGGGTCGCTGCCCCGGAGGCGACGGGGCCGACCGCGCTGACGGCTCCGGCGAGCAGTCCGAGCCCGGTGAGGACGAGGGTGAGCGTCACGGCGCCGGTGTGCTGTCCGGTGTACGACCCGATGAGCAGACCGGCGGCCCCGGCGAGGGCGGGCACCCCGAGCCGCTCGACGGCGACCCGCCTGCTGCCCGGCCGGTCGTTGATACCCGTCAGCATGGCGCCGAGGGCCGCGATCACTCCGAGTGACGCCCGACCACTCAGTACGGCCGCGAGCAACAGCGGCCCGGCGGCCAGCGCGCCCCGCAGGACCGCGTTCCAGGGAACCGGTCCGCGCTGCGCGCGCAGGGCATGGGCGAGCCAGGGTGGTACGGCGAGGCGGGTGAGGCGCACGGGGCTCCTGTCGGGCGAGGGCGGGGTGCCTTCGGGCGACGTCGGCCGGGCTCGTGTCGTTACCAGGGTAGTGCGCGTTGCCTGCGGAAAACGAACGCGGGGATTTCCGCGACGTGACACTTCGCGGGAGACGGACGTAAGCCTTCGCGGGGGACGGACGTAAGACTTCGGGAGAGACGGAGTGAGGCGAGGTTCGCGGGAGACGGGTGAGGAGAGGGAAAAGGGGACGTGACACTTCGGGAGGGGAGGACGTGCCACTTCGGGGAGGAGGAGCGGGTCCGAGGGCGTAGCCGGCCCCCGGACCCTGAGATGCCGCCATGTCGCACGCCGGCACGCTTGAGAACCCAGGTCAGTCGTTATGTCGCCGCGTCCTGCCTTTGGACCACCGCGCATCGAGCTGCGCAGACTGGACTTGAACCAGCATTTCGGCGTACTGGGGCCTGGGCCCGGTCGATCCGGCGATCGGCGGCGAATACTGAGTCTGGAGCAATAGTCTGAGATTGATCACGGTCTGCCTCTGCCGAGTTGGGCTACCGCGGCGCGTGGACACTCCATGTGTCCGGAGTGCCGTTTGGTGCCGCGGGGAGGACTCGAACCTCCACTGGAACCGTGCATTCACGACAAGCTTCAGGTTCAGCTTGCGCTCCTCGCGCACCCCGGCCGTGGTGCGTTGTGGCCGGGGAGTTCAGAGGCTACCCCTGTGCGAACAGGTAGCCGAAAAATGCGTCCCCGACGCGCTGGTCGACGACGTCCACGCCGTTCGCCTCCTCGCGGGCGAACTTGACCGCCTGCTGCAACTTCTCGACGCGGTCGAGGAGTTCGTTCACGCGCCGCGCGGGCAGGGCGCCGGAGAACTTGACGGTCGTCCAGTAGCCGACGGGGATGTCCTCGTAGTACACCTCGACCTGGGCCGGGTGCTTCTCGGTGGCCTCGGCCTTGACGTGGTTCCGGGGGACCTTCTTCGTACGAAGCGTCCGCACCGGCTCGGTCTTCCAGGCATCGGTGGACGGATCCCGCACCCAGGACTCGGAGGCGTCGAGGACGGGCAACTTCCGTACGAAGGTGTTGAGATCGGTCAGCTGCTTCTCAAGAAAGAGCAGATAGGACACCGGCACCTCGGCGACGAGCACGCGCCCGTCCACCTTCACATCGGCCCTCGCCGTGCAGTTGGCCCAGTCCTTGGTGGCGGTCACGTCGAACAGCCGCGTCAGGGTCGCCGCGGTGTCCCGCAGCGCGTCCTCGGCCTGCACCTGGACCCGGGTCGACTCCGGCGGCAGTTGCTCGCCCTCCTCGTCCTTCGGCTGATACGTCCGCGAGATACCGGCGAGCAACGCCGGCTTCTGCAGACCATGATGAGCAGCCGTCAGGTCCTGATGGGACTTGGACTTGATGCCCTTCTCCACTGCGATGATCTGATTGAGTTTCGCCACGTCGGTGACCGTAGCAGCGTCGGCCGGGATCGCTCGAAGCATTATTCGCGCCGGACGGTTCCCCGCCAGATTCGGGACCGTCCCCAGGGAACAACGCCCTCAACTCCGTTGAGGCAACGCGCTCAACCCCGCGGAGGCGACGTTCCCCCTGCGGAAGCAACGTCCTCACCCCAGCGGAGGCGACGTTCCCAACCAGCGCAGGCGACATCCTCACCCCTGCGGAGAGAACGGCTCGGACTCCACCGCAGCCGCGAAGAACACCTCCGCGTCGGAGACGGCGCGGACAAGAGATCGGGAATCCATGCGCAGACCCACAACAAGGTCATCCACTCCTCGCAGTCCAGCGCGTTCCAGCAGCCTCTTCTCGTTCGTCACCCACTCCCCGCGCGCCGCCAGCACGGCGTGACCGGTCTGCATGGCGGCTGTTGTCAGGGCTCCCGCCACCTCCGTGAGCCGACCGGCCGGTGCGTGCTGGGACTTCGCGTAGGCGAGGGTGGCCCGCGCGGTGCCGTACCAGCGTGCGGAGGCGGAGGCGCGGAGCTCCGGCGGGTAGACGCGTGGGCGCGGTAGGCCGTCGCCGCGCAGGACGCGGTTGACGGCGAGTTCGGCGACGATCAGGTAGGTCGGAATTCCGGCGAGATGGAAGAGGAGGGGCTCGACACGGAAGCGGCCGGACTTCGCCTCCGCCAGTTCGTGCTCGACGACATCGAGATCCCGGTAGTGCACGTCGACCCGGCGCTCGTCGATGGTCAGCCAGGCACCGCCGTTGAACACACCGCCGCCCCAGCCGCCGATCTCGGAGACTTCTCCCTGCCAGCCGACGGCTCTGAGGTCCTCGGGGTCGAAGTCGCCCCGGTAGTAGACCGCCAGGTCCCAGTCACTGCCCGGACCATGGGTGCCCTGGGCCCGGGAACCGCCGAGGGCCACGGCCCGGACGGCCGGGAGTGCGGCCAGCCGGTCGGCGACGTGCGCGAGGAACTTCTCGTCGTCCGCGTTCAACGACACAGACCTCCGTTTCTCCGGGTGCATGCGATGAGGATGCTGTCGGGGTGGCGGCGGCGTCGAGCCGATATCGGCTGTAATTGGGATGCGGGAGCACGTGCCGGACCCGCATCATCGGCAGGTTGTCCGGCATCCGTCACCCGTCACCCCGTCGACAGCCCCACCCACAGGGAGCCCCCATGGTCCAGCGCGTCACCGTTCCCAGCCTCTTCGCGCCGCCCGTCTACGCACACGCGTCCGTCGTCGAGGCAGGGACCAAGCTGGCCTTCCTCGCCGGGTCCGTACCGCTCGACGCCGACGGGAAGCTGGTCGGCGCGGGCGATCCCGTACGGCAGGCCGAGCAGGTGCTGGCCAACCTCGACGAGCAACTGCGCGCCGTGGGCAGCGACATGGCCCATGTCGTGTCGACCGATGTGTACGTCGTCAGCGGTGAGCCCGCGGTGCTGTCCGCGGTCTGGGGCGTCGTCGAGGCATCCGGGCTCAGCATCGGCCCGCACTCCTCGACCCTGCTCGGCGTGGCCTGCCTCGGGTACACCGGGCAGCTCGTGGAGATCACGGCGACGGCCGTCGTCCCCGAGGTCGAACCTGCGGCCGAGATCGAGCCCGACCGCGCCTGACGCCCGCGTACGGGGAGGACCGCATCCGGCTCGGCCAGTGGTCGACCGTGGGGCCGCCGGCCGGCGGGACCTCATCTCCCTGACGTCTCGCCGGCAGGCGGGGCCTCGTCTCCCTGACGCGAGGCGTACTTGTCCGTCGCCGCCACCAACGCGTCCACCACACCTCGCGCTCCCATGGTGTGCCCGACGTCGTCCACGACGATCAACTCGCTGTCGGGCCAACGGTGGTGGAGCCGCCACACCGTGCCCAGCAGGTTCCCGAAGTCGAGGCTGCCCTGGACGATCGTCCCGGGGATGCCCTTGAGCAGGGGTGCGTCGCGGATCACGGCACCCTCGTCGTTGCCCTCCCCCAGGAAGTGGTCATTGCCGAAGTAGTGCGTGACAGTCCGCGCGAAGCCCATGCGGAACTCCGAGTCCTCATAGCGCTCCTCCGACCGCGGCGGCGCCGGAATGATCGCCGTCTCCCAGTCGGTCCAGGCCCTCGCCGCCCGTGCCCTCACCTCGGGGTCGGGCGATTCCAGCAGTCGGCTGTACGCGGCGGCGATGTTCCCCTCCCGCTCCCCCTCGGGCAGCTCGGCGAGGAAGGGCTCGAACGCCTCGGGGAAGAACCGCCCAAGCCCCCTGGTCAGCAGGGCCACTTCGGCATTCGAGCCGGTGGCCACCGCGGTCAGCACCAGTTCGGAGACGGCGTCCGGATGCGTCTGCGCGTACCGCAGCCCCAGCACCGACCCCCACGACACACCCCACACCAGCCAGCGCCGGATGCCCAGGTGTTGTCGTAGCAGCTCCAGGTCCGCGATCACATGCGCCGTCGTATTGACGGCCATGTCCGTCCCGTACTCGGCGGCATGAGGCGTGGAACGGCCGCAGCCGCGCTGGTCGAGCAGCACGATCCGGTACTTGGCGGGGTCGCAGTAGCGCCGGAACCGAGGACCGCAGCCGGAGCCCGGACCGCCGTGCAGCATGACCGCGGGTTTGCCGTCGGGGTTCCCGCAGACCTCCCAGTACAGACGGTTGCCGTCACCGACGTCGAGCATGCCGTGGTCGTACGGTTCGATCTCCGGATACAGGCTCATCGCGCGAGGCTAACCCGGCGGCGGGCGCGAGGTCAGCCCCGCCGACTCCGCTGCGGCGCTCAGGACTTGGCGCAGCATCGCGGGCGTGAGCCGCCCGGTGAAGGTGTTCCGCTGGCTGACGTGGAAGCAACCGAAAAGCTCAACCGACGCGGAGGCAGAAGCGGAGGCAGAGGCAGAGGCAGAAGCGGGCTCGGGCCCGGGCGAAAACGCAGACACGAGATCGGAATCGGTGTCGGTTTCCGTGTCCGTGTCCGTGTCGGTTTCCGTGTCCGAGTCGGTTTCCGAGTCCGTGCTGCCCGGCTCCGGCCGCCGTCCGAGCGTCACCCGTGCCCCGTGCGCGAACGCCGGCCGTGGCCGGGGCACCGTCCACCCCGCCTCCGCGAAGGCGGGCAGCGCGGCCTGCCAGCCGAAGGCCCCGAGGACGATCACCGCCCGTAGCGTGGGCCGCAACAGCTCCAACTCTCTGACGAGCCAGGGTCGGCAGGTGTCCCGCTCCTCGGGCGTCGGCTTGTTGGCGGGCGGCGCGCAGTGCACGGGAGAGGTGACGCGTACGCCGTACAGTTCCAGTCCGTCGTCCGCGCTCACCGAGGTCCCCTGCGAGGCGAGGCCGACGTCGTGCAGCGCCGCGTACAGCACGTCGCCGGACCGGTCCCCCGTGAACATCCGCCCGGTCCGGTTCCCGCCGTGCGCGGCGGGCGCGAGCCCGACGACGAGGAGGGAGGCGTCGGCAGGCCCGAAGCCGGGCACCGGACGCCCCCAGTACGTCTGGTCGGCGAAGGCGGCGCGCTTGGTGGCGGCCACCTCTTCGCGCCACGCGACAAGACGCGGACAGGCCCGGCAGTCGGCGATCCGCGCGTCCAGCCTCGCGAGATCCGCGGGACTGGCCAGACCTTCCACGTGACCGGCGGAGGCTGCCGGACCTGCAGACACATACGTACCGGCTGAGACCGCCGAGCGCGCAGACACATCCGTACCGGCTGAGGCTGCCGAGCGCGCAGAGACTTCCCGACCGGCTGAGGCTGCCGGACCGGTTTCATTCGGGTCGCTGTCCACGCCACCAACGTACGACCGGTCCGCCCGCTCGCCGAGCGAGATGCCGGCGCCCGATGAGGCCACGCCCGTCGCAGACGGGTTCACCGTCGAGCACAGCACTCCGATGCCGGCGCCGAGAATGATCGCATCCGGGGTGGTCCGTGCGACGAAAAAGACATGTGGTGTGCCGGACCGCGGGCATTAGAGTCGAGTCATGGCTTCTCAGGGTGCTGACGGGGAGATGAAGGACGCGGGTCACGGCGGTGCGCGCGGCTCGGGCGACGCGAATGCCGCTACGGACGACTCCGGGGTCGCTACCACGGCGCCCTCCACGACCGCTGCCGCCGTCAAGGCCGCCGCCGCTGCCGGGCCTGCCGGCGGCGAGAGCGCGCGGGTCGACGTCTGGATCTGGTCCGTCCGTCTCGTCAAGACCCGCTCGATGGGTGCCACGGCCTGCAAGGGTGGCCATGTACGGGTCAATGGTGAGCGCGTCAAGCCCGCGTACTCGGTACACGTGGGCGACGAGGTACGTCTGCGGCAAGAAGGCCGGGAGCGGATCGTCATCGTGAAGCGCGTGATCCGAAAGCGGGTCGGCGCGCCCGTCGCCGTCGAGTGCTACGTCGACAACAGCCCGCCGCCTCCGCCGCGTGAGGCCGTGGCTCCGGCGGGCATCCGGGACAGGGGCACGGGGCGCCCTACCAAGCGGGACCGCCGCGAGACGGAACGCCTGCGGGGCATGCAGACGGGCTCGGCCGGCCCCGTCAGGTCCTCCGGCCCCTCCACTGGCACGACCGGCTCCGCGGGCAATTCCCGGCGCTCAGCCGGTCCTCGCTGGACCGGTCCCCCGTGGACCGGCCCCCGTTCGTCGGGTTCGTCGGGTTCTTCCGGCCCCACGACCTCCTGAACGCCCGTAAAGGCGAGGTGCCGTCGTACGACGTCGAGGGCTCCCCCGGTCTCGGGGGAGCCCTTCGTCCTTGCTGCGTCGTCACGCACGGCGTCCCGCCCGCCGGCGTACCAGGCGAAGCAGCTCCGTCGTGTGGCCGCGCCTGGCCCAGGCGATCAGGGCGAGCGGCAGCAGCAGGATGAGCGGCGTCGCCACGTACGGGCCGTGGATGACCGTGACGTTGACGATGAACGCACCGACCATCAGCGCGCCGAGCGCCGCCGCAGCCACCGAGTCAAGGAGCGGGATCAACAGGGCCAGGCCTCCGGCGAGTTCGAGCCCGCCGATGATGTACATGCCCGTGTGACCCCAGCCCAGCTTGTCGAACGACTCCGTCGCCGTGGGGTGGGCGATCAGCTTGGGAAGAGCACTCGCGAACGCGTAGAACAGGCCGAGGACGATCTGCAGGGCGGTCAGGGAGATGCGGGCGACGCGGGAGCGGGGAGTCGCGGCGGCCTGGGTGGTGGTGGCGAGGGGGAGGGTGGTCTCCGACACGGTGGTCTCCTGTGGGAAGCGGGGGCTGCTGCTTTCACAGAGATAGACCTGGGGACCGTCGGGAACTCATCGGCGCGGAACGGGGATTGTTCCACCCAGCGACCCGCTGTCCCCTTCCCCCCGTCCCCCCACCCCCACCCCGCCCCCGTCCGTCCCGCCCTCAAGCGTGCCGAGGCATCGCCAGGGGCGGGCATGCCCCAGCTGTGCCCAGTGTGTGCCCAGCCATGCCCCGGCCGTCCCCCTGCAGTCCCACTCCCTCGGCGCAGCGCCGACGTCTCCCGTGCCAGACCCTCCCCCGGCGCTGATTCGCTCGTTCACCCCTTCACGGCCCTCACCCACACCCCGTCGTCCGTCAGGTACCGGTCCACCTTCAGGCCCACCTCCGCCAGGGCCTCCTCGAAATCGTCCTTCGTCAAAGGGCGGGACAGAAACGTCTGGGTCCAGGTGGCGTCCGGAAACGTGTACTCCGCGCGCACCGAGTTGACCCCGTCCCCGACGGGCTCGGCGGACACGATGCGTGCGACGAATCCGGACGGGTCGGTGCGTTCGCGGGGCACGTCGGTGTGCCAGTCCTCGCCCTCGCGCTGGATCAACACGCAGCCGTCGTCGGCGACATGGCGGACACAGGTGTCCAGGAGCGCCCGCCGCACCCGGACATCCCCGGCGTGTATGAGGAACGACGCCAGCAGCACGACGTCGAACGTCTCTCCGAGGTCGAGGTCCTCGATGCTGCTGCGTATCCTGCGCGCCCCACGGACGTGCTCCAGCATTTCGGCGGACTCGTCCACCGCCGTTACCGCGAACCCGAGCTCCAGGAGCGGATGGGTCATCCGTCCCACCCCGCTGCCGAGTTCCAGAATGTGCGCGGCGGCGGGCACAGCGGCGGTGATGATGTCCGGTTCTGTTCCGACGGGCAGGCGGGTGTAGAGCTCTACCGCGCAGCCGTCCGGTGTGATGGCACCGGGCCCAGTGCCCTCGTATCCCTGACGCTTCTCGATCCTCATACCCGTCCAACGGACGGGTTCCGCGGGCCCGTTCCCTCCCTCCATCACTCGTTCGGGTGACATGTTCGAGGGACACCAGTCCGAGCCGGACCCTGGACCGGGACTGCCGGTCCCCGACCGGGGCTACGGCAGGACGGACTACAGCGCGAACCAGCCCCGTCCCCCGTACCAATGCCCACCACCGCGCAGGTGGTCCACCACCGCGCGCTCGACGCTGTTGCGCCTGGGCAGTTCGTCGAGCGGAAGCTCCGGGTCGCCGAAGACGAATCCGATGGGCACGGTGTCGTCCGGGGTGGGCTCCTCGCACTCGAGGTTGAAGCGGTCCTGGAAGCGAATGATGTTGGAGTCGGCCGGCAGATACCGCTTGAGCTGGGGGTCGAGCAGCCAGGAGTTGCAGACGGCGACCTCGTGGCGCTCGTCGGGGTAGTGGCGGGCGAAGAACTCCCGGGCCAGGGCGAGTGAACGGTCGCACGCGGCCTGCGAGAGCGGGCCGCGGAAGTCGGTGATGTGCAGACTCAGGCAGGCGTCGCCGGGGCTCAGGTCCAGACCCGCCGCCGCGACGGCGGCGGCCGTGCGCCGTCCCAGCAGCGCCCGCTGGAACTGGAGCCGGCCCAGCTGGAACAGCTCGCCGTGGAAGTGCAGGGCGATCCACCAGGGGAACAGCAGTCCTGGGCCGCCGGCCCTTCTGTGGTGCACGGACACATGACGGCCGAGGTCGGCGAGCGTGCGCCGGGAGACGTCCTCCGGGACACCGCGCTCGCGGTGATGGGCGCGGACATACGGAAGCGCCGCTATGAAGACGTACAGATGGAAACAGCGTCCGAGAGGCCCCGTCGTCGCGGGGAACGCGGGCGGCTCCCAGCCCTTTCCTATCTCTCCCATGTCCCGGACGAAGCGGGTGACGCAGCGCGCGAGGAGGGCCATGGCTTCCGGGTCGGCTACCAACCGGGCGCGCAGCGCGACGAGTTCATTGATGTGCTCATGGGGAACGGACAGGTCGAGCAGGATGTCGGGCAACGCGTCGGCGTCCGGGAGCGACGCTTCCCCCAGGACAGAACTTTCGCTCTCCAGGTCTCTCAGCCACTCGGCGAGCCTCGCGTCCGCCCGCAGCTCCTTCAGCAGCACAGTTGCCTCCCCCGGCGGCCGTCGTCCGGACCGCTCTCCCTTGGTGAACGTGCACCACGAAGAGTACGTTTCCTCGTAGGAGTAGTGATCCTGATGCGTACGGGCAGTGAACCGATGACAGCGCGCAGTGCTCTGCGGATGCGCTTCTGGCTGAGCGTCTGGGGCCTGATCTGGGCCATCTTCGGCACGGTCGCGTTCACCCTGGTGGGGCGGCCGGGATGGGCGGCGGCCTGTGGTCTGCTCTGGGTGATCGTCACCGTCGACATGACCATGATCCTGCGGCACATCAGACAGGGTCCGCACTATCAGCCGGGCCGTGACGTGCCGCCGTACGAACCCGTGGACGACCGGTCCCGGTACCGGCCTCCGGAGCGGCGCCGCCCGTCGAGGCCGTCGCACCCCTGAAGCGGCCGGGCGTCGGTCGCGCCCTGTCTTACGACGTGGTGCGCGGGGAGCCGTGGACGCGCCCCTACCGGGTGCCGGCGGCACGGGGTGCCAGGGACGCGAGGTGCCGGCAGCGCGGGTTGTCAGCAGGCCGCGCACGCCCTCGCCGCCGCCTCGCGTGGTCCTCTACGAGTCGAATCGTGCAGCTTCCAGGTACTGCGGCGTCGGGTCGAGTGCCGCTGCCAGTCTGAAGTGCCGCTTCGCCTGCTCGGGGCGTCGCTGGCGCTCGTAGGTCCGGGCGAGTGCGAAGTGCGCGAACGCGTTGTCCGGCTCGCGCTCCAGGACGATCGTGAACTCGAGTTCGGCAGGCCGTAGTTGCGCGGCAGCGAAGAAGGCACGCGCGCGCAGCAGCCGGGCCGCGGTGTTCTCCGGGTGAGCGGCGATGACAGGGTCGAGAAGCTTCACCGCACCCCGCGGGTCGCGCGCGGCCAGCAGTTGCTCGGCGGCGCGGAAGTCGATGACGTGCGTCTCCGGAGTACGTCCGGTCGATCCGCTGGTCTCGGGCACGGCAGAGTCCTTCCCTCGCTGCAGGGGTTCAACGCCCCTCCCGAGGGGCGCTATTCCTGGGGCTGCCGGGCTCTGCGCACGAGATCGGCCCATACGTCCCGCACGCGCCGCTCCAGTTCCTCCAGCGGTACGTCGTTGTCGATGACGATGTCCGCGATCGCCAGGCGCTTGTCGCGCGAGGCCTGGGCGGCCATGCGGGCGCGGGCGTCCTCCTCGGTCATGCCACGCAGGCGGACGAGGCGGTCGAGCTGGGTCTCGGGGCGGGCGTCGACGACGATCACGAGGTCGTACAGCGCGGCCAGGCCGTTCTCCGCGAGCAGGGGCACGTCGTGGACGACGACGGCGTCCTCGGGAGCGGCGTCCTCCAGTGCGCGCGAGCGGGTGCCGACCAGCGGGTGCACGATCGAGTTCAGGACGGCGAGCTTCTGCGGGTCGGCGAAGACGATCGAGCCGAGCTTCGGCCGGTCCAGGCTGCCGTCCGGAGCGAGCACGTCCTCGCCGAAGGCGTCGACCACCGCCGCCAGCCCGGGAGTTCCGGGCGCGACGACCTCCCGCGCGATCCTGTCCGCGTCGATCAGCACCGCGCCGTGCTCGACGAGCAGCCGTGACACTTCGCTCTTGCCGGCGCCGATACCACCGGTCAGACCCACCTTCAGCATGCCTCGCAGCTTAGGGCCTGCCACTGACAGACCCTCTGCCCGGGAGCCGGGAGTTGGGGTCAGGCGTCGCCTTCGCGCTCCGCCAGGAATCGCTCGAACTCCTGGCCGATCTCGTCCGCCGAGGGGATGTCCACCGGTTCCGCGAGCATGTTGCCGCGGGTCTCGGCGCCCGCGGCGGCGTCGTACTGGTGCTCAAGTCCCTGGACGAGCGCGACGAGTTCCTCGTCGCCCTCCTGGATCTGCCGGTCGATCTCGGTCTGGGTGCGGTGCGCCTCGGTCCGCAGGGCGTGCGCTATCCCGGGAAGCACCAGTCCGGTCCCGGCCGTGATGGACTCAAGGACGGTCAGTGCCGCGTCCGGGTACGGGGAGCGCGCGACGTAGTGGGGCACGTGGGCGGCGACACCGAGGACGTCGTGGCCGGCCTCCATGAGGCGGTACTCGACGAGGGATTCGGCGCTTCCGGGGACCTGCGCCTCGTCGAAGGGGCTGCGGTGACCGGGCACCAGGTCGGTACGGTTGCCGTGCGGGGTGAGGCCCACGGGGCGCGTGTGCGGGACGCCCATGGGGATGCCGTGGAAGTTCACGCAGAGGCGGACGCCGAGCCGTTCCACGATCTGCTGGACGGCGGCGGCGAAGCGCTCCCACTCGGTGTCAGGTTCGGGTCCCGACAGCAGCAGGAAGGGCGCGCCGGTGGCGTCCTGCACGAGCCGTACCTCAAGGGTCGGCTCCTCGTACTCGGTCCAGCGGTCGCGCTTGAACGTCAGCAGCGGACGTCGGGCGCGGTAGTCCACGAGCCGGTCGTGGTCGAAGCGGGCCACGACCTGGTGGGGCAGCGAGTCGAGCACCCGGTCGACGATCTGGTCGCCGGTCTCGCCCGCGTCGATGTATCCGTCGAAGTGGTAGAGCATGACAAGACCGGCCGACTCCTGGGCGAGTGCCATGTCGACCACGGCCAAGCCCTTCGGCTCCCATGCGTACAAACCCTGCGGATCAAGCACTGTGACCGCTCCTCCTCGTGTTCGTACTGCACAACGTGGCACAGAGCACGGACATTCCCGTCCCGTGCTCCGCACCACCCTCTCGTGCCTTGTCAGCCTCCACGAGGGGCCGGCAGGAGTTCCGCGGCCGGTGACGGCACCACCTGCGGACCGCAACCAGCACAGCATCGCGGTGACTTCCTGACCTGCGCCGCAAAAGGGCCCCATGGAAGTGGGCCCGCACCGAATCGGTGCGGGCCCACTTCTTTCAGCTACTTGCTAGCGGTGAGCTTTCAGCTCTGGCCGCCGGCGAGCTTCTCGCGGAGGGCGGCGAGCGCCTCGTCCGACGCCAGGGCGCCGGAGTTGTCGTCCGACTCCGAGGAGTAGGAACCGCCGCCACCGGACGCGGCCGGAGCCGCGCTCGTGGAGGTGGCACCCTCGGCCTCGGCCTGCGCGTCGGCCTCGCGGGACTTGATGACCTGAGCCTGGTGCTGCTCGAAGCGCGTCTGCGCCTCGGCGTACTGCGTCTCCCACACCTCACGCTGGGACTCGAAGCCCTCGAGCCAGTCGTTGGTCTCGGGGTCGAAGCCCTCGGGGTAGATGTAGTTGCCCTGGTCGTCGTACGACGCGGCCATGCCGTACAGGGTCGGGTCGAAGTCGACCGACGCCGGGTCGGCACCGAAGGACTCGTTGGCCTGCTTCAGCGAGAGGCTGATGCGGCGGCGCTCGAGGTCGATGTCGATGACCTTGACGAAGATCTCGTCGTTGACCTGGACGACCTGCTCCGGGATCTCCACGTGGCGCTCGGCCAGCTCGGAGATGTGGACCAGACCCTCGATGCCCTCGTCCACGCGGACGAACGCACCGAACGGAACGAGCTTCGTGACCTTACCCGGGACGACCTGACCGATCTGGTGCGTACGGGCGAACTGCTGCCACGGGTCTTCCTGCGTCGCCTTGAGCGACAGGGAGACGCGCTCGCGGTCCATGTCGACGTCGAGGACCTCGACTGTGACTTCCTGGCCCACCTCGACAACCTCGGAGGGGTGGTCGATGTGCTTCCAGGAGAGCTCGGAGACGTGCACCAGACCGTCGACGCCACCCAGGTCCACGAAGGCACCGAAGTTGACGATCGAGGAGACGACGCCGGAGCGGACCTGACCCTTCTGGAGGGTGGTGAGGAACGTCTGGCGAACCTCGGACTGGGTCTGCTCCAGCCAGGCGCGGCGGGACAGGACCACGTTGTTGCGGTTCTTGTCCAGCTCGATGATCTTGGCCTCGAGCTCCTTGCCCACGTAGGGCTGGAGGTCGCGGACACGGCGCATCTCGACGAGAGAAGCCGGCAGGAAGCCACGGAGGCCGATGTCAAGGATGAGTCCACCCTTGACGACCTCGATGACGGTGCCGGTGACGATGCCGTCCTCTTCCTTGATCTTCTCGATGGTGCCCCAGGCGCGCTCGTACTGGGCACGCTTCTTCGAGAGGATCAGGCGGCCTTCCTTGTCCTCCTTCTGGAGAACAAGGGCTTCGATCTCGTCGCCGACCTTGACGACCTCGTTCGGGTCGACGTCGTGCTTGATCGAGAGCTCGCGGCTCGGGATGACACCTTCGGTCTTGTAACCGATGTCGAGCAGGACCTCGTCCCGGTCGACTTTCACGATGACGCCGTCGACGATGTCGCCGTCGTTGAAGTACTTGATCGTCTCGTCGATCGCGGCGAGGAATGCTTCCTCGTTACCGATGTCGTTGACCGCTACCTGCGGCGTGGTAGAGGTGGTCTCGGTGCTGCTCGTCATGTGGGAAAGGGCTCCGGTACGGACAGTGAGTCGTAGGTACTGCTTACGCCGGGAGCCCGTTTCGCTCTGCAGAAGGCCGGACAGCCAAGGAAGCGCCCCGACAAAAGCCGGAGGCGCCTCGAAAACCGAGGGGACATACATACAGATGCGAGCGCAGCCTGCTACGTCTGAGGAGCGCAGGCCCGCAGCGCAACTTGTAGCATACGGGGGCAGCCGGGCAGGGTCAATGCGCGAAGGCGCACACCCGGGGCGGATCGCCGCAATCCCGGCACAAGACCTGTCTCACAAGGCCACGCGGGCAGTAAGACGCCTCTTTCGTGACACGCCCGAGACGGGTTGGACGGAAGAGTACGACGAGGGAGCCGATCATCCAAGAGCCCGAACCCATCGAACCGGAAGCCACCCGACGTGATGCGGATCTCATCGAGAGTTCCCGGGCGAATCGGGGCTGGTGGGACCGGAACGCGGACGAGTACCAGATCGAACACGGCACGTTCCTCGGCGACGACCGATTCGTGTGGTGTCCCGAGGGCCTCGACGAGGTGGAGGCCGAGCTGCTCGGCCCTCCGGAGGACCTCAAGGGCAAGGACATCCTGGAGATCGGCGCCGGCGCGGCACAGTGCTCGCGCTGGCTGGCCGGCCAGGGCGCGCGTCCGGTGGCCCTGGACCTCTCCCACCGCCAGCTCCAGCACGCGCTGCGCATCGGGGGCGCCGTGCCCCTGGTGGAGGCGGACGCGAGCGCGCTGCCGTTCGCTGACGGCTCCTTCGACCTCGTGTGCTCGGCGTACGGCGCGCTGCCGTTCATCGCCGACCCGGTGCTCGTGCTGCGGGAGGTCCACCGGGTATTGCGTCCGGGCGGCCGTTTCGTCTTCTCCGTCACGCACCCGGTCCGCTGGGCGTTCCCGGACGAGCCGGGCCCCGAGGGCCTGACGGTGTCCGCGTCCTACTTCGACCGCACTCCGTATGTGGAGCAGGACGAAGACGGCCGCGCGGTCTACGTGGAGCACCACAGAACGGTCGGCGACCGGGTGCGCGACGTGGTGGCGGGCGGCTTCCGCCTGGTCGACCTCGTCGAGCCGGAGTGGCCGGCCTGGAACACCCAGGAGTGGGGCGGCTGGTCCCCGCTGCGGGGGAACCTCATCCCGGGCACGGCGATCTTCGTGTGCGAACGGGACTGACGTACGGGATCCGCAAGAACAAGGTGCGCGTTGCACGCGCGCGTGCAAGTTGCGCAGGAAGGGGAGCCGAATCGGCTCCCCTTCGTGCGTCTTCTTGCGTCTTCGCATGTCGCGTTCGTGCGGTCTTCGTGAGCCGCGGTGTGTCCCACGCGCGTGGAGGCCGTACCGGACTTCGTACGCGGCCGGTTGTGCGCTCGTACGAGACTGGGGGCGTGATCCGTTACGAAGCCCTGGACGTACTGCCCGTACGTGGCGCCCTGCCCGCTGTGGACGATGCCCTGGAGGGGCACGGCAGCGCGGTGCTGGTGGCTCCGCCCGGCACCGGCAAGACCACGCTGGTGCCGCTGGCCCTGGCGGGTCTCCTGGACGACGGGCGCCCGGCACGCCGGGTGGTGGTGGCCGAGCCGCGGCGGATCGCGGCCCGGGCCGCCGCCCGGCGGATGGCGTGGCTCCTCGGCGAGCAGGTCGGCCGGAACGTCGGATTCACGGTGCGCGGGGAGCGGGTGGTCGGCCCCCGCACGCGCGTGGAGGTCGTCACGACCGGGGTCCTGCTCCAGCGGTTGCAACGGGACCAGGAGCTGGCGGGCGTCGACGTGGTCGTGCTCGACGAGTGTCACGAGCGACATCTGGACGCCGACACGGTGGCCGCGTTCCTGCTGGACGTGCGGGCCGCGCTCCGTCCCGAGCTGCGGCTGGTCGCCGCGTCCGCGACGACGGACGCCGGAGGCTGGGCCCGGCTGCTGGGCGACGCGCCAATCGTCGAGGCGGAGGGTGTCTCGTATCCGGTCGAGACGGTGTGGGCGCCGCCCGCGCGCCCGGTACGGCCGCCGCACGGGATGCGGGTGGACCCGGCGCTGCTCACGCATGTGGCGTCCACGGTGCGGCGGGCGCTGGCCGAGCGCTCGGGTGATGTCCTGTGCTTCCTTCCCGGCGTCGGGGAGATCGCGCGGGTCGCCGGGCAGCTGGGTGGTCTCGGGGACATCGATGTGCTTCAGGTGCACGGGCGGGCTCCGGCGGCCGTGCAGGACGCGGTGCTCACGGCCGGGGTACGGCGCCGGGTGGTCCTCGCGACCTCGGTGGCCGAGTCGTCGCTGACGGTTCCGGGAGTGCGCGTGGTCGTGGACTCCGGGCTGGCGCGGGAGCCGCGGGTGGACCACGCGCGCGGGTTGAGCGCCCTGGCGACCGTACGGGCCTCGCAGGCGGCCGGACGGCAGCGGGCGGGGCGGGCCGGACGTCAGGCGCCGGGCGCGGTGTACCGGTGCTGGGCGGAGGCGGAGGACGGCCGTCTGACGCGGTTCCCGGCTCCCGAGATCAAGGTGGCCGACCTGACGGCGTTCGCCCTCCAGGCGGCGTGCTGGGGCGATCCGGAGGCGACGGGGCTGGCCCTGCTGGATCCGCCGCCGGGCGGGGCGATGGCGGCGGCCCGGGCCGTCCTGTCGGCCGTGGGCGCGGTCGACGGCTCGGGGCGGGCCACGGAACGCGGTGTGCGCATGTCCCGTCTTGGCCTGCACCCGCGGCTGGCGCGGGCGCTGCTGGACGCGACCCCGGTGGTGGGCGTGGCGCGGGCCGCCGACGTGGTCGCGCTGCTGAGCGAGGAGCCGCCGCGCGAGTACGGCGACGACCTGGCCGCCGCCTGGCGCACCGCCCGGCGCGGGGGCGACGCCTACGCGGCCCGCTGGCGCACCGAGTCCCGCCGGCTGCGCTCCGCGGCGGCCGGCGCCGGGACCGCGCCCGGCGACGCGTCCTCCCCCGGCTCTCCCTCCGCTCCGGAGGCGCGCACCGAGGGGCCGGGGCACCACCGGGGCGACCGTGACGGCACCCCCGCAGACAGCGGGGCGCGGGCGGAGCCCGGGGACGACCGGGTCGTCGGGCTCGTCGCCGCGCTGGCGTTCCCCGAGCGGGTCGCGCGCGTGCAGGGCGGCTCCCACCTCATGGTCAACGGGACCCGCGCCGACGCCGGTGAGGGCTCCGTCCTGCGCGGCGCTCCCTGGCTCGCGGTCGCAGTCGCCGACCGTCCCGTCGGCAGGGGGCACGCGCGCGTGCGGCTCGCTGCGGTGATCGACGAGCGGACGGCACGGCGGGCCGCCGCCGGCCTGTACTCCGAGGGCGACGAGGTCCACTGGGCCGAGGGCGATGTCGTCGCGCGGCGGGTGGAGCGGCTGGGGGCGGTGGAGCTGGCCGTGCGGCCGTTGCGGAACGCGGACCCCGGGCTCGTAAGGGAAGCGCTGCTCGAAGGGCTGCAGGAGGAGGGGTTCGGTCTGCTGCGGTGGTCGCCGGACGCCGCGGTGCTGCGGCAGCGGCTCGCGTTCCTGCGCCGGCGGCTCGGAGACCCGTGGCCGGATGTCTCCGGCGAGGCGCTCCACGCGCGCGTGGAGGAGTGGCTGGAGCCGGAACTGAGCCGGGCCCGGCGGCGGGCGGACCTGGCGCGGATCGACGCCGGGCAGGCGCTGAACCGGCTGCTGCCCTGGGCGACGGGAGAGGCGGCCCGGCTCGACGAGCTCGCGCCCGAGCGGATCGAGGTGCCGAGCGGGTCGAGAATCCGCGTCGACTACGCCGACCCCGCGCAGCCGGTGCTCGCCGTGAAGCTGCAGGAGATGTTCGGGCTGCACGCCTCGCCCGCGGTCGCCGGTGTGCCGGTACTCGTGCATCTCCTCTCCCCGGCGGGCCGGCCGGCCGCGGTCACCGCCGATCTCGCGTCCTTCTGGAAGGACGGCTACAAGGGCGTGCGGGCCGAACTGCGCGGCCGGTACCCCAAGCATCCGTGGCCCGAGGACCCGGCGACCGCCGAGCCGACGCGGTACACGAACGCGCGGCTCAGACGTTGACGGGCTCGGGGTCGGCCGCCGGGGCGGGTGCGGGATCGCCCGGCCTGCGGCCGCGGGCCTCCAGGTACAGCGAGAGGGACAGCAGGGCCGCGCCCAGGAGCAGGAAGCCCCAGGGGAGGTAGGAGGTCATCATCAGGACGAGGGTGCGGTTCGACTTGACCAGGTCGACGGTGTGCCTGATGTAGTCCTCGCGCATCTTCACGTGCCCGGAGAAGGCGGTCACCTTGTCCCGGCCGCCCAGGAGCGTGCCGCCGCGGAGTTCCTCCTTGTGGATCTCCTCGCCGTAGACGGGTGCTCCGGTGACCGGCTCGACCCAGAACTTGCGGACGGTGGTGTACCAGCGGGTGGTGCCGGTCTTGGCGACGGACTCCGGGGTGATGCCCTGGACGGGCATGACCTTGGGGAACTTCACCTTCGTCCAGGGGATGGTCTGCTCGAAGTAGTAGACCTTGACACCCCGGAAGGTCCGGGTGCCCTGGTAGTGGATGGGCGCCGAGGTGCGGGTCTGCGCGTCGAAGTACTCGTAGTCCCGTTTCTCGGTCCGGAAGGGCCACTTGAACTCGATGCCCTCGCGGGTGACGGGGTCGCCGTCGACGGACTCGCCTGTGGCGTGGACGGGTTCCTGGCTGTGCGCGTCGAAGATGTAGCGCTCGGGGAGCTTGGAGACCATCTTCCCGTCGGGGCCCTGGACGTAGGAGAGGGAGTCCCAGACGACGACGTCACGGCCCGCGGTCCGCTCGATCCGGTCGGAGGCCTCGACGTTGCCCTTCAGGGTCTGCACGATGGTGACCTTGCTGACCTTCTTGGCCTTCATGGTGCCGTAGTCGAGGAGGGTCGCGTCGTTCGCCTCCAGAACCATGTCCTGGTACTGGTTGGCGGGGATCTTGGCCAGGCGCGGGAAGGCGTACCAGCGCAGCAGCGGGGACAGCGCCGCGAAGAACACGGCGAGCGCGAGCAGGATCAGGCTTGCCTTGCGGCGCATCTCGACGGCCCTCCCGGTGCGTGCGTCAGGGGTGCTTGGGGACGGTGGTGAGCATCGGCTTCGGTGAGGTGTGTCCGGCCGGCGAGCCCATCGCCGTGATGGTCAGGACCAGCGCGAATGCCACGGCGAGACCGGTCGCGGCGGCGATGAGGGCACGCATGCGGGCCTCCCGAGGGCCAGGAGCTGATACATCGTCAGGTCCGGCACCGTAGCAACGGCCGGGCGAGATGAGAACACGTCGCGCACACAACGGATCAGGGCGCCCCCGCGGCGTGAGCCGAGGAGGCGCCCTGGAGACGCATGGGCCGCGCGGTGGGGGCGCGGTTCTACGACGCGGGGGCGGCCACCGTCAGTTCGACGGTCAGCGTGGCCCCGCCGGTGGTGGTGATGCGGAGCAGGAAGGTGCCGGTGGTGTCGTCGGCATACAGCTTCGGCAGCACGAGCCGGCCGTCCGCGTCCGTGGTCAGGGCGGTGAGGGTGCGTACGGTCTTGCCGTCCGCGTCCTTGAAGTAGGGGCCCTTGTCGTTCTCGGTGGCGTCGTCGGCGGACTTGATCAGGGTCGCGGTCGCGGCGACCTTGCCTGCGGCCGCGCCCTGGTAGGTGGCCTTCACCTCGACCTGGTCGGCGAACTCGCCGCCCGGTACGCAGGTCAGCGCGGTGTCGGTGGTGCGGGCCAGGGTGTCGGCCTGGCGGGCGGTGACGGTGGCCGTGTAGTCGAGGCCGGCCATGACGCGGCCCACGACGGTGACGCGGACGGTGAAGTCGCCCGTCTTCTCACCCGCTGTGAGGGCGGGCGCGGTGGCCGTGCCGAGCCCGTTGGTGACCTGTGTGGCGACGGCCTCGCCGCCGGTGAAGGTGGCATCCGTGTCGCCGACGATCGTGAACCGCACCCGGACCTTCGCCACGGCCTTGCCGGCCTTGTCCTCGGTCCGTACGGCGATCTTCTGCGCGAACGTGTCGCCGGCCGTCGCCGTGAGCTTTCCGTCGCCGGTGTTCGCCAGGTGGTCCACCGTCTGGGTGGGCGTCGGTGTGGGCGTGGGCGTCGGAGTGGGGGTGGGCGGGCTCGTCGGCGGCGGCGTGACGGGCGGGGTCGGGGTGGCGGGCGGCGTCGGGGTCGGGGCGGGGCTCGTCGGGCCGCCGCCCGGCCTCGGGCTGCTCGGCGGAGTGGGAGTGGGGCTCGGCGTGGCCGGGTCGTCGCTGTGGTGCGAGGGCAGCGTGCCCGTGCCGTTGGGGATCTCGTGCGTGCCCTTGCGGTAGTACTCCAGCCACGACAGGACGGTGTTGAGGTACGCCGTCGAGTTGTTGTAGCTGAGGATCGCGGCGTTCAGCTGCGCCTGGACGGACATGTCGTGGCCGAAGCGGCACAGGTAGTGCCCGGCGGCGAGCGCCGCGTCGTAGACGTTGTTGGGGTCCTTCTTGCCGTCGCCGTTGCCGTCGCGACCCGCCCACGCCCAGGTGGAGGGGATGAACTGCATGGGACCGACCGCGCGGTCGTACGTGCTGTCGCCGTCGAACGCGCCGTTGTCGGTGTCCGTGATGCTGGCGAAGCCGTTGCCGTTCAGGACCGGGCCGAGGATCGGCGAGAGGGTGGTGCCGGCCGCGTCGACGCGGCCGCCGCGGGCCTGGCCCGACTCGACCTTGCCGATCGCGGCGAGGAGCTGCCAGGGCAGGTTGCAGGTCGGCTTGGACTCGTGCAGCGATGCCTCGGCCTGCTTGTAGGCGTCGAGAACGGTCGCCGGGATGCCCGCCTCCGCGGCGCCCGTGGCGGCGGGCGTGCCGCCTCCCACGCTCGCGCTCGGTTCGGGGTTCGGGCTCTGAAGCGGCGGAAGGTCCGTGTAGTAGCGCGAGTTGCCGGTCGCGGTGCCGTCGCCGCCGGCATCGTTCGCGCCCAGGCCGACATCGGCGCCCGCCGACTGTCTGCCGTGGTCGTCGGTCATCACTCCCGGGGCCTGGGAGGCGGACAGAGCCGCGACCGCGGCCGCGGCCACAGCGGTGGTTGCCGCGCTCTTGCGCAGCCTCCTGCCGAATTGCGCCGCCATTGAGTGAACCCCTCCCACGGACGACCGGCCCAGCCCGCCGTCTCTCAGAACCCTGTGCGCTTCCGCAGTTTCCGGCCGTACTCCCCAGCACGGCGACCCAGGCGACCCTACGACAACTTCCGTTGCCCAGGCAGCTGTTCGCGCCCGATATTCACCAGTTGGCCATGTGACGTCGTCCCGCATACTGGCCGTCAGTGATCAACCGGCCGGACATAGCCGGTCACCAGTAGCCGCAGGGGGACGTTTTGCCCTTCACTCTCAGTCACGCGGCCGCCGTACTGCCCGCCGTGCGCGGGGACGGAAGCGGTCGCGGCCGATTGATTCCCGCCGTTCTCGTGGCGGGTTCCTTCGCTCCCGACATGACCTACTACGCGGCGAGCGTAGTGCCCGGGGCGATGGAGTTCGGCACCTTCACCCACTCGTTCGCCGGGGTGTTCACCGTCGATGTGCTTATCGCATGGACACTGGTGGGTGCCTGGCTGGCGCTGCGCGAACCGCTGGTGGCCCTGATGCCCACGGCACGACAGGGGCGCACGGCGCGGCTCTTGCGCTGCGGGGCAGCACGCGAGCCGGTGCGCGCGCCGGTGATCCTGTGGTGGTACGTCTCCGCGGCGCTCGGCGCGCTGACGCATGTGGTGTGGGACGCGTTCACCCATCACGACCGGTGGGGGGTACGGCTCTTCCCCGTCCTCGGGCGGAACCTCGCGGGCTCGCCGCTCTACTGGTACGTCCAGTACGGCAGTTCGGCGGTGGCGGCCGTCGTGATCGTGGCCTTCGTGGTGCTCGCCCTGCGCCGCACGCCCCACGGTCCGGCCGTCGGGGTGCCCGTCCTGTCCACCGCCGACCGGTGGCTGGCCGCCGCGGTGATCGGCGGCCTCGCGCTGGCCGCCGCGGTGCAGCGGGCGGTGCGCTGGTGGGCGTACTGGGGATCCATCGCGAAGCCGTGGGAACTCATTCCGCCGCTGTCCTTCGGCGGGGGCGCGGGCCTGGTCCTCGGCCTCGGCCTGTACGTCACGGCGGTCAGGCTGTGGCGTCCCGCTCCGGCTCGTCCCGGCCCGGCTCGTCCCGGCCCGGCTCGTCCCGGTCCGGCGGCGGCCCGTACGGAGCCGAGCCGCCCCGCTCCTCGCTGACCGCGGTACCGGTGGCAACGCTCCGGAGCAGGCCGCGTCCGTGGCCGAGGCACCGGTGCACGGCCCGGGCGAAACGTTCGACGACGCGGGCGGCGTACGGCATCGTCGGATGGTCGTACGACAGGACGATGACGCGGTAGCTGCGGGCGGGGCCGGTGAAGGCTCCGATGCCGTGGACGCGCCCGCCGTTCGCGGTCCGGGGCAGCCGGCCGGTCGAGATGTGCGCCTTCACACCGCGCGGCGGGATGGAGGGCACGGCCCTGCGCCGGTCGCCGCGGACCCGGATGAGCAGCCGCAGGCCGTGCACACGGGTCCTCAGGAACGCGTGGGCGCCGGTGAGCACCGTCGGCAGCCGCATCCGGTCGCCGGCCGTGGTGCGGGTCGGACCGCCTGTCCTGTCGTCGCGCGCCGCCACCAGGACGGTGCCCGGGCGTGCCGACAGTGCCGCCTGGAGGTCGCGGGACAACCGGGCCGCGAGGTCCTCGTCGTGGGAGGAACGGCAGGCCTCGGGCAGCTGGGCGGTGCCCGCTTCGGCGGCGACCGCGGGTATCGGCGCGAGCAGGACCGGGACGACGGCCGCGGTCACCGTCACGGTCGCGACCACGACGGTCGTGGCCATGACCGTACGGCAGTGGAGCGTGCGTATACCCATGCCCGCATCCTTACGGCACCTTCCGGCCCCGGGCGCTCTGTGAGAGCCACGCGAGTGACAGCTCCCTGGACAGCTCCCTCCGGACATGGGGCACCGCGGAATCCGCGGGGAGCAGCGGGGAGCAGCGGGACCGCGAAGCCCGCAGACAGCGCGGGGCGCAGATCCGGAGGACCCGACGGCGTAAGCGCGCGGCCGAAGTCGCCCGGCATGCGGCCGGGTTACGCCCGGCGCGCGGCCGGGGTACATCCGGCTCGCGCGGCCGGGGTACATCCGGCTCTCGGCCGAGGTGCACCCGGCGCATGGCCGGCGTGCGGCCAGAGTCACCCGGGATACGCCCGGAGCCGCCCGGCACGCCTCCGGCGGGTGCTCGAAGTCGCACGGCGTGCGGCGTGCGGCGTGCGGTCAGGGGCAGGGTCAGGGGCAGGTCGCTCTGGATACGGCCGGTGTGCGGGCCCGGTGCCTCGGGGGCTGGGCCCGCATGCCTTGGCCGAAGGCGGCCCCGGCGCTAGTGCGCCGCCGACTCCCAGTCCGGGCCCGAGCCGACCGAGACGTCCAGCGGGACCTGGAGCTGGACGGCTGACGTCATCTCGTGGCGCAGCAGCTCCTCGGTCCGGGCGCGCTCGCCCGGGGCGATCTCCAGGACGATTTCGTCATGGACCTGGAGAAGCATGCGGGAGGTGAGGTTCGCCTCGCGCAGCGCCCGGTCCACGTTGAGCATCGCGATCTTGACGATGTCGGCGGCCGTGCCCTGGATGGGCGCGTTGAGGGCCATACGCTCGGCCGCCTCGCGGCGCTGCCGGTTGTCGCTGTTGAGGTCCGGCAGATAGCGGCGGCGTCCGAAGAGCGTCGCGGTGTAGCCCGTGGCCCGGGCCTCGTCGACCGCCCGGCGCAGATAGTCCCGTACACCGCCGAAGCGCTCGAAGTACGTGTCCATCAGCGCACGGGCCTCGCCCGCCTCGATGTTCAGCTGCTGGGAGAGACCGAACGCCGACAGCCCGTAGGCCAGGCCGTACGACATCGCCTTGATCTTGCGGCGCATCTCGGCGTCGACCGCGGACCGCTCCACGGAGAACACCTGGGAGGCGACGGTGGTGTGCAGGTCCTCGCCGGAGGTGAACGCCTCCAACAGGCCCTCGTCCTCCGACAGATGGGCCATCACCCGCAGTTCGATCTGGCTGTAGTCCGCGGTCATGAGGGACTCGAAACCCTCACCGACCACGAAGCCGCGACGGATCGCGCGTCCCTCGTCGGTACGGACCGGGATGTTCTGCAGGTTCGGATCGGTCGACGACAGCCGGCCCGTCGCCGCCACCGTCTGGTTGTAGGTGGTGTGGATACGGCCGTCCGCGGCGATCGACTTGATCAGGCCCTCGACCGTGACGCGCAGCTTCGCCTGCTCACGGTGGCGGAGCATGATCACGGGCAGTTCGTTCTCGGTCTGCGCCGCCAGCCAGGCCAAAGCGTCCGCGTCCGTCGTGTAGCCCGTCTTGGTCTTCTTCGTCTTCGGCAGGGCCAGCTCACCGAAGAGGACTTCCTGGAGCTGCTTGGGCGAGCCGAGGTTGAACTCGTGCCCGGCGGCCGCGTGCGCCTCCTTCACGGCCTGCTGCACCGCCTCGGCGAACATCTGCTCCATGGCCTCCAGATGCGCCCGGTCCGCCGCGATGCCGTGCCGCTCCAGGCGGGCCAGCAGACTGGACGTGGGCAGCTCCATGTCACGCAGCAGATCCGCCGCGCCGACCTCCTGGAGCTTCTCCCCGAACGCCTCGCCCAGGTCGAGGATCGTGCGGGCCTGCGCCATCAGCGCGTCGGCCTCGGCCTGCTCGTCCGTACCGAAGGCGAGCTGGCCGTCCGCCGCGGCGGCGGGTCCGAGCTCCCGGCCGAGGTACTCGAGCGAGAGCGCGTCCAGCGCGAAGGAGCGGCGGCCCGGCTTGACCAGGTAGGCGGCGAGCGCGGTGTCCATGGTCACACCCTCGATGGTCCAGCCGTGCTCGGCGAAGACCCGCATCGCGCCCTTGGCGTTGTGCATGACCTTGGGCTTCCCGGGGTCGGCGAGCCACGCGGCGAACGCGTTCTCGTCGGGCTCGTCCAGCTGGGACGGGTCGAACCAGACGGCCGCCCCCGCACCGGCCGCGAGCGCGACCTCGGCGACGGACCCCGTGCCCAGCGCCCACGAGTCGACCGTGGACATGCCCAGAACCGCCGTGCCGTGCTCGGCGAGCCACGGCTCCAGCTCGCCCGCGCCCAGCACCACGCCGTCGATCTCGACGCCCTCGGCGACGGGCCGCGCCTCCTCGGCCTCCCCCGCCCCAGGGTCCACGGCCAGAAGCCGCTCCCGCAGCGAGGGGTTACGGATCTCCAGGGTGTCCAGGACCATCGCGAGCGCCGTACGGTCGTACGCGGCCCGCTCCAGGTCAGCCACCGTCCGGGGCAGCTCGACGTCCTTGACCATCTCCGTGAGACGGCGGTTGAGCTTCACCGCCTCCAAGTGGTCGCGCAGGTTCTGCCCGGCCTTGCCCTTGACCTCGTCGACCCGCTCGACCAGCTCCGCGAACGAACCGAACTGGTTGATCCACTTCGCGGCCGTCTTCTCGCCGACACCGGGAATGCCCGGCAGGTTGTCCGACGGGTCACCGCGCAGCGCCGCGAAGTCGGGGTACTGCGCCGGCGTCAGCCCGTACTTCTCGAAGACCTTCTCCGGAGTGAACCGGGTCAGCTCGGAGACACCCTTCGTCGGGTACAGCACCGTCGTGTGCTCGGACACCAGCTGGAAGGAGTCACGGTCGCCCGTGACGATCAGCACCTCGAAGCCCTCGGCCTCGGCCTGCGTGGCGAGCGTCGCGATGATGTCGTCGGCCTCGAAACCGTCCACCGCGAACCGCTGCGCGTGCATCGCGTCCAGCACCTCGCCGATCAGCTCGACCTGCCCCTTGAACTCGTCAGGGGTCTTCGACCTGTTCGCCTTGTACTCGGTGAACTCCTCGGAACGCCACGTCTTGCGCGACACGTCGAACGCCACAGCGAAGTGCGTGGGCGACTCGTCGCGCAGCGTGTTCGCCAGCATCGACGCGAAACCATAGATGGCGTTCGTCGGCTGGCCCGTCGCCGTGGTGAAGTTCTCCGCGGGCAGCGCGAAGAACGCGCGGTAGGCCAGCGAGTGCCCGTCCATGAGCATCAGGCGCGGGCGGCCCGTACCTGCGGTGTTCTCGGTCTTCTTCGATGCTGTGTCTGCCACGCCCCCGATCCTGCCACGGCCCACTGACATCGAGAGCCGTCCCGGCCCGGCACGCTCCTCCCCCGGCCGGATTCCCACAACCCACGACCGTCGCTGTCAGCCGCGCGTGCGAGGATCCGACCGGTACGAAGACACGCACACCGACGTGCGCACGTGAAGGGGTTCAGCGATGGCCAGCAAGCCGCCCAAAAGCGATCCGGTCCAGGACACGCCGCAGGTAGCCGAACCCAAGCGCGCGGCGGCCGGGCTCCCCGCCATCGGACACACCCTGCGCATCGCCCAGCGACAGATGGGTGTGCGCCGCACCGCGCTCACCCTCCTGCGCGTCAACCAGAAGGACGGCTTCGACTGTCCGGGCTGCGCCTGGCCCGAACCGGAGCACCGGCACGCCGCGGAGTTCTGCGAGAACGGCGCGAAGGCCGTCGCCGAGGAGGCCACCCTGCGCCGGGTGACCCCGGACTTCTTCGCCGCGCACCCCGTCTCAGACCTCGCCGGCCGCAGCGGCTACTGGCTCGGCCAGCAGGGACGCCTCACCCACCCCATGTATCTCCCCGAAGGCGCCGACCACTACGAGCCCGTCTCCTGGGAGCGCGCCTTCGACATCGTCGCCGAGGAACTCGCCGCGCTCGGTTCCCCCGACGAGGCCCTCTTCTACACCTCGGGCCGCACCAGCAACGAGGCCGCGTTCCTCTACCAGCTGTTCGCCCGCGAACTCGGCACGAACAACCTGCCGGACTGCTCGAACATGTGCCACGAGTCGTCGGGCTCCGCGCTCAACGAGACCATCGGCATCGGCAAGGGCAGCGTCCTCCTCGACGACCTCTACCAGGCGGACCTCATCATCGTCGCCGGGCAGAACCCCGGCACAAATCACCCCCGCATGCTCTCGGCCCTGGAGAAGGCCAAGACCAACGGCGCGAAGATCATCACCGTCAACCCGCTGCCCGAAGCGGGCATGGAACGCTTCAAGAACCCGCAGACCCCCCAGGGCATGTTCAAGGGCGCCGCGCTCACCGACCTCTTCCTGCAGATCCGCCTCGGCGGCGACCAGGCCCTCTTCCGCCTGCTGAACAAGCTGATCCTCGCCACCGAGGGCGCCGTCGACGAAACGTTCATCGCCGAACACACCCACGGATTCGAGGAGTTCGCCCGGGCCGCCCGCACCGCCGACTGGGACGAGACACTCACCGCGACCGGCCTCACCCGCGACGAGATCGACGAAGCCCTGAGCATGGTCCTCGCCTCCGAGCGCACCATCGTGTGCTGGGCGATGGGCCTCACCCAGCACAAGCACTCCGTCCCCACGATCCGCGAAGTCGTCAACTTCCTGCTGCTGCGCGGCAACATCGGCCGCACCGGCGCGGGCGTCTGCCCGGTCCGAGGTCACTCGAACGTCCAGGGCGACCGCACCATGGGCATCTTCGAGCGCCCCGCCCCCGCCTTCCTCGACGCCCTGGAGAAGGAGTTCGGCTTCAAGCCGCCCCGCGCACACGGCTACGACGTCGTACGGGCCATCCGCGCACTGCGCGACGGCGACGCGAAGGTCTTCTTCGCCATGGGCGGCAACTTCGTCTCCGCCTCCCCCGACACCGAGGTCACCGAGGCGGCCATGCGGCGCGCCCGGCTGACCGTGCACGTCTCCACCAAGCTGAACCGCTCGCACGTCGTCACCGGCGCGCGGGCCCTCATCCTGCCCACCCTCGGACGCACCGAGCGCGACCTCCAGGGCGGCGGCGAACAGTTCGTGACCGTCGAGGACTCCATGGGCATGGTGCACGCCTCACGGGGCCGCCTGGATCCCGCGAGCCCCCACCTGCTGTCCGAGCCCGCCATCGTGGCCCGCCTCGCCCGCAAGGCCCTCGGCGAGCGGAGCAGCACACCCTGGGAGGAGTTCGAGAAGGACTACGCGAGCATCCGCGACCGCATCGCCCGCGTGATCCCCGGCTTCCAGGACTTCAACGCGCGCGTGGCCGACCCGGCCGGCTTCACCCTCCCGCACGCCCCGCGCGACGAACGCCGCTTCCCCACGGCCACCGGCAAGGCCAACTTCACCGCCGCGCCCGTCGAGTACCCCGAGCTCCCCGCCGGCCGCCTGCTCCTGCAGACCCTGCGCTCCCACGACCAGTACAACACCACCATCTACGGACTCGACGACCGATACCGGGGCATAAAGAACGGCCGCCGGGTCGTCCTCGTCAACCCCGAGGACGCCCGCGCACTGAACGTCGCGGACGGCTCGTACGTCGACCTGGTCGGCGAATGGAAGGACGGCGTGGAACGGCGCGCGCCCGGCTTCCGCGTCGTGCACTACCCCACCGCCCGGGGCTGCGCGGCCGCCTACTACCCGGAGACCAACGTCCTGGTCCCCCTCGACGCGACCGCCGACACCAGCAACACCCCTGCCAGCAAGTCCGTGGTCGTCCGTCTGGAACAATCGACAGCCGACTGAGCGTTCGCTCAGCGAGGCGAAACCACGACGAAGTGGTCCACGACGAACGGAGCCGGGCCCGATGGGCGAACAGCACACCCCGAAGTTCCCGCAAGGGGTCATCGACGAGTACGCCGCACTCGGCGTCGACCTGCCCGCCCTCTTCTCCGCGGGCCACCTCGGCAACCGCATGGGCGTCCAGATCGTCGAAGCCTCCGCGGACCGCGTCGTGGGCACCATGCCCGTCGAGGGCAACACCCAGCCCTACGGCCTGCTGCACGGAGGAGCCTCCGCCGTCCTCGCCGAGACCATCGGCTCCGTCGGCGCCATGCTCCACGGCGGCATCACCAAGATCGCCGTCGGCGTCGACCTGAACTGCACCCACCACCGCGGCGTCCGCGCCGGCCTCGTCACCGGCGTGGCCACACCCGTCCACCGCGGACGCACCTCGGCGACGTACGAGATCGCCATCACCGACGAGGACGGCAAGCGCGTCTGCAGCGCCCGGCTCACCTGCATCCTCAAGGACGCACCCCAGAGCTGACGCCCGGCCGGGACCCGGCCGCACCCCTACGGGGCGCTCCGGGGCCCTGAAGGGGCTTCCCAGGGGCTCTCAAGGGCCCTCCGAGGCAGGGAACCGTCTCCCCCGCCGGGCAGGAACACACGGGGGCGCGCCGGGGAGCGGACGCCTCCCGGGCGCGCGGCCCCCGGACGCCCGGCCCGGCCTCGGATCATCCAGCCCGAGAGAAGCCCACCCTCGGGACACCCGGCCCCCTGGAGGCCTGGCCTCGACGCGCCCCCCTTCGGGAGGCCCGACCCCGGAACGCCACACCTCGGAACACCGACCTCGCAACGCCCCACCCCGGAACCCCCGACCCCGGAACGCCGACGACGCGCCCCCCGCCGGAAGCCGACCCCGGGAGGCCACACCTCGGAACACCGACCTCGCAGCACCCCACCCCGGAACCCCCGACCCCGGAACGCCGACGACGCGCCCCCCGCCGGAAGCCGACCCCGGGAGACCGCACCTCGGAATGCCGACCTCGCAGCACCCCACCTCGGAACCCCCGACCCCGGGGCGCTCCGCCTCGGGACGCTCCACCCCCGGAGGCCTCCACCCCCAGACGCCCCCACCTCGCGGCGCCTCCACCTCGCGGCGCTCGGCTTGGGGCCGTCCAACTCCCCGTCCCGCACCGCCCCTTGGCGGAGCCGTGCTCTCCGGTCCAGCATGAGACATGACCGGCATCGGGCCCGTCGAGCCCTACCGCCCCGCTGAAGCCGACTCCCCCCACCAGGACGCACCCACCGAACTGCTGAGGTCCGGCCCTCCGCGGTTCGGCACCCGCTGGGCCGCGCTCCCGCTCCCGTACCGACGGCTCGTCCAGGCCCTGGTCGTCATCGCGACCGCAACCGGCGCCCTCTTCGCCCTGCGCCCCGCAACGCACACCCGGGCCGCCCCGAACCCCTACCCGTGGCCCGCCGGTGTCACCACCCTCCACTACAAGGGCCGTGGCACCACACCCACTTCGTTCCGCTTCGAGGTCGTCGTCGCCCGCGGCACCCCCGTCACCGTCCACCAAGTAGGCGCCGGACTGCCCGAGTTGAGTGCCACGACCGCGCCCCGGCTGCCACTGACAGTGAAGGCCGGAAATCCCCGCCTCATCACCGTGCGCATCTCCGTATACGACTGCGCCTCGCTGCCGCCCGCCCTCGTCCTGCCCCACCTCGACCTGCTCATCAGCAACGAGACAGCACAGCAGCAGCAAAGCTTTCTCTTCGGCGGCACCTACCCGCACGACCTGTGGACCGGCCTGCGCGCCCTCTGTTTCCCCAACCGGCCCTACCCCACACCCACTTCACCCAGCCAGGACACCCGCGACCACCTCACACGGCAGTAACAGTCGGTTACCTCTGCTGTAACGAAGCAATCGCCGCGCCGCGAGGCACACCGCACCGCGCCCCCCGCAGCACCCCGACCCGCCACCGCACGTCCAGCTTCCGCTCCCCGCCACGAACCCGGATCAGCGCGTTCTCACCATGCGAACACACAACCGCCTCCCACCAGCACACCGAAATGCTCCGAACGTCCGCCCCATGCCCGCGAGGCACCCCCCGCATAACAAGAGCGTCACAGCCTTCCCCACGCTCCTCCACACTCCCCCTACCTGCGCTTATAGTCACGGCCAGTCACCGCGCCGCCGGGCGCGTCACTGCACGGCCCTGCTTCAACCAGTACGGCCCGGCGAGACACACGGCCCCCACCCTGGGGTGCCGCGCCAGGGAGAGGATTCAACGTGCGACAGCGTTCTATGGTCATACTCACCGCCGTGCTCACTACGGGAGCACTCACGCTGACCGCCTGCGGCTCGCGCGACAACAGCGGCGACAGCAAGGGCGACAAGAAGACCGAGATCATCATCGGCGTGGACGCGCCGCTGACCGGTCAGAACTCCGCCACCGGCCTCGGCATCCAGGGCGGCGTCCAGATCGCCGTCGACGACGCCAACAAGAACAACACCGTGCCCGGCGTGACGTTCAAGGTCCAGGCGCTCGACGACAAGGCCATCCCGGCCTCCGGTCAGCAGAACGCCACCCAGCTCGTCCAGAACGACAAGGTTCTCGGCGTGGTCGGCCCGCTGAACTCCGGCGTCGCCACCCAGATGCAGCAGGTCTTCGACACCGCCAACCTGGTCGAGATCTCCCCGTCCAACACGGCCCCCGAGCTCACCCAGGGCAAGAACTGGCAGACCGCCAAGTCCCGCCCGTTCAAGACGTACTTCCGCACCGCCACCACCGACGCCCTCCAGGGCGGCTTCGCGGCCGACTACGCGTACAACACCCTGAAGAAGCGCAAGGTGTTCGTGGTCGACGACAAGCAGACCTACGGCGCCGGCCTGGCCAAGCTCTTCAAGGCCGGCTTCACCAAGTCCGGCGGCAAGGTCGCGGGCGAGGACCACGTCAACACGGGCGACACGGACTTCTCGGCCCTCGTCACCAAGATCAAGAACGCCAAGGCCGACATCGTCTACTACGGCGGCCAGTACGACGAGTCCGAGAAGCTCACGAAGCAGCTCAAGGACGGCGGCGTCAAGGTCCCGCTGTTCGGCGGTGACGGCATGTTCACCCCGACCTACATCGAGACCGCCGGCAAGACCTCCGAGGGCGACCTCGTCACCTCGGTCGGCCAGCCCGTCGACTCCCTGTCCTCCGCCGCCGACTTCATCAAGAAGTACAAGGCCTCCGGCCTCAAGGGCGACTACGGCACGTACGGTGGCTACTCCTACGACGCCGCCACGGCCATCATCAAGGCCATCGGCGCTGTCGTGAAGGACGGCAAGATCCCGGACGGCGCCCGCGCCAAGATCGTCGCCGAGGTCCAGAAGACCAAGTTCGACGGCATCGCCGGCCCCGTCTCCTTCGACGAGTTCGGTGACACCACCAACAAGCAGCTCACCGTCTACCAGGTCGTCGACGGCAAGTGGAAGGCCGTCAAGAGCGGTACGTTCAACGGCTGATCCACGCCACCCGGGCCACTCCGGCGGATCGGTCCGACTCCAGGCCACGGCGCCCGAAAGGGCACCGTGAGCCCGGTCCGATCCACCGGACAGGCCCTCAGCACAACCCAGGGCCGCGCGGCCACGACCACACGTCACCGCGCGGCCCGCCCCATACGCCCTGCTCAAATTCTCCCCACCACATGGAGGCCATGCGGTGAACACCCTGCCGCAGCAGCTGGCCAACGGGCTGTTCCTCGGCTCGATGTACGGGCTGATCGCCATCGGCTACACGATGGTGTACGGCATCGTCCAGCTCATCAACTTCGCCCACGGCGAGATCTTCATGACCGGCGGCTTCGGCGCACTCTCGGTCTACCTCTACGTTCTGCCAAATGGCACATCCATGTGGATAGCCCTCCCAGCGATGCTGATAGGCGGCGGAATCGTCTCCGTCCTCATCGCCGTCGGGGCCGAACGCTTCGCCTACCGACCACTGCGCGGAGCACCACGCCTCGCCCCCCTCATCACCGCCATCGGTCTGTCCCTGGCCCTCCAGCAGATCGTCTTCAACACGTACCCGAACGCCAAGACCGACCTGAAGTTCCCCCAACTTCCGTTCGGCCCCTTGCACATCGGCTCCGTCAGCATCCAGAGCGGCTCCGTCTTCGTCATCGTCGCCGCCCCGCTGTGCATGGCCGCCCTCGCGCTGTTCGTCAGCCTCTCCCGCACCGGCCGCGCCATGCAGGCCACCGCGCAGGACCCTGACACCGCGCAGCTCATGGGCATCGACACCAACCGCATCATCGTCATCGCCTTCGCCATCGGCGGCTTCTTCGCCGCCGTCGCAGCCGTCGCCTACGGCCTGCGCTACGGCACGGTGAAGTACGACATGGGCTTCCAGATGGGCCTCAAGGCCTTCACCGCCGCCGTCCTCGGCGGCATCGGCAACATCTACGGCGCCATGGTCGGCGGCCTCGTCCTCGGCCTCGCCGAGACCATGGCCACCAGCTACATCGACGGCATCCCGGGCATGCAGCAGCTCGGCGGCGGCGGCTGGTCCTCCGTCTGGGCCTTCGTACTCCTCATCCTCGTACTGCTGTTCAGGCCACAAGGCCTCGTCGGCGAACGCGTCGCGGACAGGGCGTGAGCACCATGGCAACCACCGAGACCACCACGCCCGAGCGCGGCCTGATCGCACTGCCCGAGAGCGCCGCCCGCGTCCTCATCGCCATCGGCGCCGTCGCCACCATCGCCAGCACCTTCATGTCCTGGACCTACACGTCCGACTTCCCCGGGGACCTCACCTACTACGGCTCCCCGGCCGGACTCCAGGTCCTCGACATCGTCGCCGGCGCCCTCACCCTCCTGTTCGCCCTGACCCTCTGGAACGTCCGCGGCCTCGGCTGGCTCAACCCGGCGGGCGCCATCCAGCCCGTCGTCCTCGCCGCCGCCTCCGCGTTCGCCGTCAGCTGGTTCAGCGCCATCGCCATCGCCGTCGACCTCAAGGGCCTCGTCGCACTCGACCCCGGCGCCTACGTCGCCGCCGTCGGCTCCCTGATCGCCCTCCTCGGCACCCTGGCACTCCCCAAGCCCGGTGACACCTTCAAGGACTACGTCACCAAGCCCGAACTCATCCCCCCGGCCGCGAAACTGCCCGGCTGGGGCGAGCGCCTCGTCATCACCGCCGCCACCGCCGTCGCACTGATCGTCTTCAACTACGGCATCGGCGTCGACCCCGACGCAAGCGAAACGTTCCTGGGCTACCTGCTCCTCGTCGTCTTCGGCACCTGGGCCCTGCACAGCGCCGGACTCTTCGACCGGTTCGCCCAGCTGAACGCCCGCCACAAGGGATTCGCCACCACCATGGCCTTCCTGGCCGCGGCGATCTTCCCCTTCGTCGCGAACAACGAGCACAACTCCAACCTCGGTGTGAACATCCTCGTCGTCGGCACCGTCGCCCTCGGCCTGAACATCGTCGTCGGCCTCACCGGACTCCTCGACCTCGGATACGTCGCCTTCCTCGGCGTCGGCGCCTACGCCGCCGCCCTCGTCTCCGGCTCCGAGTTCTCCCGCTTCTCCGGCGTCCAGTTCCCCTTCTGGGCCGCCATGCTCACCGGCATGGCCGCATCGCTCGTCTTCGGCGTCCTCATCGGCGCCCCCACCCTGCGACTGCGCGGCGACTACCTCGCCATCGTGACCCTGGGCTTCGGAGAGATCTTCCGCATCGCCGTCAACAACATGGACGGCACCTCCGGACCCAACCTCACCAACGGCCCCAACGGCATCTCCATGATCCCGGACCTCAACATCCTCGGGTTCAACTTCGGTGCCGAGCACAGCATCCTCGGCTTCGCCCTCGGCCGCTTCGCGAACTACTTCCTGCTGATGCTGCTCATCACCGGACTCGTCGTCGTCGTGTTCAACCGCGCCGCCGACTCCCGGATCGGCCGCTCCTGGATCGCCATCCGCGAGGACGAGACCGCCGCCACCGCCATGGGCATCAACGGCTTCCGCGTCAAGCTCATCGCCTTCGCCCTCGGCGCCTCCCTCGCCGGCCTCGCCGGCACGGTCAGCGCCCACGTCGGCTACAGCGTCAACCCGGCCCCGTACCAGTTCGCCGGCTCCGTCCCCCCGAACTCCGCCTTCCTCCTCGCGGCGGTCGTTCTCGGCGGCATGGGCACCGTCAACGGACCCATCCTCGGCGCCACCCTGCTCTACCTGCTCCCCGAGAAGCTCAGCTTCCTCAAGGAGTACCAGCTCCTCGCCTTCGGCATCGCGCTCGTCGTCCTCATGCGCTTCCGCCCCGAAGGCATCATCGCCAACCGTCGCCGCCAGCTCGAATTCCACGAGAGCGACGAAACCGTCCACATCCCCGAACAAGGCCTGCCCGACTCCACCGTCGGCGTCACCAAGGCAGGGGCGTAACCAACATGACCACCACCACAGCCCCCAGCCCCGTCCTCGAAGCCACCGGCGTCACCATGCGCTTCGGCGGCCTCACCGCCGTACGCAACGTCGACCTCACCGTCAACAGCGGCGAGATCGTCGGCCTCATCGGCCCCAACGGCGCGGGCAAGACCACCTTCTTCAACTGCCTCACCGGTCTGTACGTCCCCACCGAGGGCAAGGTCGCCTACAAGGGAAAGGTGCTGCCCCCGAAGCCGCACCTCGTCACCAGCGCAGGCATCGCCCGCACCTTCCAGAACATCCGGCTCTTCGCCAACATGACCGTCCTGGAAAACGTGCTCGTCGGACGCCACACCCGCACCAAGGAAGGCCTCTGGTCCGCCCTCCTCCGCGGCCCCGGCTTCCGCAAGGCCGAAGCGACCTCACGCGAACGCGCCATGGAACTGCTGGAGTTCATCGGCCTCGACCACAAGGCCGACCACCTCTCCCGCAACCTCCCCTACGGCGAACAGCGCAAGCTCGAGATCGCCCGCGCCATGGCCAGCGAGCCCGGCCTGCTCCTCCTCGACGAGCCCACCGCCGGCATGAACCCCCAGGAGACCCGCGCGACCGAAGACCTCGTCTTCGCCATCCGCGACCGCGGCATCGCCGTCCTCGTCATCGAGCACGACATGCGCTTCATCTTCAACCTGTCCGACCGCGTGGCCTGCCTCGTCCAGGGCGAAAAGCTCGTCGAGGGAACCTCCGAGGTCGTCCAGGGCGACGAGCGCGTCATCGCCGCCTACCTCGGCACGCCCTTCGAGGGCGCCCCCGGCGAGGAGGAACTCGCCGAGGTCGAAGCCGCGGAAGCGGCAGGAGCCACCGGAGCGGCGGCAGCCGCCGAGCCCGAGGACGCGGCACCCACCGAGGCCGACGAAGCCGTCGAGGCCCCGGCAGCGACCGACACCGAGGACGCGGCGGAAGCCACCGAGGCCGAGGAAGCCGCAGAGACCGCAGCGGCCGCCGAGCCTGAGGAAGCCTCAGAGGCCGCCGAAGCCCCCGTCGCCGACGAAGCCGAGGAAGCCGCCGAGGCCGAAGGAACGTCCGACGCCCCCGCCGCGTCCGACGACTCCGACGCGACGAGCAGCACCAGCAAGGAAGGAAACGCCCAGTGACCGCACTGCTCGAGGTCGAAGACCTCAAGGTCGCCTACGGCAAGATCGAAGCCGTCAAGGGCATCTCCTTCACCGTCGAAGCCGGCCAGATCGTCACCCTCATCGGCACCAACGGCGCCGGCAAGACGACGACCCTGCGCACCCTCTCCGGGCTCCTCAAGCCCAGCGGAGGCCGCATCCTCTTCGACGGCCAGCCCCTCGCCAACGTCCCCGCCCACAAGATCGTCGCCCTCGGACTCGCACACTCCCCCGAGGGACGCCACATCTTCCCCCGCCTCAGCATCGCGGAGAACCTCCAGCTCGGAGCGTTCCTCCGCAGCGACAAGGCGGGCATCGAGAGGGACATCCAGCGCGCCTACGACCTCTTCCCCATCCTGGGAGAGCGCCGTAAGCAGGCCGCCGGCACCCTCTCGGGCGGCGAACAGCAGATGCTCGCCATGGGACGCGCCCTGATGTCCCAGCCCAAACTGCTCATGCTCGACGAACCCTCCATGGGCCTCTCGCCGATCATGATGCAGAAGATCCTCGCGACCATCGCCGAACTCAAGGCGGCCGGCACGACGATCCTCCTCGTCGAGCAGAACGCCCAGGCGGCGCTCTCCCTCGCCGACCAGGCCCACGTCATGGAGGTCGGCAACATCGTCCTCTCCGGCACCGGCCAGGACCTGCTCCACGACGAGTCCGTCCGCAAGGCGTACCTCGGCGAGGACTGATCCCGCGACAACCTCCGGTCGCACGAAAAGGCCCGCACCTCCGTCAGGGGTGCGGGCCTCTTCCGTCCGCTCTCATCCGCGGACACGACGCGGATGAGAGCTCCTCAACACTCTCTTCGACAGGGCGCGGGACTAGCCCTTCGACGCCTTCTTCTCCTCGGCGTCCTCGATGACCGCCTCGGCGACCTGCTGCATCGACATACGACGGTCCATCGACGTCTTCTGGATCCACCGGAACGCCGCCGGCTCCGTCAGGCCGTACTCCGTCTGCAGAACCGACTTCGCGCGGTCCACCAGCTTCCGCGTCTCCAGACGCAGCGTGAGATCCGCGATCTCCTGCTCCAGCGCCTTCAGCTCCGCGAAGCGGGACACGGCCATCTCGATCGCCGGCACCACGTCACTCTTGCTGAACGGCTTCACCAGGTACGCCATCGCGCCCGCGTCACGGGCCCGCTCGACGAGGTCGCGCTGCGAGAACGCGGTGAGCATCAGGACCGGGGCGATGGACTCCTCGGCGATCTTCTCGGCCGCGGAGATGCCGTCGAGCTTCGGCATCTTCACGTCGAGGATCACGAGGTCCGGCTTGTGCTCCCGGGCCAGCTCGACGGCCCGCTCACCGTCACCCGCCTCACCTACGACGGTGTAGCCCTCTTCCTCGAGCATCTCTTTGAGGTCGAGACGGATCAGCGCCTCGTCCTCGGCGATGACGACACGGGTCGTCAGCGGAGGCACGTGCGACTTGTCGTCGTCGGGCGCGTCTACGGGCTGGGGCGACTCGGGGGCGGTCACGGGGGCTCCTCATTGCGGGCCGGGCAGGTAGTGCTGCTTAAGAAGACTACCTAGCGGCGGCGGACCGCGATGACCCGGTATGCTTCCGCAGAGCCACTCACGCCGGGTTGGTGGAAGGGTATACACGGAGGTCTCAAACACCTCTGCCTGAGAGGGCTTGCGGGTTCGAATCCCGCACCCGGCACAGTTCGCCGCAAAGCGGAGGTCCACGTTCCCGTGAACCTCCGCTTTTTGCTGCACACGGTAGCGATCAGTGACGCACGGTGTTTACGTGAACACTCATGGAACTGAAGTGCGACAGCAGGCCCTCACCCTGCTCCGCGACGGCGCTCGGAATGCGGACGTGGCGCGACGCTTCGGCGTTCCGCTAGGCACGATTGGCTACTGGAAGCACCTGGATCGCGCGAAGCGGGGCGAATGCCCCGGAAAGCATGACCCGAAGTGCCCCCGCTGCCACGGTCGAGAGCTGGACGCTCCCGCCTACAGCTACTTGCTGGGGCTGTATCTGGGCGACGGCCACATCAGTCAATACTCCGAGCACCGCGTACCCAACCTCATGATCAGCTGTTGCGCCTCATGGCCCGGTCTGATGGACGACTGCGAGCAAGTCATGCGCGCCGTCTTCCCCGACAACTCCGTCTGCCGCGTTCGCAAGACAGGCTGCCGCAACGTGAAGGTCTACTCGAAGCACCTGCCCTGCCTGTTCCCTCAGCACGGCCCCGGCAGGAAGCACGAGCGCCCGATCGTCCTCGAACCTTGGCAGCAGGAAATCGTTGACGCCCACCCCTGGGAGTTCGTCCGGAGGCTGATCCACTCCGACGGTTGTCGCATCACCAACTGGACGACCCGGCTCGTCGGCGGTGAGCGCAAGCGCTACGAGTACCCCCGGTACTTCTTCACCAATGTCTCGGACGACATCCGGCAGCTCTTCACGGACACCCTGGACAAGCTCGGCATCGACTGGACCCACTGCACCCGCCACGGGAACCCGTACAACATCTCGGTCGCCAAGAAGGCTTCAGTAGCCCTCCTCGACACCCACGTCGGCCCCAAGTACTGACCGGCGGCGGAGAAGGCCCCGCCGGCTACTTCGGGCTGTCGTCCTCGCCGACGTGGTGGACGCGGACCAGGTTGGTGGAGCCGGTGACTCCGGGCGGGGAGCCCGCCGTGATCACGACGATGTCGCCCTTGGCGCAGCGGCCGTATTTGAGGAGGAGTTCGTCGACCTGGTCGACCATGGCGTCGGTGGAGTCGACGTGGGGGCCGAGGAAGGTCTCGACGCCCCAGGTGAGGTTGAGTTGGGAGCGGGTGGCGGGGGTGGGGGTGAAGGCGAGGAGGGGGATCGGGGAGCGGTAGCGGGAGAGCCGGCGGACGGTGTCGCCGGACTGGGTGAAGGCGACGAGGAACTTCGCTCCGAGGAAGTCGCCCATTTCGGCTGCGGCGCGGGCGACGGCGCCGCCCTGGGTGCGGGGTTTGTTGCGTTCGGTGAGGGGCGGGAGGCCCTTGCCGAGGATGTCCTCCTCGGCCGCTTCGACGATGCGGCTCATCGTCCTGACGGTCTCGATGGGGTATTTGCCGACGCTGGTCTCGCCGGAGAGCATGACGGCGTCGGTGCCGTCGATGACGGCGTTGGCGACGTCGGAGGCTTCGGCGCGGGTGGGGCGGGAGTTCTCGATCATCGAGTCGAGCATCTGGGTGGCGACGATGACCGGCTTGGCGTTGCGTTTGGCGAGTTTGATGGCGCGCTTCTGGACGATCGGGACCTGCTCCAGGGGCATTTCGACGCCGAGGTCGCCGCGGGCGACCATGATGCCGTCGAAGGCGGCGACGATGTCGTCGATGTTGTCGACGGCCTGGGGTTTTTCGACCTTGGCGATGACGGGGAGGCGGCGGCCTTCTTCGTCCATGATGCGGTGGACTTCCTGGATGTCCTTGCCGCTTCTGACGAAGGAGAGGGCGATGACGTCGAAGCCGGTTCGGAGGGCCCAGCGGAGGTCGTCCTCGTCCTTGTCGGAGAGGGCGGGGACGGAGACGGCGACGCCGGGGAGGTTGAGGCCTTTGTGGTCGGAGACCATGCCGCCTTCGATGACGGCGGTGTGGACGCGGGGGCCGTCGACGGCGGTGACTTCGAGGCAGACTTTTCCGTCGTCGACGAGGATGCGTTCACCGGGAGTGACGTCGGCTGCCAGTCCGTCGTAGGTGGTTCCGCAGTGGTCGCGGTCTCCTTCGGCGCCTTCTTCGACGGTGATGGTGAAGGTGTCTCCGCGTTCAAGGAGTACGGGGCCTTCGGTGAAGCGGCCGAGTCGGATCTTCGGGCCTTGAAGGTCGCCGAGGATTCCGACGCTGCGGCCGGTCTCGTCGGAGGCCTTTCGCACGTGTCGGTAGCGCTCCTCGTGGTCGGCGTGGGTGCCGTGGCTGAGGTTGAAGCGGGCTACGTCCATTCCGGCTTCGACCAGGGCTTTGATCTGGTCGTACGAGTCGGTGGCGGGGCCCAGGGTGCAGACGATTTTTGCTCGGCGCATGATTCGAGCCTAGGCCTTACCGGTCGGTAGAGAATTCGTCGCGCATGACTACTCAACAACCTTTGCGTGAAGGGTTATTGACAACTGTTGAATTGTGCGCCGGGGTGCTCCGATGAGCAGCACGGTTCCCGGTGCGTCCGGTGCATTTATCTGTCCGCGTCCGTCCAGTATCCGTCCGGCTGTGCGGTGGGTGCGCGGCAGAGTCGGCGAGTGACTTTCCGTGATGTTTTCATGGGCGGCTAGAGCCGTGGCGGTGCCATGGTGAAGCGGGCGTTGACCTGGGCGTGGACGTGTTGGCGTTGGGGTTCGAGGTCGAGGGGGGCGGGTTCGTCCTCGAAGGATCCCGCTCCGGGGGCGGCTGCGCGCAGGGAGCGGGTGGCTTGGGCGGTGTAGGCGTTGCGGTGGGTGTCTTCGGCGCCGATGTCGGCGAGTTCGACGAGGGCGGTGAGGGTGGTGTCGAGGGCTTCGGCGTATTCGCGGGCGCGTTGGACGGCTTCGCGGACGGCTTGCCGGCGTGCGGTGCGGTGGGCGGGTGAGGTGGGGCGGAGGGACCACCAGGGGCCGTCGACTCGGGTGAGGTCGAGGTCGGCGAGGGCGGTGGTGAGTTCGCCGAGTGCGGTGAAGTCGTTCAGTTCGGCGGTGATGTGGACGTGGCCGTGGTGGGTGCGGACGCGTTCTCCGCGGCCGTGCCGGCCGAGTTCGGGGCTGATGGTGAAGGCGCCGGTTTCGAGGTGTTCGACGGCGTCGCCGTAGGTTTTGACGAGGTCGAGGGCGAGGGCGTTGCGGCGGGTGAGGTCGGCGAGTGCTTCGCGGCGGTCTTTGCCGCGGGCGGTGACGGTGATGCCGATGCGGGCGATTTCCGGTTCGACTTCGAGGTGGGCTTCGCCTCGGACGGCGATGCGGGGTGTGTCGGGGGTGCCGTAGGGGACGGCGGGTGGGTTCTGCTGGGTGGTGGGGGCGGCGTTGGGGGTCATACGTCCCACTCTGTCACTGGGCGGGTGGTGCGTGATGCCGTCGGGTCATGAGATGGAAACCTCCAGGGTCTTTTGCGGGGGCGGGTGTTGGGTCAGAATCTACGCGCGTCGTTGACCTATTCCCGAGGAGTTCGAGACATGCCGTTGAACCGCCGGAAGTTCCTGAAGAAGTCCGCTGTTACGGGTGCGGGGGTGGCGCTCGCGGGTGCGGCCGCGGCTCCGGTGGCGCACGCGGCGGAGGTGAAGGGGGGTTCCAGGCCGGTGAAGCGGTATGCGCTGACGGTGATGGGGACGACCGATCTGCACGGTCACGTCTTCAACTGGGACTACTTCAAGAACGCGGAATACTCGGACAAGGCGGGCAACGCGCAGGGTCTGGCGCGGATCTCGACGCTGGTGAACAACCTCCGTGCGGAGAGGGGCCGTTGCAACACGCTGCTCATCGACGCCGGTGACACGATCCAGGGCACTCCGCTGACGTACTACTACGCGAAGGTGGATCCGATCACCGCCAAGGGTGGTCCGGTGCACCCGATGGCGCAGGCGATGAACGCGATCGGCTATGACGCGGTGGCGCTCGGGAACCACGAGTTCAACTACGGCATCGAGACGTTGCGGAAGTTCGAGTCGCAGTGTCGTTTCCCGTTGCTGGGGGCGAACGCGCTGGACGCGAAGACGCTGAAGCCGGCGTTCCCTCCGTATTTCATGAAGGAGTTCCACGTTCATGGCGCTCCGCCGGTGAAGGTGGCGGTGCTGGGTCTGACGAACCCGGGTATCGCGATCTGGGACAAGGCTTATGTGCAGGGGAAGTTGACGTTCCCGGGGCTTGAGGAGCAGGCGGCGAAGTGGGTGCCGAAGCTGCGGTCGATGGGTGCGGACGTGGTGGTCGTGTCGGCGCATTCGGGTGCGTCGGGGACTTCTTCGTACGGTGACCAGGTGCCGTATGTGGAGAACTCGGCGGCGCTGGTGGCTCAGCAGGTGCCGGGGATCGACGCGATCCTGGTGGGTCACGCGCATCTGGAGATCCCGGAGTTGAAGGTCACGAACACGGCGTCGGGGAAGACGGTGGTGTTGTCGGAGCCGCTGGCGTACGCGGAGCGGATGTCGGTGTTCGACTTCGAGCTGGTCTTCGAGAAGGGTCGCTGGGCGGTCGAGTCGGTGGCGGCGTCGGTGCGCAACACGAACTCGGTGGCGGACGACCCGAGGATCACGCGGCTGCTGAAGGACGAGCACGATGTGGTGGTGGCGTACGTCAACCAGGTGGTCGGTACGGCGACGGACACGCTGACGACGGTGGAGGCGCGGTACAAGGACGCGCCGATCATCGATCTGATCACCAGGGTTCAGGAGGATGTGGTCCGGGCGGCGCTGGTGGGGACGCAGTACGCGTCGTTGCCGGTGATCGCGCAGGCGTCGCCGTTCTCGCGGACGTCGGAGATTCCGGCGGGGGATGTGACGATCCGGGATCTGTCGAGTCTGTATGTGTACGACAACACGCTGGTGGCGAAGGTGTTGTCGGGTGCGCAGGTGCGGGCGTACCTGGAGTATTCGGCGAACTACTTCGTGCAGACGGCCGCGGGTGCGGTGGTCGACACGGAGAAGCTGACGAACGCGAACAACCGTCCGGACTACAACTACGACTATGTGTCGGGGCTTCAGTACGACATCGACATCGCGCAGGCGGAGGGTTCGCGGATCAAGAATCTGACGTACAAGGGTGCGGCGCTGGATGATGCGCAGCAGTTCGTGTTCGCGGTGAACAACTACCGTGCGAATGGCGGCGGTGCGTTCCCGCATGTCGCTTCGGCGACCGAGGTGTGGTCGGAGTCGACGGAGATCCGGACGCGGATCGCGGAGTGGGTGACGGCGAAGGGCTCGCTGGACCCGAAGGAGTTCGCTTCGGTGGACTGGAGGTTGACGCGGGACGGTTCGCCTGTGTTCTAGGGCGGGGCGGGTTCGGTTTCACGGCGTCGGCGCGGTTTTTCGCGTCGGCGCCGTTTGCCGTTCGGGGCCTGCGGATTCGGCCTCACGGGTGTGCGAGCGCGCCGGGTCTGCGGGTGTGCGAGCCCGCTGGGTGTGCGGGCGGGCGAGCGCCGGGTCTGCGGGCACTCGGCCTTATGGGCGTTCAGGCCGCCGTCTCTGCCGTCTCGCCGTCTCTGGCGTCTCTGGCGTCTCCCGCCGGTTCTTCATCTTCCTTCGACCAGGGGGATCAGGGGGACGAGGGGTTTGAGTGTCCGGGTTTCCTGGCCCTGGCGGGCGTTCGGGACGCGGGGGGTTTGTTCGAGGCCGAAGGTGGTGAAGGCGGTTCGGCCGGGGAGGGGGTAGGGGTCCTTGCCGGTGAGGGAGTTGAGGATGGTGGCGCTTCGCCAGGCGGCGAGGCCGAGGTCGGGGGCGCCGACGCCGTGGGTGTGGAGTTCGGCGTTCTGGACGTAGACGCGGCCGGTGACGGCGGGGTCGAGGATCAGGCGGAACTGGTTGTCGATGTCGGGGCGTTCGGCGTTGTCGCGGCGGAGGTAGGGGTCGAGTCCGGCGAGGAGTGGGGCGATGGGGCGTTCGCGGTAGCCGGTGGCGAGGACGACGGCGTTGGTGGTGAGGCGGGAGCGGGTGCCCTGTTGGCCGTGTTCGAGGTGGAGTTCGATCTTGGTGGTGGCGATGCGTCCGGCGGTGCGGACGGTGACGGCGGGGGTGAGGACGGCGTCGGGCCAGTCGCCGTGGAGGGAGCGGCGGTAGAGCTCGTCGTGGATGGCGGCGATGGTGTCGGCGTCGATGCCTTTGTGGAGTTGCCATTGGGCGGCGACGAGCCGGTCGCGGACGGGTTCGGTGAGGGCGTGGAAGTAGCGGGTGTAGTCGGGGGTGAAGTGTTCGAGGCCGAGTTTGGAGTACTCCATGGGTGCGAAGGCTTCGGTGCGGGCGAGCCAGTGGATCTTTTCTTTTCCGGTGGGGCGGTTGCGCAGGAGGTCGAGGAAGACTTCGGCGCCTGACTGGCCGGCGCCGATGACGGTGATGTGTTCGGCGGTGAGGAACTGGTCGCGGTGTTTGAGGTAGTCGGCGGCGTGGATGACGGGCACGCCGGGGGCTTCGACGAGTGGTTTGAGTGGTTCGGGGATGTGGGGGGCGGTGCCGACGCCGAGGACGATGTTGCGGGTGTGGGTGCGGCCGAGGGCCTGTGCTTCGCCGTTGGTGTCGAGTTGGGTGAAGTCGACTTCGAAGAGGTCGTATTCGGGGTTCCAGCGGACGGCGTCGACCTGGTGGGCGAAGCGGAGTCCGGGGAGGTTGTCGGCGACCCAGCGGCAGTAGGCGTCGTATTCGGCGCGTTGGATGTGGAAGCGCTCGGCGAAGTAGAAGGGGAAGAGGCGGTCGCGGTCCTTGAGGTGGTTGAGGAAGGACCAGGGGCTTGTGGGGTCGGCGAGGGTCACGAGGTCGGCGAGGAAGGGGACTTGGAGGGTGGCGCCGTCGATGAGGAGGCCGGGGTGCCAGTCGAAGCCGGGGCGTTGTTCGTAGAAGACGGCGTCGAGTTCGGTGAGGGGGTGGGCGAGGGCGGCGAGGGAGAGGTTGAAGGGGCCGATGCCGATGCCCACCAGGTCGCGGGGTGTTTCGGCGGCGGGTCGCTGGGGGTGGGGTGTCGGTCTCATTGGGGGGTGTGTCCTTCCACCAGTTTCAGGAGCGTGGCCAGGTCGCCGGGCCGGGTGTGGGGGTTGAGGAGGGTGGCTTTGAGCCAGCGGCGGCCGTCGAGGGTGGCGCGGCCGAGGACAGCGCGTCCTTCGTTGAGGAGGGTGCGGCGTACGGCGGCGACGGTGTCGTCGGTGGCGCCGGTGGGCCGGAACAGGACGGTGCTGATGGCCGGTCGGTCGTAGAGCTCGAAGCCGGGGTGGGCGGCGATGAGGTCGGCGAGTTCGTGGGCGTGGGCGCAGACCTGGTCGACGAGTTCGCCGATGCCGTGCCGTCCGAGGGTTTTGAGGGTGACGGCGATTTTGAGGATGTCGGGGCGGCGGGTGGTGCGCAGGGAGCGGCCGAGGAGGTCGGGGAGGCCTGCTTCGGTGTCGTCGTCGGCGTTGAGGTAGTCGGCTCGGTGTCCGAGTGGGGTGAGGTCGGCTGGGTCGCGTACGGCGAGGAGTCCGGCGGCGGCGGGCTGCCAGCCGAGTTTGTGCAGGTCGAGGGTGACGGTGTCGGCGCGGGCGAGTCCGTCGAGTTTGGTGCGGTGCCGGTCGCTGAAGAGGAGGCCTCCGCCGTAGGCGGCGTCGATGTGGAGGCGGGCGCCGTGGGTGGCGCAGAGTTCGGCGATGTCGGGCAGTGGGTCGATGAGTCCGGCGTCGGTGGTGCCGGCGGTGGCGGCGACGAGGAGGGGGCCGCGCAGGTCGGTGAGGGCGCTGTCGAGGGCGGCGGGGTCGAGGGTGCCGGCGGGTGCGGGGACGACGACGGGTTCGGGGAGGCCGAGGAGCCAGGTGGCGCGGTGGAGGGAGTGGTGGGCGCCTTCTCCGCAGACGAGTTGGACGCCGTTGTGCCTCTCGCGGGCGAGGAGGAGGGCGAGTTGGTTGGACTCGGTGCCGCCGGTGGTGACGAGGGCGTCGCCCCGGGTGCCGTAGACCTGGTGGGCGAGGGTCTGGGTGAGGAGTGTTTCGAGTTCGGAGGCGGCGGGGGCCTGGTCCCAGGAGTCGAGGGAGGGGTTGAGGGCGGAGGCGGCGAGGTCGGCGGCGGTGGCGACGGCGAGGGGTGGGCAGTGCAGGTGGGCGGCGCACAGGGGGTCTGCGGGGTCGGCGGCGCCTTCGGCGAGGGCGCGTACGAGGGTGTGCAGGGCGTCGGCGCTGCCGTGGTGGGGCAGGGGGTCGCCGAGGGCGGCGCGCAGGCGGCTGGCGACGTGTTCGGGTCCTCCGGCGGGGAGGGGTCCTCCGCGTGCGGCGGTGCCTTCGGCGAGTGCGTGGAGGACGGTGTCGAGCAACGGCCGTAGCGCGTCGGGGCCTTCGGGTCCTGAGGCGAGGGGCGGCGTGCTCATGGGTGTCCTCCGGTGGACGCGCGGCGGGGTCTTTCCCGGCGTGTACGCGTTTTGGGCAGGTGCGCCCGCCAAGGACAACGATTCGGCCCCGGCGGGGGTACTGCCGTACGGAGGAAATGTGTGGGAGGGGCCGGCACCAGGTCGGCTTCCCCGAACGCCGGGGGCTGGGGAGCAGCTCTCCGGCGTTCGGGTTCGGGTCCGGGGTGTGCGGGGCGGTTTCTAGGCCTGCCTCACCCGCAACGCCCGTGCGAGGTCGTCGAGTTGGTCGGCGAGTTTGCGGCGCAGGGCTGGGATGGGGGCGGCGTCGCGGAGGCAGGTCTCGCCGAGGTCGAGGGTCTCGGGGGCGACGGCGTAGGCGGGGAAGGCCCAGCGGCCGGCGGCTTCGGCCATGGCGGGGCCGCGTCGCTCGGCGACGGCCACGGCGTCGGGCCAGTAGCGCTCGACGTACTCGCGGACGAGGTCGGTCTGTTCGGGCTGCCAGAAGCCTTGGGCGGTGGCGGTGAACAGGTAGTTGGAGAGGTCGTCGGTGGCGAACATGGCGTCCCAGGCGGCGCGTTTGGCCTGTGGGTCGGGCAGCGCGGCGCGGCAGCGGGCGGCGCCTTCCTGGCCGGTGGCGCTGGGGTCCTGGACGAGTTCGGCGTCGATCACGGCGTCGTCGACGGCGCCGAGGACGGAGAGCCGGCCGAGGATGCGCCAGCGCAGCTCGGGGTCGAGTTCGGGGCCGCCGGGGACGGTGCCCTCGGAGAACCAGGCGCTGATGGTGTCGGGGTGGGCGGCGACGTCGATGAGGTGGCGTACGGCGGTGAGGCGCAGGCCGGGTTGGGAGCCGTCCTCGGTGCGGCGGATGAGGTCGCGGCACAGGTCGGTGAGAGTGGCGAGGGCGGTGGGCCGCTGCTCGGGGCGCAGGTAGCGGTCGGCGACGTGGGCGGTCGCGAAGGACAGGATGCCCTGGACGAGGGCGAGGTCGGTCTCGTGCGGCAGGTGGGTGCGGGCGGCTTCGATGTAGGCCATGGCGGGCAGTTCGCCGTCGCGTACGGCGTCGCGGAGGGCGTTCCAGACGACGGCCCGGGTGAGGGGGTCGGGGAGGCCGGAGAGGGCGGCTCGTACGGTCCGGAAGGACTTGGGGTCGAAGCGGACCTTGGCGTAGGTGAGGTCGCCGTCGTTGAGGAGGAGCAGGTCGGGGCGGCGGCCGGGGCGGGGTCCGGCGGAGTCGCCCTGGGGGACGTCGAGTTCGAAGCGGTCGCGCAGGATCAGCCGGTTGTCCTCGCCGGGGACGGTGTCGTAGGCGCCGACGGCGATGCGGTGGGGGCGGCTGCCCTGGTGGTCGACGGTGAGGTGCCATTGGCCGTCGGCTTCGGTGATCTCGGGCCTGAGGGTGTCGACGCCGGTGGTGCGCAGCCAGGCGTCGGCCCAGGCGTGGACGTCGCGTTCGGTGGCGGAGGCGAGGTTGTCGATGAAGTCGGCGAGGGTGGCGTTGGCGAACTTGTGGCGGGCGAAGTGGGTGTTGATGCCGGCGAGGAAGTCCTTCTCGCCGAGCCAGGCCACGAGTTGGCGCAGTGCGGAGGCGCCCTTGGCGTAGGAGATGCCGTCGAAGTTGAGCATGGCGGACGCGGTGTCGGGGACGGCGTCCGGGTCGGGTGCGACGGGGTGGGTGGAGGGGCGCTGGTCGGCGTCGTAGCCCCAGGATTTGCGGGCGACGCCGAAGTCGACCCAGGTGTCGGTGAAGCGGGTGGCTTCGGTGAGGGTCTGGTAGCCCATGTACTCGGCGAAGGACTCGTTGAGCCAGATGTCGTCCCACCAGCGCAGGGTGACGAGGTCGCCGAACCACATGTGGGCCATTTCGTGGGCGATGACCATGGCGCGGGTCTGCCGCTCGGTGTCGGTGACGGCGGAGCGGTAGATGAACTCGTCGCGGAAGGTGACGAGTCCGGGGTTCTCCATGGCGCCGGCGTTGAATTCGGGGACGAACGCCTGGTCGTAGGAGTCGAAGGGGTAGGGCTCGGCGAACTTCTCGTGGTAGCGGTCGAAGCAGGCGCGGGTGATGTCGAGGATCTCGTCGGCGTCGGTGTCCAGGTACGGGGCGAGGGAGCGGCGGCAGTGGAGGCCGAAGGGGAGGCCGCGGTGCTCGGTGCGTACGGAGTGCCAGGGGCCGGCGGCGACGGCGACGAGGTAGGTGGAGACGAGGGGGGTGGGGGCGGCTTTCCAGTGGCCGTCGCCGAGGTGTTCGGTGATGCCGTTGGCGAGGACGGTCCAGCCCTCGGGGGCGGTGACGGAGAGTTCGAAGACGGACTTGAGGTCGGGCTGGTCGAAGGCGGCGAAGACGCGCTGGACGTCTTCCATGAACAGCTGGGTGTAGACGTAGGTCTCGCCGTCGGTGGGGTCGGTGAAGCGGTGCATGCCCTCCCCGGTGCGGGAGTAGCGCATGCTCGCGTCGACGCGCAGTTCGTGTTCACCGGCGGTGAGGCCCTTGAGGGGCAGCCGGTTCTCGTCGAGGGTCTCGGGGTCGAGGGGCCGGCCGTCGAGGGTGACGGAGCGCAGTTCGGCGGGCTTCAGCTCGACGAAGGTGTCCGCGGCGGTGCGGGTGGTGAACCGGATGACGGTCAGGGAGTCGAAGGTGTCGTCCCCTCCTGTCAGATCGAGTTCGATCCCGTAGTGGTGGACGTCGAGGAGCTTGGCACGGGTCTGCGCTTCGTCGCGCGTCAGTACGGACATGGGAACATGCTGCCCGATGCCGCAGGCAGGACACAGGGGTGGTCCGGTATGTGCGTTTTGTTGCCCCCCGTTCACGGGCTGTGGTTACGGCGTGCGGCCCTGTTCCAGTCGGTTCGCTTCCGGATCGTGCGGGTCCCGCTCGGACCGGCGGCGGCCTGGGATGCGTCCCTCGGGGTGTGCGAGGGCCGGGTCCGGGGGGTGTTCCTTGACGAGGGCACGCAGTTCGCGCAGTTCCGCTTCGAGGGCCTGGTGGCGACGCTGGGCTTCGTACAGGTAGCGGACCTTGGTGCGCAGGGCCCAGGGGTCGACCGGTTTCATGAGGAGGTCGGCGACACCGAGGGCGAAGGCGGTGGCGGTGAGTCCGGCGTCCGGGCCGAAGCCGGTGAGCAGGATGACGGGGATGTGCTGGGTCTGCTCCAGGCGCCGCATGTAGCGGACGACGTCGAGGCCGCTGACGCCGGGCATGCGCACGTCGAGGAGGAGCAGGGCGACCTGGCCGCGCAGGACTTCCTTGAGCGCCTCGTCGCCGCCGGTGGCCCGCACGACCCGGTAGCCGAGCGGGGCCAGGGCGCTCTCCAGGGCGTACAGGGTGCCCTCGTGGTCGTCGACGATGAGGATCTTGGCATCCGACGGCATGGCCCGACGTCCCCTCGTTTGGACATACCAGCTTATGCCCGTACGGACGCACGACGCGGGCCCGTGGTGGTGACGGAGGTGCTCGCCCACGAGGACGGTCGTGGCGTGCTCGAGGGCGCCCACGGACGTTGTGTGTTGGGCAGGAGGTGTGCGGGAGTGCACAGCGCAGGATGCCCGCTGCGGACCCCCGGTGTCACTCCCCCGGGTCGGCCGTGCCGGTTCCGGCGTCGTCCGCGATGCGCTCGTGGTGCCGGATGACCTCGGCGATGATGAAATTCAGCAGTTTTTCGGCGAAGGCCGGATCCAGCTTGGCGTTCTCGGCGAGGCGGCGGAGCCGGGCGATCTGGTGGGCCTCGCGGGAGGGGTCCGCGGGCGGCAGCTGGTGGGCGGCTTTGAGGTGGCCGACCTGCTGGGTGCACTTGAAGCGCTCGGCGAGCATGTGCACGACGGCCGCGTCGATGTTGTCGATGCTGTCGCGCAGCCGGGCGAGTTCCGTGCTGACGGCGGGATCGACTTCCTGGGGCTTGCTGGTGCTCATGACGTCCAACCCTACGTGGCTCGCGGGGGTCCGATCATGGGCGGCTCCGTCCGGCGGGCACGCGCCGAAGGGGAGGTCCCTACGGCCGTGGGCCGGTGAGCGCCTTGTGGAAGTGCACGTCCTGGTGCCCGCCCGGGATGCCGTCCGTGCGGCCGGTCTCGCGGTAGCCGTGCCCGCGGTAGAAGTCGGGGGCCTGGAAGGTGAACGAGGAGACGATCATCTCGGTGCAGCCGCGCCGGACGCTCTCCTCCTCGGCCGCCAGGAGCAGCTTGCTGCCCCAGCCCGCGTGGCGCTGGTCGGCCCGCACCCAGAGCATGTCGACGGCGCAGCAGCTGCCCCACACCCAGGCGGTGAGCCCGCCGACGAGTTCCCCGTCGGCGTCGGTGACCCGGACCGAGACCGGCTCGGGGTCTCCGGCACCGGTCGCCTTCGCGTTGAAGGCGGTGAGTTCGTCGTCGAGCCGCTGTTGCAGGACATCGTCCTTGGCGCCGATCAGCAACGACGCGGTGACGGGCGGGTGGTGTCGACTGGTCATGGCAGCGAGTATGCCAACGCCGGTGCGTGAGTGCCGAGTTCGTTTCCGCGCCCGCCCGGGCTCCCACAGCCCGTCCGCACGCTTCCCCGGCGTTCCCCGCAGACGCCCGCAGGCTCCCCGGCTTTCCTCGTAGACGCCCGCAGCCTCCCCGGCGTCCCTCGCAGACGCCTGCACGCTCCCCCGCACACGCCCGCACGCCCCCCCGCGCGTTCCCACAGACGCCCGCACGCTCCCCCGCGCGTTCCCACAGACGCCCGCACACTCCCCCGCGCGTTCCCACAGACGCCCGCACACTCCCCCGCGCGTTCCCCACAGACGCCCGCACGCTCCCCGCGCGCTCCCCGCGGGGCATCGCGCGCCCTCATGCGCTCCCCATGGGCCGTCCGCGCGCCCCCGCAGCTCGACGTGGGCCTCTGCTCCCCACGGGTTGCCGCAGACTCCGCATGGGCCGTCCACGTCCTCCTGGCGCGGCGGCCCGTGGTGCCGCGTGGCGCCACGGCGGGCGCCCGCGACCAGGGTCGCGGGCGCCGCTGTTGCTGATGTTGGTGCTGGTGCTGCTGGTGCTGGTGCTGGTGCTGCTGGTGCTGGTGCTGGTGCTGGTGCTGGTGCGACCGGCAAGGTCACAGGCCGGCGGCCGCCCTGGCTATGTCGGCGGCGAAGGTCGAGACCTCGCTGTACACGCCGGGGTATCCGGGCTCCGCGCAGCCCTGGCCCCAGCTGACGATCCCGACCTGGATGTAGGCGCCCGTGTCGTCCTTGCGGAACATGGGGCCGCCGGAGTCGCCCTGGCAGGTGTCGACGCCGCCCCGGGCGACGAATCCGGCGCAGATCTCGTCACTGGGGACGAGGTCGCTGCCGTACGCCTGCTGACAGGCGGTGTCGTCGACGAAGGGGACGGTGGCCTTGAGCAGGTAGCGCTGCTGCCCGCCGCCCTCGCGGGTGGCACCCCACCCGGCGACGGTGAAGTCGCCGTTGTTGTAGGCGGTGTTGGTGGCGATCTTCAGGGTGGGCTGCTCGATGGGCTTGGCGAGTTTGATGAGGGCCCAGTCCTTGCCCTTGCCGGTGTAGCCGGGGGCCTGGAGCACCTTGGTCGACTTGACCTTGACGGCGCTGCCGCTCTGCAGGTCCACGACGCCCGCGGTGGCGGTGATGGAGGTGTTGGTGCCGGAGCCGTTCACGCAGTGCGCGGCGGTCAGGACGATGCTCTTGGTGTAGAGGGCGCCGCCGCAGCCCATGGAGAGGCGGACCATGAACGGGAACTCGCCCTGGGCGGCCCGTGTTCCGCCGACGACGGGTGCGGGTGCGGCGTGTGCGGACAGCGGCTGGAGGGACACGGCGGCGAGTACGACCGCGCCGACGGCGAGCAGCCTTCTGATCACGCCGAGCTTCTTGAGAGACTTCAACGCGCTTCCTTTCGTGGGGGGTTGTCCGCAGGGCAGGCGCACAGGAATCGCCTTATGGCATGCCCCTGCCAAGCTGGTGCGGATTATGGGGACCGGCCGCCGTACCGGGCAAGAACCGCATTCCGGCCAGCCGCCGCCCCAACCCGCCACCGCGCCCCCCGCCACCGGGAGGAACCCCGCTTACAGTGGAGAGGAGTTCCGGCGTCTTCTGGGGGTGCGGGCGTGGCGAACGGCGGACCCGTCGAGCACGGCTACCCGCATCTGGACACGGTGCGGGCGTCGATCACCGCGCTCTACAAGAGGCTCTCGTACGACACCATCCACACCTTCGCGACCAGCGTCGCCCCCGCCGACGTGGCCTTCGCCGACGTCGACGACCTGCATCTGGGCGCCCAGCGCGTGGCCCGCGAGATGGTGCTGCACTACCGGCTGCCGGACGCCCGGATGATCGTCGGCTTCCGCGAGATGACCCACGCGGCGCACGTCGAACTCGCCGCGGGACCCGAGTACTTCATCGAGCTGAACGACCGCTTCCGCACCCACCGCAGGGACATCGGCGCCGCCCTCGCCCACGAGGTGATGCACGTCTATCTGCACCGCCTCGACCTCGCGTTCCCCGGCACCCGCGACAACGAGATCCTCACCGACACGGCCGCCACCTACCTCGGCGCGGGCTGGCTCCTCCTCGACGCCTACCGCGAGGACGCCGCGTCCTCGCAGAAGCTCGGGTACCTGACCCCGGAGGAGTTCGGTTACGTCCTCGCCAAGCGCGCCCTGGTCTTCGGCGAGGACCCCTCGGTGTGGTTCACCAGCCCGCAGGCGTACACCGCGTACACGAAGGGCATGACGCTGGCCCGCCGCGACGAGCAGCAGCCCCCGCTGACCGCGGCGGGCTGGGCGGGCCGCCGCCGCTACGCCAGGGACCGCCGCCACGCCCAGGACCACCACACCCTCGACCACTCCGGCGTCCCCTACACCTTCGCGCCCGACGACCGCGGCCCGCTGCGCGTGTCCTTCCCGTGCCCGACCTGCCACCAGCGCATCAGGGTGCCGGTGCGCGGCCGGGTGCGGGCACGCTGCGCGCTGTGCCGGACGGTCCTGGAGTGCGACACGTAACGGACGAGCCGTGGGCGGGTCAGGGGCGAGCGCTGCCACCCGAGGGGTGCGGGTGAGGCAGAACACCCCAAAAGTCTTTGCCTCGCGGGTCCATGGCGAGCGAGGGTCGAAGGATGAGCGCGAACGACCCGACCGCACGACTCTTCCCCGCCCTGTACGAGGGGGACGAGGACGCGGTCGTACGGCTGCTGCGCGCGGGAGTGAGCGCCGAGGCGGTCGACGAGGACGGCCAGAGCGCCCTGTACCTGGCGGCGGTGAGCGACCGGCCGGGCATCGTGCGGCTGCTGCTGGCCGGCGGCGCCGAGCCCGACCGCCTCAGCCTGGGCACGGACGCTCCCCTGTGCGGCGCGGCCTGCGGTGGTCACAGGGAGGTGGTCCGCGCCCTGCTCGCGGCCGGGGCGAACCCGGACACCGTGGAAGCGTTCGGGTTCACCGCCCTGACCTGGGCGCTGCGGCGGGTTCACACCGCCGTGGCGGAGGCGCTCCTCATGGCGGGCGCGGACCCCGACCGGCCCGGCCCGGCGGGCGAGCCCCCGCTGGTGACGGCCGCGCACCGGGGCTCCGTCGGCTGTGTACGGGCCCTGCTCGCACACGGGGCGGGGGCGCGGGGCGAGGCGCTGGCGGAGGCCCGCCGCCTGCTCGGCGTCGGCATCGAGGCCGAACTCCGCGGGAGCCTGGCCCGCACGCACGGCCCCGGCCACCCCTGGGTCACCCACCGTCACCCGTCACCCGAGGGCATGACCATCGAGGTCCAGCTCCTGGACGCTCAGGGACGGCCTTTCGCCGGCGACGACCTCCAGACCGGCCACGCGGAGATCACCACCCTTCTGAAGGCGAGCACGACACGCCCCGGACGCTGAACGCCGGGGCCCGCGGGCGGTCCGGCCGCTCGCACCCCCGTCGGCCGCGAGCACCTACCGCCCGTACGGCCCCCACGCCGACCCACGCACCGCACGGTCCGCGCCGCCCCCACGCACCGCACTCCCGACCCGCCCTACACCGCACCGTCCAGGCCGCCCCCACGCACCGCACGCCCGATCCGCACTACACCGCACCGTCCGGGCCGACCGCACAACCCGCACCGCATGCGCCACCCCGCACGCACCGCCGCACACGGCACCACACCGCACCGCCGCAGACAGCACCACACGCACCACCCCGCACGGCAGCAGACAGCACCGCACCGCTCCACCCGCGAATTCATCGGGCCCAACTCCCCTCCCGCGGCTGCCCGCAGGGCGCCGTCAGCCGGCCCGAAGCACCCACCCGTCCCCGCGGGGCGCCCTACCCCGCAGAGCCCGGCGCCGGACCGGCGGGATGCGCCGAGCCTCCTACCGTGCGCCGTACACCGCCCCCGGAGTCTGCGCCGCCGTCAGGAGTTTCCTGGCGGTTTCGCCGGCCTCCGCCGGGGTCCACCGGGCCCCGTTGTCGGCGCTCGGGCCCGGCCGCCAGCCCTCCATCACGGTGATCCGGCCGCCCTCGGTCTCGAAGACGCGGCCGGTGACCCCGGCGCTCGCGGCCGAACCGAGCCAGACGACCAGCGGCGAGACATTGCCGGGGGCCATGGCGTCGAAGCCGCTGCCGGGGGCGGACATGGTGTCGGCAAAGGTCCGCTCGGTCATCCGGGTGCGGGCGGCCGGGGCGATGGCGTTGACGTGGACGCCGTACCGTCCCATCTCGGCGGCCGCGACCAGCGTCAGAGCGAGGATGCCGGCCTTGGCGGCGCTGTAGTTGCCCTGCCCGACCGACCCCAGCAGGCCCGCTCCGCTGCTGGTGTTGACGACCCGGGCGTCGGGCGCGCGGCCCGCCCTCGCTTCCGCCCGCCAGTGCGCCGCCGCCTGCTGGAGCGGCAGGAAGTGTCCCTTCAGATGGACCCGCATCACGGCGTCCCAGTCGTCCTCGTCGAGGTTGACCAGCATCCGGTCGCGCAGGAACCCGGCGTTGTTGACCAGCGTGTCGAGACGCCCGTACGTCTCCAGGGCGGCGCGGACGACGGAGGCGGCGCCCTCGGTCGTGGCGATGTCGCCGCCGTGGGCCACCGCTTCGCCGCCCGCCGCGCGGATCTCCTCGGCCACCTGCCGGGCCGGGCTGTCCGGTCCGGGGGTGCCGTCGAGACCGACGCCGAGGTCGTTCACGACGAGCCGGGCGCCCTCGGCGGCATACGCCAGCGCGTGCGCCCTGCCCAGTCCGCGGCCCGCGCCAGTGACGATCACGACCCGCCCCTCACACAGCAATCGTGCGCTCATCCCGCTTCTCCCTGCTGGTCCTTGTTGGCGGTGGCGGCGTCGAGGAAGGCGGGCCGCTCCCCGCCTCCGTGGACGAGGATCGAGGCGCCGCTGATGTAGGCGGCGGCGTCCGAGGCGAGGAAGACGGCTGCGGCGCCGACGTCGGACGGCCGGGCGAGGCGGCCCAGCGGGACGGTGCGGGCGACGGCTGCGACGCCGTCCTCGCCGCCGTAGTGCAGATGGGCGAGTTCGGTGTGGACCATGCCGACGACCAGGGTGTTGACCCGGATCTCGGGCGCCCACTCGACGGCCATCGAACGGGCCAGGTTCTCCAGTCCGGCCTTGGCCGCACCGTAGGCCGCCGAACCGGGAGAGGGGCGCGACCCGCTGACGCTGCCGATCATCACGATGGAGCCCCGGGCCCGCCTGAGATGTTCGTACGCGGCGATCGACGCGGTGAGCGGGGCGGTGAGGTTGAGCTCGATCACCCGGGCATGCCGCTCGGCGTCCGCCTCGGCCAGCGGCCGGTAGGGGGCGCCGCCCGCGTTGTTGACCAGGACGTCGAGCCGGGGCAGAGCGTCGAAGAAGGTCCTCACGGCGGCCGGGTCGCGCAGGTCGACGGGGACGAAGTCGGCGTCTTCGAGGGGGATTTCGGGCGGTCGGCGGGCGCAGACCACGACGTGGGCGCCGGCCCGTGCGAAGGCCCGTGCGATGCCCGCGCCGACTCCTCGGGTGCCGCCGGTGACGACGACGGTCCGGCCGTCGAGGTCCACGGCGGCGGCTCCGCCATCCATGGTGTCCGCGTTGTCCACAGGGCCTCCCGCGCGGCCGCGATCGCTGCTAGCTTCGCATCACACCTAACAAACGTTTGGTGGAAAGGTAGCTGATGTGCCCATGGGTGTCTCCACCTCGTCCCCGGAAAAGGGGATTTCCGTCGTCACGGTCGACTTCCCGCCGGTGAACGCACTGCCGGTGCGGGGCTGGTTCGACCTCGCCGAGGCCGTGCGCGCGGCGGGCCGCGACCCCGGGATCCGCTGTGTCGTCCTCGCAGCCGAGGGACGCGGTTTCAACGCGGGCGTCGACATCAAGGAGATGCAGCGCGACACCACCGGTCACGGCGCGCTGATCGGCGCCAACCGCGGCTGCGCGGAGGCCTTCGCGGCGGTGTACGAGTGCGAGGTGCCCGTCGTCGCGGCGGTGCACGGCTTCTGCCTGGGCGGCGGCATAGGGCTCGTGGGGAACGCGGACGCGATCGTGGCGAGCGAGGACGCCACCTTCGGCCTGCCCGAGCTGGACCGCGGGGCGCTCGGCGCGGCCACGCATCTGGCCCGGCTCGTCCCCCAGCATCTGATGCGCGCCCTGTACTACACCTCGCGCACGGCGACCGCGGCCGAGTTGCACACGCACGGCTCGGTGTGGCGGGTCGTACCGCGCGAGGAACTGCGGGCGGCCGCACTGGAGCTGGCGCGCGAGATAGCGGCCAAGGACGGGCATCTCATCCGGCTCGCCAAGGCCGCCATCAACGGCATCGACCCCGTCGACGTGCGCCGCAGCTACCGCTTCGAGCAGGGCTTCACCTTCGAGGCCAATCTCGCCGGAGTGGCCGACCGCGTCCGCGACACCTTCGGCAAGGAGGCCCCCCGGTGAGCGACAAGACCATGTCGGCGCAGGACGTCGTCGGTCGGCTGGAGAGCGGGATGACCCTCGGCATCGGCGGGTGGGGCTCGCGCCGCAAGCCGATGGCCCTGGTGAGAGCACTGCTCCGCACCGAGATCACCGATCTCACCGTCGTCGCGTACGGCGGCCCGGACGTCGGGCTGCTGGCCGCCGCGGGACGGATCCGCACGCTCGTCACCGCGTTCGCGACGCTCGACTCCATCCCGCTCGAACCGCACTACCGCGCGGCCCGCGAGCGCGGCGCGTTCGAGCTGACGGAGGTGGACGAGGCGATGTTCATGTGGGGCCTGCACGCGGCGGCGAACCGGCTGCCGTTCCTCCCGGTGCGCGCGGGTCTCGGCTCGGACGTGATGCGGGTCAACCCGGGCCTGCGGACGATCACTTCGCCGTATCCCGACCCGGCCTCGGGGATACGGGAGGAGCTCGTCGCGATGCCCGCGCTGCGTATGGACGCGGCCCTGGTCCACCTGAACCGGGCGGACCGCCTGGGCAACGGCCAGTACCTGGGCCCGGACCCGTACTTCGACGACCTGTTCTGCGAGGCCGCGGACACGGCGTACGTCTCCTGCGAGCGGATCGTCGACACGGCGGAGCTGACCAAGGAGGCCGCGCCGCAGACCCTGCTGCTCCAGCGGTCGTCCGTGACGGGCGTGGTGGAGACACCGAACGGCGCGCACTTCACCTCGTGCGTCCCGGACTACGGGCGGGACGAGGCCTTCCAGAAGCTGTACGCGACCACGCCGTACGCCGAGTTCGCCGAGCGGTTCCTCGGCGGCGGCGAACACGCCTATCAGAGCGCCGTCCAGGCCTGGCAGAGGGAGGGGGACCAGTGAGCGCCGACCGAGCCGAGTACTGCGTGATCGCCTGCGCCGAGGCCTGGCGGGACAACGGCGAGGTGCTCGCCAGCCCCATGGGCCTGATCCCGTCCATCGGCGCCCGGCTGGCCCGGCGCACCTTCTCGCCCGACCTGCTGCTGACCGACGGCGAGGCGCTGCTCGTCGGCCTCGACGGCACCCCGGAGGGCTGGCTGCCGTACCGCAGACATCTGACCGCGGTGACCGGCGGGCGGCGGCACGTGATGATGGGCGCGAGCCAGATCGACCGCTTCGGCAACCAGAACATCTCCTGCGTCGGCGACTGGTCCCGGCCCCGGCGGCAGCTGCTCGGCGTGCGCGGTGCCCCGGTCAACACCCTTAATAATCCGACCAGTTACTGGATCCCCAAGCATTCCCCGCGCGTCTTCGTGGAGCGGGTCGACATGGTGTGCGGGGTGGGGTACGACCGGGCCGCCGCCGCCGGGCCGAGCGCCACCCGCTTCCATCGCCTCCCCCGGGTGGTGACCGACCTCGCCGTCCTCGACTTCGCGACGCCCGACCACTCGATGCGGCTGGTGTCCGTGCACCCGGGTGTCACCGCCGAGGAGGTCGGGGAGGCGACGGGGTTCGAGCTGACGATCCCGGACGAGGTGCCGTTCACCCGTGAACCGACCTCGGAGGAGCTGGAGTTGATCCGCACGGTGATCGACCCGAAGGGTCTGCGGAACCGGGAGGTGCCCGATCCGGAGAGCGGCGCACGGGCCCGGGCGACACCCGGCCGGGCAGGCACCGCAGGAGACCGGGAGACACCCGGCGGGGCCGACGCAGCACGAGACCGGGAGTCACCCGACGGGGCCGACGCAGCACGAGACCGGGAAGCACCCGACGAAGGCGGCGGCCGGCGCGACCGGGACGTGCCCGGCCGTTCGCGTGGGGGTGGGCGCTGATGGAGACCGCGCTGACCGGGCTCGTCGGTGTCCGGCATCCCATCGTGCAGACGGGTATGGGCTGGGTGGCCGGGCCCCGTCTGGTCTCGGCGACGGCGAACGCGGGCGCGCTGGGCATCCTGGCCTCCGCGACGATGACACTCGACCGGCTCCGCGACGCGGTGCGGGAGGTCAAGTCCCGTACGGACCGGCCCTTCGGTGTGAATCTGCGCGCCGACGCCGGGGACGCGGGCGACCGGGTGCGGATCATCGTGGAGGAGGGCGTGCGCGTCGCGTCGTTCGCGCTCGCCCCCTCCCGCGAGCTGATCGCCTCGCTGAAGGAGGCGGGCGTGATCGTCGTGCCGTCCGTCGGCGCCCGGCGGCATGCCGAGAAGGTGGCCGCCTGGGGGGCCGACGCGGTGATCGTGCAGGGCGGCGAGGGCGGCGGGCACACCGGGGAGGTGGCGACGAGCGTGCTGCTGCCGCAGGTGGTGGACGCCGTGGACATTCCGGTGGTGGCGGCGGGCGGCTTCCACGACGGGCGGGGGCTGGTGGCGGCGCTGGCCTACGGCGCGGCGGGCATCGCGATGGGCACGCGTTTCCTGCTGACCTCCGACTCGACCGTCCCCGACGCGGTGAAGGCGAGGTATCTGGCGGCGACGGTGAAGGACGTCACCGTGACGACGGCTGTCGACGGGCTGCCGCACCGCATGCTGCGCAGTGAGCTCGTCGACGCCCTGGAGGGTGCAGGCCGTACGAGGGCACTCGTCCAGGCCGTGCGCCGCGCGGCCGGATTCCGGCGGATCTCCGGGCTGTCCTGGTCCCGGATGATCCGCGACGGCCTGGCCATGAAGCACGGCAGGGACCTGTCGTGGAGTCAGGTCCTGCTCGCCGCCAACACCCCGATGCTCCTCAAGTCGTCGATGGTGGACGGCCGGACGGATCTCGGCGTGATGGCGTCGGGACAGGTCGCGGGGGTGATCGAGGATCTCCCGTCCTGCGCGGAACTGGTCGAGCGGGTGATGGCGCAGGCCCTCGCGACGCTCGACGCCCTTCCCCGCACGGCCGACCCGGCCCTCACGGCAGGGGACGCCCCTGCCGGCCCGGACGGGTGAGCGCCCGGGGCAGGGGGTGGACGCCCGTTCCTCAGAGCCGTTCGATGATCGTCACGTTCGCCTGGCCGCCGCCCTCGCACATCGTCTGGAGTCCGAACCGGCCGCCGGTGCGCTCCAGTTCGTGCAGCAGGGTCGTCATCAGCCGCACGCCCGTGGCGCCGAGGGGATGGCCGAGGGCGATCGCGCCGCCGTTGACGTTGACCTTCTCCGGGTCGGCGCCGGTCTCCTTGAGCCAGGCGAGGACGACCGGGGCGAAGGCCTCGTTGATCTCGACGAGATCGATGTCGCCGATGGACATGCCGGTCTTCTTCAGGGCGTACGCGGTGGCCGGGATGGGGGCCGAGAGCATCCGGATGGGATCCTCGCCGCGCACCGAGAGGTGGTGCACGCGGGCGCGGGGGGTCAGGCCGTGTTCGCGGACCGCGCGCTCGGAGGCGAGCAGCATCGCGGCGGCGCCGTCGGACACCTGGGAGGAGCAGGCGGCGGTGATGGTGCCGCCCTCGACTACCGGGTTCAGGGCCGCCATCTTCTCGAGGGTGGTGTCCCGGCGGGGGCCCTCGTCGACCGTGACCTCGCCGTGGGCGACGGTCTCGCGGGCGAAGCGGCCCTCGTCGACGGCGCGGATCGCCCGCTGGTGGGAGCGGAGGGCGAACTCCTCCTGGTCGCGGCGGCTGATGCCCCATTTGGCGGCGATGAGTTCGGCGCCGTGGAACTGGTTGACGGGGCGGTCGCCGTAGCGGGCGCGCCAGCCCTCGCTGCCCGCGAAGGGGCCCTCGGTGAGGCCGAGCGGTTCGGCGGCCCGGCGGGAGGCGAAGGCGATGGGTATCTGGCTCATGTTCTGCACGCCGCCGGCGACGACCAGGTCCTGGGTGCCGGACAGGACGCCCTGGGCGGCGAAGTGCACGGCCTGCTGGGAGGAACCGCACTGCCGGTCGACGGTGACGCCCGGCACCTCCTCGGGCAGTCCGGCCGCCAGCCAGCTGGTGCGGGCGATGTCCCCGGCCTGCGGTCCGACCGTGTCCAGGCAGCCGAAGACGACGTCCTCCACGGCGGCCGGGTCCACGCCGGACCGTTCGACCAGGGCCCTGAGCACGTGCGCGCCGAGGTCGGCCGGGTGGACCCCGCTCAGCCCTCCCCCGCGCCGCCCGACGGGCGTGCGGACCGCTTCGACGATGTAGGCCTCGGCCATGACGACTCCCTTGCGGACGTGGGTGGTTCGCGGGTGGTTCGCTTACGGCTCCTCGCGGACGGAGATGCCGTCGAGCACCATCGACAGGTACTGCCGGGCGATCTCCTCCGGGCTGTGCTGACCGCCGGGCCGGTACCAGGAGGCGGCGACCCACACGGTGTCGCGGACGAACCGGTAGGTGAGACGGATGTCGAGGTCGGCCCGGAAGACCTCGGCGTCGACTCCGCGTTCCAGGGTGCTCAGCCACGCCTTCTCGAAGTTGCGCTGGGACTCGGCGAGGAAGGCGAAGCGCTGCTGTGCGGCGAGGTGCCGGGCCTCCTTCTGGTAGATGGCGACGGCCGCGCGGTGCCGGTCGATCTCCCGGAAGGATTCGGTGACCAGTGCCTCCAGGGTTTCCCGGGGGCCGAGTTCGGAGTCCAGGACGGTGTCGTAGCCGTCCCAGAGCTCGTCGAGGAAGGTCCGCAGGATCTCCTCCAGCATCGATTCCTTGGAGTCGAAGTGGTAGTAGAGACTGCCCGCGAGCATCCCGGCCTCGTCCGCGATCTTGCGGACGGTGGTGGCGTTGTAGCCCTGTTCGGCGAACACCTCGGCGGCGGTGCCGAGCAGTTCGCGGCGACGCTCCGGGGTGGCGGTCACCAGGGGCTTCTTCTTGGTAGGCACACGGTCATTGTCGTCCTATGCGTGCTGGCTGCTCACGGACACGACCTCGCCGGTCAGATACGAGGAGTAGCCGGAGGCGAGGAACACGATCACGTTGGCGACCTCCCAGGGTTCGGCGTACCGGCCGAAGGCCTCGCGGGCGGTCAGTTCCTCCAGCAGTTCGGGGGTGGTGACCTTCACCAGGTGGGGGTGCATGGCGAGGCTGGGTGAGACGGCGTTGACCCGTACCCCGTACGCGGCGGCCTCGATCGCGGCGCAGCGGGTGAGCGCCATGACGCCTGCCTTCGCGGCGGCGTAGTGGGCCTGCCCGGACTGGGCGCGCCAGCCGACGACGGAGGCGTTGTTGACGACGACTCCGCGGTGGCCGCGCTCCTTGAGCCGCCGCAGCGCCGCGCGGGTGCAGCGGAACGTGCCGGTCAGGGTCACGTCGAGGACCTTCGACCACTGTTCGTCGGTCATGTCGACGAGGGGTGAGGTGCCGCCGAGGCCGGCGTTGTTGACGACGATGTCCAGTCGGCCGTGGAGGTCGGCGGCGGTGTCGAAGAGGGCCTGGACCTGGTCCTCGGCGGTGACGTCGCAGGGCAGTGCGGTCACCTCGGCGGGGCCGAACTCCGCTGCCAGGGTCTCGGCGGTCTCCTTGAGCCGGCGGGTGTGCGCGTCGCTGATCAGGACGCGCGCACCCTCCTCCAGGAACCGGCGTGCCGTGGCTCCGCCGATGCCTGCGCCCGCCGCGGCGGTGATGACGGCGGTGCGGCCCTTCAGCAGCCCGTGCCCGGGTACGTACGCCGGACTCTCGACGTCGCTCATGACCCCAAGCTAACCTACCAAACACTTGTTAGGGAAGCTTGTCGTCACTCCCGGGCCCCTCTCCCGAGCCCCGGGAAGCCCCGCCCCTCCCCGGGGGCCGCCGCCCGCCCCGGGCCAACGCCGTCCGGAGCCCGCCGCCGAAAGGTGCCGCCGATGGATCTCACCCGCTCCCCCGCCGAGGAGGCGTTCCGTGCCGAGGCCCGTACCTGGCTGGACGCCCATGTCCCGACGACTGCGCTGCCCTCCCTGGAGACCGCGGAGGGCTTCGCCGCGCATCGCGCGTGGGAGGCCGAACTGGCTGCGGACCGCTGGTCGGTGGTGTCGTGGCCGGCGGAGTACGGCGGCCGGGACGCGGACCTCGTGCGCTGGCTGGCCTTCGAGGAGGAGTACCACGCGGCGGGCGCGCCCGGCCGGGTCGGGCAGAACGGCATCAGCCTCCTCGCGCCGACCCTCTTCGACCACGGCACCGCGGAGCAGCGCGCGCGGGTGCTGCCGCCGATGGCGACGGGGGAGGTGGTCTGGGCGCAGACGTGGTCCGAGCCCGAGGCGGGTTCGGACCTGGCGTCGCTGAGGTCGCGTGCGGTGCGCACGGACGGCGGCTGGTGTTTGAAGGGGCACAAGACGTGGTCGTCGCGGGCCGCGTTCGCCGACCGCGCGTTCGGCCTGTTCCGCAGCGAGCCGGGTCTGCCGAAGCCCCACCAGGGCCTGACGTATCTGATGTTCGACCTGCGCGCGCCGGGCGTGACGGTCCGCCCCATCGGGCGCCTGGACGGCAGGCCGGCCTTCGCGGAGCTGTTCCTGGACGAGGTGTTCGTCCCCGACGAGGACGTGATCGGCGAGCCGGGGCAGGGCTGGCGGGTGGCGATGTCGACGGCGGGCAACGAACGCGGTCTGATGCTGCGTTCGCCGGGCCGTTTCCTGGCCGCCGCCCACCGGCTGGCCGCGTTGTGGCGCAGCCACGGCGACCCCTCCGACTCGGCCCTGCGCGATCGCGTGGCCGACGCGGTGATCGGCGCCCGCGCCTACCAGCTCTTCACGTACGCCAACGCCTCCCGGTTCCTCGAGGGGAGTGGGGGCGCCCCCGCTCGAGCGGAGCCGAGAGTGGGGGACATCGGTCCGCAGTCCAGTCTGAACAAGGTGTTCTGGTCGGAGCTCGACATCGCACTGCACGAGACGGCGCTCGATCTGCTGGGCGCCGAGGGCGAGTTGGCGGACACCGAGTGGGCCGAAGGCCATGTGTTCTCGCTCGCCGGCCCCATCTACGCGGGCACCAACGAGATCCAGCGCGACATCATCGCCGAGCGGCTGCTCGGCCTCCCGAAGGGCCGCCGCTGATGCGCTTCCTCCTCGACGCCGAACAGCGCGCCTTCGCCGCCTCCCTGGACGCGATGCTGACCTCCACGGACACGCCGTCGGCCGTACGGGCGTGGGCCGACGGCGACCACGCGCCCGGGCGGTCCCTGTGGTCGCGGCTCGCCGACGCGGGGGTCTTCGCGCTGGCCGTCCCGGAGGCGTACGAGGGGGTGGGCCCGCTGCCCGTAGAACTGACGGTCGCGTTCCTGGAGTTGGGGCGGCACGCGGTTCCGGGTCCGGTGGTGGAGACGATCGCCTCGGCCGTCCTGCTGAGCGAACTGGGCGGGTCGGGTGAACCGGGCCCGGCCGAGCGGTTGCTGCCGGGGCTGGCCTCGGGCAAGAGCGTCGCCACGCTCGCTCCGGCCGGCGGGTACGCGCTGGACGCGGACGCGGCGACGGTGCTGCTCGCGGTGGACGGCGACGGTCTGCGGCTCGCGCCCGGCCACGGCCCGGTGCGGGCGTCCGTGGACCGGGCCCGGCGGCTCGCCCTGCCGGAGGCCGGCGGTGAACTCCTGGCCACGGGCCCGCAGGTCACCCGCGCCGTCGGCCGGGCTCTGACCTGGGCCCGGCTCGCCACCGCCGCGCAGGCCCTCGGGGTCGGTCTCGCGCTCCTCGACCGGACCGTCGAATACGTCGGGCAGCGCACGCAGTTCGGTGTTCCCGTCGGCTCGTTCCAGGCGGTCAAGCACCGGCTCGCGGACGCGATGATCGCCCTGGAGTTCGCGCGCCCGCTGCTGTTCGGCGCCGCGCTGTCGATGGCACCGGCGGACGTGGCCGCCGCGAAGGTCACGGCGGGCGAGGCCGCGTACGCCATGGCCCGGACTGCGCTGCAGCTGCACGGCGCGATCGGCTACACGGCCGAGTACGACCTGTCCCTCTGGTTCACCAAGGCGCGCGCCCTGCGGACGGCCTGGGGCACCCCGGCCGATTGCAGGGCCGAGGCGCTGGCCGGTCTCAGTGGTGGTCGTCCCCGCTCGTGAGTTCCCGGTACTCCTTCGCCGTCGGCTTCGGGATCCGGGTGCCGGGCCCGTACAGGGCGCGCGCCAGCCGGGCGCGCAGTCTCCGGGCGGGGCCGACCCGGCGGACGACGCCGTTCGCGTCGACGAGCGGGCCCACCTCGTAGGGCGGCGCCTGTTCGTGCTGGGTGAGGGTGAACCGCTGTGCCGGGGTGAGCGGTTCGTGGACCTCGACGTACTCGCCGTGCGGCAGGAGCTTGATGAGGCCGGACTCGCGGCCGTGCAACACCTTGTCGTGGTCGGCGCGTTGCAGCCCGAGGCAGACCCGTTTCGTGACGACGTAGGCGAGTGCGGGCCCGGCGAATACGGCGACGCGGACGAACCAGGTGATCGCGTTGATCGACAGATGGAAGTGGGTGGCCCACAGGTCGTTGCCGCCGCCGACCAGCAGGACGGCGTACAGCGTCAGCCAGGCGACGCCGAGGGCGGTGCGGGTGGGCACGTTGCGCGGCCGGTCCAGGATGTGGTGCTCGCGCTTGTCGCCGGTGACCCATGCCTCGATGAAGGGGTAGACGGCGATGGCGGTCATGATGAGCGGAAAGAGCGAGAAGGGGATGAAGACGCCCAGCTGGAGTGTGTGGCCGAAGGCGTTGATCTCCCATCCCGGCATCACCCGGATCAGTCCCTCGGAGAACCCGAGGTACCAGTCGGGCTGGGCGCCGGTGGTCACCAGGTCGGGGCGGTAGGGACCGAAGGCCCATACGGGGTTGACGGTGGCGATCGCGCCCATGATCGACAGGACCCCGAAGACCAGGAAGAAGAAGCCGCCGGCCTTGGCCATGTAGACCGGCATGAACGGCATGCCGACGACCGACTTCTGGTCGCGTCCGGGCCCCGGGTACTGCGTGTGCTTGTGGTAGAAGACCAGGATCAGGTGGGCGACGACCAGTCCCAGCATGATGCCCGGCAGCAGCAGGACATGGATGGGGAAGAACCTCGGGATGATGTCGTGCCCCGGGAACTCCCCTCCGAAGAGGAAGAAGGAGATGTACGTCCCCACGACCGGGATCGACAGGATGGCGCCCTGGGCGAAGCGGACGCCGGTGCCGGAGAGCAGGTCGTCGGGGAGCGAGTAGCCGGTCAGTCCGGTGATGAGGCCGAGCATCAGCAGGGTCCAGCCGAACAGCCAGTTGACCTCGCGCGGCTTGCGGAACGCGCCGGTGAAGAACACCCGCATCATGTGCACAAGCATCCCGGCGAGGAAGACGAGCGCCGCCCAGTGGTGGATCTGCCGGATCAGCAGACCACCGCGCACGTCGAAGCTGATGTCGAGCGTGGACTCGTACGCCCGCGTCATGATGATGCCGTTCAGCGGCCCGTACGAGCCGTGGTAGACGACCTCGACGCCGCTCGGCTCGAAGAACAGGGTGAGATAGACGCCGGTGATGATCAGGACGAGGAAGCTGTAGAGGCAGACCTCGCCCAGCATGAACGACCAGTGGTCCGGGAAGACCTTGCGCATATTGGCCTTGGCCAGGGTGTACACGCCCAGCCGTCCGTCGGCCCAGTCGGCGAGCCGCTCACCCTTGCCCGTCTCGGCCGCGCGGCGGGCTCGCGTGGTCCCCGCGGGGCCGACGGCCTGCGAAGTCCCGCTCCCGGGGGCTCCGTTCACCGAAGGTCCGCCGGTCCGGCCGGACTCGATCTCTCGTGCGCCCATACGCCGCTCCCCTCGGCCCACCAGGGTGGCATGCCGCCCCGCCGAAGCCAACGGGGCGTCATGGGTGGAGTGTTGGGACGATCGGTGGCCGCGACGAGGCCGGTCCGGCCATGCGGTGCTCCTTTCGCGCGGGGATGCGCGACGCCAGGGTCACGTCGGAGCGCACATCCGGCCGGCGCTCGCGCGGACCCTGCCGTTCCTCTCCGACCGAAGTGTCGCTATTTTGATCTTCGCCGTCCCCACCGGCTCACCGATACCCCTTACCCGTGCGTTCCGAGGAGCCGGCCGTGGAGTCCGAGTCCGCCGTCACCACCTGCTACCGCCACCCCAAGGTGGAGTCGCATGTGCGCTGCACCCGCTGCGACCGCTACATATGCCCGAGCTGCATGCGCGAGGCGGCCGTCGGCCATCAGTGCGTGGAGTGCGTGAAGGAGGGCGCGAAGTCCGTCCGGCAGGCCCGTACGGCCTTCGGCGGCCGGATCTCGACGGTGCCCGCGGTGACGTACGCCCTCATCGGCCTCAATCTGCTGGCCTACCTGGCCGAACTGCTGCGCTCGTCGGTCGTGGACCGGTTCGAGATGCTCGGCGCGGGCCTGGTGGACGGGGACGGGATCCACTATCTCTGGGACGCCGTGCACTCCTCGGACTACCACGCGGAAGGCCTGGTCAACGGGGAGTGGTACCGGCTGCTGACCGGCGCGTTCCTGCATCTGCCGCCCACCGGGGGCACCTTCGGCATCGCTCATATCGCGATGAACATGTTCGCGCTGTGGAACATCGGCAGGACCGTCGAGGCCCAGCTCGGCCGGGTCCGCTACCTCGCCCTGTATCTGCTGTCGGCGCTCGGCGGCTCGGTCCTCGTGCTGCTGATCGCCCCGGACGAGCACACGCTCGGCGCGTCGGGCGCGATCTTCGGCATCGGCGCCGCGTACTACGTGATGGCCCGCCGGCTCGGCGCGGACATGGGGGGCGTCAACCGGTTCATGGGGGGTCTGCTGATCTGGCTGCTGATCTCGGCGGGGCTCACGTCCTGGCAGAGCCACCTGGGCGGCCTGCTGGCGGGCGCGGTCGTGACGGCGGCCTTCGCGTACGTGCCCCGCAACCGCTGGCGGGCACCGGTCCAGGCGGCCGTCTGCGTGGGGCTCCTCACACTGCTGGTGGTCCTCGCGGTGCTCAAGGTGTCGGCTCTGAGGAACGGCTCCGTTTAGCACGGGGGCGGGCGGCGGCACGCCCGCCGCGGCGCTTCCTGCGGTCCCAGCGTCGCGGGACTGGCAACAGCCCCTGCCCGCACCCGTGTCCGGCCCCGCGCGGGCGAAGCGCGGGCCCTGCCAGGGCGCCCGACGGGCCGCGCCCCGGGCGGCCGTCGGGTGGCCTGCCCGGGGTGGCGCATGCCTGCCGCCCCGAAGGGCACAGGCGTGCTGCACCCCGGCTTCCTCACCTGTACGCCTTCCCTGCGTACCCTGTGCGTCATGAAACGTGCGGGTTGCCTGTTGTTCGCCGTCGTCCCCGTGCTGGTCACGGCGGCGGCCTACTTCGCCACGCCCGAGCACACGGCCACGGCCGACGCCAAGGGCTCGGCGTCCGTGTCGCGGCAGGCCCGCGAGAAGGACAAGGCCAAGGCCGAGCGGACGGCCGACGACGAGGTCGTCGCCGACGCGCCGGCGGGCCTCGCCGCTCCGGACAAGAAGGAGCTGGCGCAGGAGATCGTGGCGAGCGCCGAGAACTCCACGCTGAAGTGGCACGAGGCGTACCGCTACATCGAGGACATCGGTGACGGCCAGGGCTACACGGCGGGCGTCGTCGGCTTCTGCACCGGCACCCACGACCTGCTCACCCTGGTCGAGCGCTACACCAAGGAGCACCCGGACAACGGGCTCGCCCGCTATCTCCCGGCCCTGCGCAAGGTCGACGGCACGGACTCCCACGAGGGCCTGGACCCGGGCTTTCCCGCGGCCTGGCGCCACGAGGCCACCCTCGCCGCCTTCCGCGAGGCCCAGGACCACGAACGCGACAGCGTCTACTTCGACCCCGCCGTCCGGCTCGCCAAGCTCGACGGTCTCGGTACGCTCGGCCAGTTCATCTACTACGACGCCATGGTGCTGCACGGTCCCGGCACCAGCGACAACAGCTTCTACGGGCTGCGCGAGCGCGCCATGCGCGAGGCGAACCTGCCTTCCGACGGCGGCGACGAGAAGGCGTACCTCGACATCTTCCTGGACATCCGCCGCGAGGCGATGAAAGCCAAGAACCCGAAGCGCGACACCACGCGCATCGACACGGCCCAGCGCCAGTTCCTCTACGACGGGAACCTCGACCTGCACACACCGCTGCGGTGGAAGGTGTACGGCGAGACGTACCGCGTGCCGTAAGCGGGAGAAGCACCCGGGCATGCGGCGGCGCCTGCCAGGTCGTCCGGTCGGGGACAGTGAGGCAGGCGCCGTCTCGTGTTCCGCACGCCTTTGTGCGGGACGTTTTTGAGTGACCGTCAGGTCACGCGTTCAGGGGTCAGACCATCAGCGAGCGGTCCGTCGGACGGATCGGGGCCGGCAGGTCGCTCGCTCCGGTGAGGAAGCGGTCGACACCGCGGGCGGCCGAGCGGCCCTCCGCGATGGCCCAGACGATGAGGGACTGGCCGCGGCCCGCGTCACCGGCGACGTACACGCCGGGAACGTTGGTCGCGAAGTCGGCGTCGCGGGCGATGTTGCCGCGCTCGTCGAGCTCAAGACCGAACTGGGAGACCACGCCGTTCTCGACGTCCGTGCCGGTGAAGCCCATCGCCAGCGTCACCAGCTGGGCGGGGATCTTTCGCTCCGTGCCCGGCTTCTGGTTCAGCTTGCCGCCGGTGAACTCTACCTCGACCAGGTGCAGCCACTGGACGTTGCCGTCCTCGTCGCCCTCGAAGTGGGTGGTGTTGACGGAGTAGACCCGCTCACCGCCCTCCTCGTGCGCGGAGGTGACCTTGTAGAGCATCGGGAACGTCGGCCAGGGCTGGCCCGGGTTACGCTCCTCGCCCGGCCGCGGCATGATCTCCAGCTGGGTGACCGAGGCCGCGCCCTGGCGGTGGGCGGTGCCCACGCAGTCCGCGCCCGTGTCGCCGCCGCCGATGACCACGACGTGCTTGCCCTCGGCGGTGATCGGGGGCGCCACGAAGTCGCCCTCCTGCACCTTGTTGGCCAGCGGCAGGTACTCCATGGCCTGGTGGATGCCGCTCAGCTCCCGCCCGGGGACGGGCAGGTCACGGGCGGTCGTGGCACCGGCGGCGATGACCACGGCGTCGTACCGCTTGCGCAGGTCCGTCGCCTTGAGGTCGCGGCCGATCTCGATGCCCGTGCGGAAGCGGGTGCCCTCCGCGCGCATCTGCTCGATGCGGCGGTTGATGTGCCGCTTCTCCATCTTGAACTCGGGGATGCCGTAGCGCAGCAGGCCGCCTACGCGGTCGGCGCGCTCGTACACCGCGACCGTGTGACCGGCACGGGTGAGCTGCTGTGCGGCCGCGAGACCGGCGGGACCGGAACCGATGACCGCGACGGTCTTGCCCGACAGGCGCTCGGGGATCTGCGGGGCGACATCGCCCGTGTCCCACGCCTTGTCGATGATCGAGACCTCGACGTTCTTGATGGTCACGGCGGGCTGGTTGATGCCGAGCACACACGCCGACTCACACGGGGCGGGGCACAGCCGGCCCGTGAACTCCGGGAAGTTGTTCGTGGCGTGCAGGCGCTCGGAGGCGGCCTGCCAGTCCTCGCGGTACGCGTAGTCGTTCCACTCGGGGATCAGGTTGCCCAGCGGACAGCCGTTGTGGCAGAACGGGATGCCGCAGTCCATGCAGCGCGAGGCCTGCTTGGAGATGATCGGGAGCAGCGAGCCCGGAACGTAGACCTCGTTCCAGTCCTTGAGGCGCTCCTCGACCGGCCGGGACCTGGCGACCTCACGGCCGTGGTTCAGAAAGCCCTTGGGATCAGCCATTGGTCGCCGCCTCCATCATCTTCTCGGTGATCTCGGACTCGTTGAGTCCGGCTCGCTCGGCGGCGTCCTTGGCGGCGAGCACTGCCTTGTACGTGCTGGGAATGATCTTGCTGAAGCGCTCCACGGCCGCGGGCCACTCGGCGATCAGCTTCTCGGCGACCGTCGAGGCGGTCTCCTCCGCGTGCCGGCGCACGACATCGTGCAGCCACTGCTTGTCGGTGTCGTCGAGTTCCTCGACGGCGTCCACGTTGCCGATGTTCACGTTGTCGCGGTCGAGGTCGATCACGTAGGCGACACCGCCGGACATGCCGGCCGCGAAGTTGCGGCCCGTCTCGCCGAGGACGACCGCGCGACCGCCGGTCATGTACTCGCAGCCGTGGTCGCCCACGCCCTCGGAGACCACCGTCGCGCCGGAGTTGCGGACGCAGAAGCGCTCGCCGGTGCGGCCGCGCAGGAAGAGCTCGCCGCCCGTCGCGCCGTACGCGATGGTGTTGCCCGCGATGGTCGAGTACTCGGCGAGGTGGTCGGCGCCCCGGTCGGGACGGACGATCACCCGGCCGCCGGAGAGGCCCTTGCCGACGTAGTCGTTGGCGTCGCCCTCCAGGCGCAGCGTGACACCGCGCGGCAGGAAGGCGCCGAAGGACTGGCCGGCGGAGCCCGTGAAGGTGATGTCGATGGTGTCGTCGGGCAGGCCCGCGCCGCCGAACTTCTTCGTCACCTCGTGGCCGAGCATGGTGCCGACCGTGCGGTTGATGTTGCGGATCGCGACCTGGGCGCGGACCGGCTGGGCGTCGGTCGCGGAGTCCGCGGCCAGCGCGTCGGCGGCGAGCTTGATCAGCTCGTTGTCGAGCGCCTTCTCCAGGCCGTGGTCCTGCTCGATGACCTGGTGCAGCGCCGCGCCCTCGGGCAGTTCGGGCACGTAGAAGAGCGGGGACAGGTCCAGGCCCTGCGCCTTCCAGTGGGTGATGGCGCGCTCCACGTCGAGGTTCTCGGCGTGGCCGACCGCCTCTTCGATGGTGCGGAAGCCGAGCTCGGCGAGGATCTCGCGGACCTCTTCGGCGATGAACTTGAAGAAGTTGACGATGTACTCGGCCTTGCCGGCGAACCGCTCGCGCAGCACCGGGTTCTGGGTGGCGATGCCGACCGGGCAGGTGTCGAGGTGGCAGACGCGCATCATGACGCAGCCGGAGACGACGAGCGGCGCGGTCGCGAAACCGAACTCCTCGGCGCCGAGCAGTGCGGCGATGACGACGTCGCGGCCGGTCTTGAGCTGGCCGTCGGTCTGGACGACGATGCGGTCGCGCAGGCCGTTGAGCAGCAGGGTCTGCTGGGTCTCGGCGAGGCCGAGCTCCCAGGGGCCGCCCGCGTGCTTGAGGGAGGTCAGCGGGGAGGCGCCCGTTCCGCCGTCGTGGCCGGAGATGAGGACGACGTCCGCGTGGGCCTTGGAGACACCGGCGGCGACCGTGCCGACGCCGACCTCGGAGACCAGCTTCACGTGGATGCGGGCCTTCGGGTTGGCGTTCTTGAGGTCGTGGATCAGCTGAGCCAGGTCCTCGATGGAGTAGATGTCGTGGTGCGGCGGCGGGGAGATCAGACCTACACCCGGGGTGGAGTGACGGGTCTTGGCCACCCACGGGTAGACCTTGTGGCCGGGCAGCTGGCCGCCCTCGCCGGGCTTGGCGCCCTGGGCCATCTTGATCTGGATGTCGTCGGCGTTGACGAGGTACTCGCTGGTCACGCCGAAGCGGCCGGAGGCGACCTGCTTGATCGACGAGCGGCGGGCCGGGTCGTACAGCCGGTCCGCGTCCTCGCCGCCCTCACCGGTGTTGGACTTGCCGCCCAGCTGGTTCATGGCGATGGCGAGGGTCTCGTGCGCCTCCTTGGAGATGGAGCCGTACGACATGGCGCCGGTCGAGAAGCGCTTGACGATCTCGGAGACGGGCTCGACCTCGTCGAGGGAGATCGGGGTGCGGTCCGAGGTGAAGCCGAACAGGCCGCGCAGCGTCATCAGGCGCTCGGACTGCTCGTTCACGCGGCCCGTGTACTTCTTGAAGATCTCGTAGCTGCCGGAGCGCGTCGAGTGCTGGAGGCGGAAGACCGTCTCCGGGTCGAACAGGTGGGGCTCGCCCTCGCGGCGCCACTGGTACTCGCCCCCTATGTCCAGGGCGCGGTGCGCGGGCGCGATGCCGGAGGCCGGGTAGGCCTTGGCGTGCCGGGCGGCGACCTCCTTGGCGACGACGTCGAGACCGGCGCCGCCGATCTTGGTGGCCGTGCCGTTGAAGTACTTCTCGACGAAGGCCGTCTCCAGGCCGACGGCCTCGAAGACCTGGGCGCCGCGGTAGGAGGCGACGGTCGAGATGCCCATCTTGGACATGACCTTCAGGACGCCCTTACCGAGGGCGTAGATCAGGTTGCGGATGGCCTGCTCGGGCTCGATGTCCTGGAGGAAGGTGCCGGCGCGGACCAGGTCCTCGACGGACTCCATGGCCAGGTAGGGGTTGACCGCCGCGGCGCCGAAGCCGATGAGCAGGGCGACGTGGTGGACCTCGCGGACGTCTCCGGCCTCGACCAGCAGGCCCACCTGGGTGCGCTGCTTGGTGCGGATGAGGTGGTGGTGGACGGCCGAGGTGAGCAGCAGCGAGGGGATCGGCGCGTGCTCGGCGTCGGAGTGGCGGTCCGACAGGACGATCAGCCGGGCGCCGTTCTCGATGGCGGCGTCGGCCTCGGTGCAGATCTCCTCGATGCGGGCGGCGAGGGACTCGCCGCCGCCGGAGACCCGGTACAGGCCGGACAGCGTCGCGGCCTTCATGCCGGGCATGTCGCCGTCGGCGTTGATGTGGATGAGCTTGGCCAGCTCGTCGTTGTCGATCACCGGGAAGGGCAGGGTGACGCTGCGACAGGAGACGGCGGTCGGCTCCAGCAGGTTGCTCGCCGGACCGAGGGAGGAGCGCAGCGAGGTGACCAGTTCCTCGCGGATCGCGTCCAGCGGCGGGTTGGTGACCTGTGCGAAGAGCTGGGTGAAGTAGTCGAACAGCAGACGCGGGCGCTGCGAGAGCGCGGCGATCGGCGAGTCGGTGCCCATGGAGCCGAGCGGCTCACCGGCGGTGTTGGCCATCGGCGCGAGGATGATCCGCAGCTCTTCCTCGGTGTAGCCGAAGGTCTGCTGGCGGCGGGTGACCGAGGCGTGGGTGTGCACGATGTGCTCGCGCTCGGGGAGGTCGGAGAGCTCGATCTCGCCGGCTTCCAGCCACTCGGCGTAGGGCTTCTCGGCGGCGAGGCCGGCCTTGATCTCGTCGTCCTCGATGATGCGGTGCTCGACGGTGTCGACGAGGAACATCTTGCCGGGCTGGAGGCGGCCCTTGCGGACGACCTTGGCGGGGTCGATGTCGAGGACGCCGACCTCGGAACCGAGGACGACGAGACCCTCGTCGGTGACCCAGTAGCGGCCGGGGCGCAGACCGTTGCGGTCGAGGACCGCGCCGACCTGGCTGCCGTCGGTGAAGGTGACACAGGCCGGGCCGTCCCAGGGCTCCATCATCGTGGAGTGGAACTGGTAGAAGGCGCGCCGGGCCGGGTCCATGGAGGCGTGGTTCTCCCATGCCTCCGGGATCATCATCAGCACGGAGTGCGGGAGCGAGCGGCCGCCGAGGTGCAGGAGTTCGAGCACCTCGTCGAAGGAGGCCGAGTCGGAGGCGTCCGGCGTGCAGACGGGGAAGATCCGCTCGAGGCCCTTGTCCCCGAACAGGTCCGAGGCGAGCTGGGACTCGCGGGCGACCATCCAGTTGCGGTTGCCCTTGACCGTGTTGATCTCGCCGTTGTGCGCAACGAAGCGGTACGGGTGGGCGAGCGGCCAGCTCGGGAAGGTGTTGGTGGAGAACCGGGAGTGCACGAGCGCGATCGCGGAGGCGAAGCGGCGGTCGGACAGGTCCGGGAAGAAGGGCTCCAGCTGGCCGGTGGTCAGCATGCCCTTGTAGACGATGGTCCGTGCGGACAGCGAGGGGAAGTAGACCCCGGCCTCGCGCTCGGCGCGCTTGCGCAGCACGAACGCGGTGCGGTCGAGGTCGATGCCCTGGCTGTCGCCGTCGGCCACGAAGATCTGGTGGAAGGCCGGCATCGTCGAGCGGGCGGTGGCGCCGAGGAGTTCGGGGGCGACCGGGACCTCGCGCCAGCCGAGGACGGTGAGGCCCTCTTCGGCGGCGATCGTCTCGATACGTGAGACGGCGTCGGCCGTGCCGTCCACGGGGAGGAAGGCGATGCCCACCGCGTACGCGCCGGCTGCGGGAAGTTCGAATCCGGCCACCTCGCGGAAGAAGGCGTCCGGGACCTGGGACAGGATGCCCGCGCCGTCGCCCGAGTCGGGCTCGGAGCCGGTGGCACCGCGGTGTTCCAGGTTGCGCAGAACGGTGAGCGCCTGCTCGACCAGCGCGTGGCTCGCCTCGCCGGTGAGGGTGGCCACGAAGCCGACGCCACAGGCGTCGTGCTCGTTGCGGGGGTCGTACATACCCTGCGCAGCAGGGCGAGCATCCATGAAGGACCACTTCTGGTCGTTCGTGGAGTGCTGGGACGGCTGGCGCGGCGTACGCATCGGCTCTCCCGTCGTCGTCGGGGCGGGGGGTCCCTCCCAGGCCCTTGAGGCTCAGGGGGGAGACAGCTGCCGAGGGACGACGTTGGCCCTCTGTTGGTGCAAAATTTCGTGCAGGTTACATGATGGAACGATTCTCGGGAACCGGATACCGCGTTCCAACATGCGGACACCACGGGGTCGTGGCGGGGTACCGCGCTCGGCGGTGGAAGGTACGGGAACCCAAGTGGGACCTAAGCGGACAGATCAATGACCGTCGGCCCGGTTTCGCGGCGGAGATCGTGATCCGCCGCGAGAAATGCGGAGCAGGCGTCATTGCCTGCGGCGCTTACGGCTCATGCCCAGTGGTTAAGGAATCGAAACCGCCGGGTAACGACTACTTATGCAGTCCCTTGCATAGGTGATCGAGGCCTCATCCTACGGCCGCACCGAACAGACTGCCCAGGGCGTACGTCACACCCGCCGCGGCACCACCGAGAGCGAGCTGCCGCAGCCCGCTGAACCACCAGGACCGCGCGGTCACCTTGGCCACGACGGCACCGCACGCGAAGAGCCCGAGCGCCGCGAGCAGCAGCGCCGGCCACAGCACGGTCGCGCCCAGCAGATACGGCAGTACGGGGAGCAGGGCGCCGAGTGCGAACGAGCCGAAGCTGGACACGGCGGCGACGGCCGGGGAGGGCAGGTCGCCGGGGTCTATGCCGAGTTCCTCGCGCGCGTGGATCTCCAGGGCCTGCTCGGGATCGCGGGAGAGCTGCCGGGCGACCTCCCGGGCCAGCTCGGGCTCGACCCCGCGGGACTCGTAGAGCGCGGCCAGCTCGCGCTCCTCGTCCTTGGGGTGCTTGCGCAGCTCGCGCCGCTCGACGTCGAGTTCCGCCTCGACGAGCTCGCGCTGCGAGGCGACGGAGGTGTACTCGCCCGCGGCCATCGAGAAGGCGCCGGCCGCGAGGCCCGCGAGTCCGGTGATGACGATCGTCTGCTGGGAGACGGACCCGCCGGCGACGCCGGTCATCAGGGCGAGGTTGGAGACCAGGCCGTCCATCGCGCCGAACACGGCCGGGCGCAGCCATCCGCCGTTCACGTCGCGGTGGGTGTGGTTGTCGCGGTGCGCCGCGTGCAGCGTCGCCCCGGTCTCGATGATCGCCATGCGGGTCCCCCGGAGTGCCTGATTGGACTGTTTCCACTTTTCGACAACTCTGAAAGTACGCCTCGAAATTCCCCGCCGCCAGCAAGGAAAGGCTGCGCTAACCTGCACCTTTGCCTTTTATCGCTCATCCGTGGCATGTCATGCACATATGTCGACCGGGTGACAGTGGGGCCGGTAAGGCTCTTGTCAACCGCCAAGGTGGGACAGATTCGCAAAGGGTTCCGCGCGCCGCATTCCGCGCACCGGCAGGGCCCTGAGAGGAGAGGCACGTATGGCTTCCATCGCCTGCATTCCCTCGGCCCCGGCATCCGGGAACGCCGCCGGTCTTCGCGACCGGGCACGCGGCGCCCTGCTCGGACTCGCCGTCGGGGACGCGCTGGGCGCCCCCGCCGAGAACATGAAGCCGTCGGAGATCCGCGCCAAGTGGGGCCGGATCACCGGGTACGTCGCCGAGCACCCGGCCGGGACGGACGACACCGAGTACGCGATCTTCTCGGGGCTGCTGCTGGCCCGGCACGGCTCGGCGCTGACCGTGGCGCACGTCGAGTCGGCCTGGCACCAGTGGATCGCGGACCGCGACGAGGGGCCGTTCCGCGGCGCCGGTTTCAGCGAGCGCGGCACGCTGGAGAACCTCCGCCGGGGGCTCGCGGCGCCCATCTCCGCCCAGCACCGGCACGCCTGGAGCGACGGTCTCGCCATGCGCGCGGCGCCCTTCGGCGTCTTCGCGGCCGGCCGGCCCGCCGAAGCGGCCCGGCTCGTCGCGATCGACGGCTCGGTGAGCCACGAGGGCGAGGGCATCTACGGCGGCCAGGCGGTCGCGGCGGGGGTCGCCGCCGCGATGGCGGGCGCCCCCACCATCGCGGTCGTGGCCTCCGCCCTGGCCGTCGTGCCGGACGACTCGTGGACGGCCCGCTCCCTGCGCCGCGCGGTCGCGGTGGCCCACCGCGGCGAACGGGCGGTGCGCTCCGCCGTGGTGATCGGCGGCTACCCGTGGACCGACCTGGCCCCCGAGGCCGTGGCCCTCGCCTTCGGGGCGTACGCGGCGGCGGACGGGGAGTTCACCGAGTCCGTGCTCACCGCGGTGAACATGGGCCGCGACGCCGATACGACGGCCGCGGTGGCCGGCGCGCTGGCGGGCGCGACCCGGGGCATGTCCTCGATCCCCGCCGAGTGGGCGGCGGGGATCGGACCGGCCCGCGGCAGCTGCCTCCCCTCGATGGAGGGCCACCACATCCTGGACGTGGCGGAACTCCTGACCCCGGAGAACGAGGAGAAGTGGGGCGCCGGAGGGCGCGCGCTTCCCGCCCCGGACGCCTGCGCCGTGCCCGCCGCGGACACCCGCGAGCCGGCCGCCGGTGGCGACGCGGTGCGGTCATGAGGCCCGGCCTGGCCGGGGACGAGTCCGGCGCCACACCGGGCGAGGGCGCCGCGTCGGCCGCGCCCCCCGAACTGGCACCACCCGACCCGTCGGAAACCGCCACACCGACCCGAAGCACCGTCGCGCCGCACACACCGACCCCGGCCGAGGCATCGCCACTCGCCGAAAACACCCGAAAGCCGGGGCCGGCGACACCCTCGGCAGCGCCGACCCCAGCGGCACTCGCCGAAGCCACACGGCCGGTGGCGCTCACCGAAGCCGCACCGCCGACGACACCCCCCGAAGACACGCGGCCGGTGGCGGTCGACGGGCGCCCGGACCCGGTGGCGGTCTACCGGGTCGCGGAGCCGGGAGCGGTCAGCCGGGGTGCGGAGCCGGTTGCGGTCGGCAGGGGCGCGGCGCCGGGGGCGGTTGGCCGGGGTGCGGAGAGCGGGCTGCTTGCGGAGGGGGTTCAGGGGCTGGGGGTCTCACCGGTGGAGGCGCGCCCGGCGGCGGGTCCGCGCCGCATCGAAGGGCTTCTCCTCGGGCTGGCCGCGGGGGACGCCGCGGGATGGCCCGCCGCACGGCACCGGGCCGCGCGGATGCCCGAGTGGACCCGGCGGCTGACCCGCGAACTGGACACCTTCGCGGAGCAGAACGCGACGACGACCCTGCCCGTACCGATCGCGCTGAACCAGCCGCCGGAACCGTTGCGGCTCGGCCCCTCGGACGACGCCGAGTGGGCGGCGTTCGCGGCGGAGGCCGTGCTGCGGGCCGGGGAGACGACGGCACTCGGCGACCTGAGCCTCGAACGCCGGATGCGCGCGTCCATCGACCTGTCGTGGAACGCCGTCGCCAGCGAGGTCGCAGCCGCGGCGGACCGCGCCCCCGAGGTCGAGTCCGCCCTGCTCCCGCTGCGCGCCCGGATCTCGGTGCGCGCCGGACTCGGCAACCTCGCCACCGGTCTGCGCCCGCCCGCCACCGGCCACGACAACCCCCACTACTTCGACGACGCGGCCTGCGTACGGGCCTGTGTGCTCGCCGTGGCGCACCCGGGAGACCCCCGACTCGCCGCGGAACTCGCCGAGTTCGACGCCCGCTACACCCAGGACGGCGACGGGGTGCACGGCGCCCGCGCGATGGCCGCGGCGGTGGCGCTCGCCCTCGCCGGGCACCACGTCGACACCTGCGTGGAGGCGGCCCTCGCCGAACTGCCCGCCGCGACGGAGATCGGCCGCAACGCCCGGCACGCCCTCGCGCTGGCCCAGGGCAGCGAGAGCACCTTCGCCCTGGTCCCCCTGCTGGAGCACCAGATCGTCGACCACGTCTACAGCTACGGCATCGCGGCCGCCGAGACCGTCCCCGTCGCCCTGGCCCTGGCCGCCGCCGCGCGCGGCCGGATCGCCGAGGCCGTGCCCGCCGCCGCGTGTCTGTCCCGGGTCGCCGACTCGGCCCCCGCCCTGGCCGGCGCGCTCACCGGAGCGCTCGGCGGCGCCGCCGCGATCCCCTCCTCCTGGCGCGACGCCTGCCGCACCCTGTCCGGCTGCGCGCTGCCCCGGCTGACCGGGACGGATCTCATCGGGCTCGCCGAACTCCTCGAAGCGACAGGACTCGCCGACCCGCTCGATTCCCCGGAACTGGCCACCCCGGAGGGATGATTCGGGCATGACGCCCAAAGGAGAAGAAACGGGAACCCTCGACGAGCGGATCAACGGAGCCCTCGTCGGAGCCGCCGTCGGCGACGCCCTCGGCGGCCCCGTCGAGGGGTACTCCCCCGAGCAGATCACCGAACGCCACGGCGGCCGCGTGCACGGCGTCGTCGGCCCCTGGAACGGCGACGACTGGCCCACCGCCCGCCCCATCGCCCCGTACCACAAGGGCGACGGACACGTCACCGACGACACCCTGATGACCCACGCGCTGGTACGCGTGTACGCCACCGTCCGCGACCACCTCGACGCCTACGCCGTCGCCGAGCACCTGGTCCCCGACCTGATGACCACCCCCCGCTGGATTCCGGAACTGGAGGCCGAGGCCCTCCCCCTCCAGCGCATCTTCCTCGCCGAGAAGTGGCTGGTCGCCCGCCTCCACTACGGCCATGTGGACCCCCGGGAGGCCGGCGCCGGCAACATCGTCAACTGCGGTGCCGCGATGTACATGGCCCCGGTCGGCCTCGTCAACGCGGCGAACCCGGCGGGCGCGTACGCCGAGGCGCTCGACATCGCGGGCGCCCACCAGTCCTCGTACGGGCGCGAGGCCGCGGGCGTCTTCGCGGCGGCGGTGGCGGCGGCCTGCTCACCCGGCGCGACCCCCGACTCGGTCGTCGCCGCGTGCCTGTCGCTCGCCAAGGACGGCACCCGCGCCGCCGTCGAGGCGGTCTGCGAAGTCGCCTCGCGGCACACGGACTTCGAGTCGGCGCTCGTCCCGCTGCGCCGGGCGGTGGCCCCGTACGACACGGTCGGCCCCGACTACCGCTCCCCCTCCCTCGGCGCCCGCCGCCCCTCCCGGCTCCACTCCATCGAGGAACTCCCGGTCGCGCTCGGCATGTTGCTGGTGTCGGGCGGCGACTTCCGGCACGCGGTGCTCGGTTCGGTCAACTACGGCCGCGACTGCGACTCCATCGCCACCATGGCGGGCGCCCTCGCGGGCGCGCTGGGCGGCGAGGTACCGCACGACTGGGCCAAGTCGGTGGCCGAGTCCAGCCGTCTCGACCTGGACGCCCCGGCGCGTACGCTCGCCGAGGTGACCCGGGAGATCTTCCGCCGCGACGTCCACCGCCGCCGGGCCCACGAGGCGGCGTACGCCGCGCTGGCGGGGACACCGTGCTCCGGCTGACCTGGGTCCAGCCCGAGGACCTCCTCGGCCACGAGCTCCACCAGGCCGTCCAGGACGGCCGCGAGCCGGCCCGCGTCGCCGCCCGCTGGCACGCGGCCGGTGGCCGGCCGGCCCCGCTGCGCGCGGGCGCCTCGGCGACCCCGGCCTCGCCGTCCCTGCGCCGCCTCGCGGCCGACCTCCTCGACGAACTCGCCGCCCTGCCGGGCAGGTTGGCGGACGACGAACCGACGGATCTGGCACTGATCAAGGCCCAGTGCCCCGCCTGGCCACCCCCGCGGTACGCGCCCGTGCCCCCTCCCGACCGGGCCCGCCTGGAAGCGGCCTGGCTCGGCCGTGCCGTGGGCTGCCTGCTGGGCAAACCCGTGGAGAAGCTCCCCCTCGACGCGATCCGGGCGCTGGCCAGAGCCTCCGGCAACTGGCCTCTGAGTACCTGGTTCACCGCGCGGGGCGTACCCCGGGAACTCCTGGACGCCCACCCGTGGAACCGGCGCTCCGCCGCCACCTCCCTGGCCGAGAACATCGACGGCATGCCGGAGGACGACGACCTCAACTACCCGCTCCTGAACCTCCTGTTGCTCCAGCGGTACGGCCGGGACTTCACCACCGCGGACGTGGCCCGCCTCTGGCTGGACGAACTCCCCGCCGGCCGCACCTTCACCGCGGAGCGCGTCGCGTACCGCAACCTCCTCAGCGGCGTCGAGCCCCCGGACACCGCCCGCCGTCACAACCCGTTCCGCGAGTGGATCGGCGCCCTGATCCGCGCGGACGTGCACGGCTGGACCAACCCGGGCGATCCGGCGCGGGCCGCGGAACAGGCGTACCGCGATGCCACCCTCACCCACACGGCCAACGGCGTCTACGCGGCCATGTTCACGGCCGCCGCCATCGCCGAGGCGGCCACCGCGACACGTGACGTCCACGATTGTCTGCGCGCCGGACTGAGAGTGGTCCCGCCCGGCTCCCGGCTGGCCCGCGCGGTCCGCCACGGCGTCCGGCTCGCCCGTACGACACCCGACTTCGACACGGTCGTCGACGAACTGCACGCCACCCACCGCGGCTGTCACTGGGTGCACGCCGTGCCCAACACCGCGCTGATCGCCGCCGCCCTCACCCACGCCGACGGCGACTTCGGCGGCTCGGTCTGCCGCGCGGTGTCCGGCGGTCTGGACACCGACTCGAACGGCGCGACGGCCGGGAGCATCGCCGGCCTGCTCACGGGCGACCCCGCCAAGCTGCCCGACCGCTGGACGGCCCCCCTCAAGAACCGGCTCGCCACCTCCGTCGCCGACTTCAACGGCATCGGCTTCGACGCCCTCGCCCACCTCACACAACGGGAGACCGTTCGCCCATGACCCATATCGCCGTGCTCGGCAGCACGAACATGGACCTCGTCGCGTATGTAGCCAAAGCCCCGCAGCGCGGAGAGACCGTCACGGGACGGGAGTTCCGTACGATCCCCGGCGGCAAGGGCGCGAACCAGGCGGTGGCCGCCGCGCACGCGGGCGCCGACGTCTCCCTGGTCGGCGCGGTGGGCGCCGACTCCTTCGGCAGCCAACTCCGTTCCACGCTGGAGCACTTCGGCGTGAACACCGACCATCTGCGCACCACCGAGGGCCCGTCCGGCACCGCGCACATCGTCGTGGACGACGAGGGCGGCAACGCGATCGTCGTCATCCCCGGCGCCAACGGCACCGTCACCTCCCTCGCCCCCGGCGACGAGGGCCTCATCGCCAGCGCCGACGCGCTTCTCCTCCAGCTCGAAATCCCGCTGGAGGCCGTGCTCGCCGGCGCGGAGGCCGCCCGCCGGCACGGCGTCCGGACGATCCTGACCCCGGCCCCCGCACAGCTCCTGCCGCCCCAACTGCTCTCCACCATCGACCTGTTGGTGCCCAACCAGCACGAGGCCGCCGCGCTCACCGGCTTCACCGACCCGCGCGGAGCCGCCGACGCACTGCTCGAACAGGTCCCCGAGGTCGTCGTCACGCTCGGCGCGGACGGCAGCCTGTACGCGGCCCGGGGCGCCCAGCCCATCACGGTGCCCGCTCCCAAGGTGACCGCCGTCGACTCCACCGGCGCGGGCGACACCTTCGTCGGTACCCTCGCGGTGGCGCTCGCCGAGGGCCGGGAAATGTCGGAGGCCATGGTGTGGGCGTCGGCGGCGGCCGCGATGTCGGTTCAGCGGCCCGGCGCGACGTCCTCGATGCCGTACCGCTCAGAGATCGACGCCCAGGCCGCCTCGTGAACGGGCACACCGGGGACGGCCCCCTCGGCGGCCTGCGCGTCCTCGACCTCGCGACCCTGTTCGCGGGGCCGCTCGCCGCCACCATGCTCGGCGACTTCGGCGCGGAGGTCGTCAAGATCGAGCACCCCGCCCAGCCGGACCCGTCCCGGGGACACGGCCCGTCGAAGGACGGCATCGGCCTGTGGTGGAAGCTCCTCGGGCGCAACAAGCGCACGATCACACTCGACCTGTCGAAGCGCGGCGGCCGCGAGACCCTGCTCCGGCTCGCCGCCGACGCCGACGTGATCATCGAGAACTTCCGTCCCGGCACCCTGGAGAAGTGGGACCTGGGCTGGGCGGAGCTGTCCGCGGCCAACCCCCGCCTGGTGCTCGCCCGGGTCACCGGCTTCGGCCAGTTCGGCCCGTACGCGCACCGCCCCGGCTTCGGCACGCTCGCGGAGGCCATGAGCGGCTTCGCGGCGATCACCGGCGAGCCGGACGCGCCGCCGACCCTCCCGCCGTTCGGCCTGGCCGACTCGATCGCCGGACTGGCGACGGCCTACGCCGTACTGACCGCGCTGACCGCCCGCGAGCGCACCGGCGAGGGCCAGGTGATCGACATGGCGATCATCGAGCCGATCCTGACCGTCCTCGGCCCGCAGCCGATCTGGTACGACCAGCTGGGCCATGTCCAGCCGCGCACCGGCAACCGCTCGGCGAACAACGCGCCCCGCAACACCTATCGCACCGCGGACGGTTCCTGGGTCGCGGTCTCGACGTCGGCGCAGTCGATCGCGGAGCGGGTGATGCGGCTGGTGGGCCGCCCGGACGTGATCGACGAGCCGTGGTTCGCGACCGGCGAGGACCGGGCACTCCACGCCGACGTCCTGGACGGCGCCGTCGGCGCGTGGATCGCCGACCGGACCCGGGACGAGGTCCTCGCCGCCTTCGAGAAGGCGGAGGCGGCGATCGCCCCCGTCCAGGACGTCCGGGACGTCATGACCGACCCGCAGTACCAGGCCCTCGACACCGTCACCACCGTCGACGACCCCGAACTGGGCCCGCTGCGCATGCAGAACGTCCTCTTCCGGCTCTCCGCCACGCCCGGCGCGATCCACTGGGCGGGCCGCCCGCACGGCGCGGACACCGACGCCGTGCTCACCGAACTCGGCCTGACGGGGCCCGAGATCGAGGCACTGAGAGCGGAGGGCGCGCTGTGACCGCGGACCTCCTGCCCCTCACCTGGCTGTACGCGCCGGGTGACCGTCCCGAGGTGGTGGCCAAGGCCCTGGTATCCGGTGCGGACGTCGTCCTCGTCGACCTGGAGGACGCGGTCGCACCGCATCGCAAGGAGTACGCCCGCTCCGCCACCGCCGACCTGCTCGCCGACGCGCCGCCCGTCCCCGTGCACGTCCGGGTCAACGCCCTCGACGGTCCCTTCTCCGACGCCGATCTGAAGACACTCTCGTCGCTCCGCGGCCTGTCCGGTCTGCGGCTGCCGAAAGTGACCTCGCGCTCCGACGTCGTACGGGTGGCGGAGAGCGCGAGCCCCGCGGCGGGCCGCACGATCCCGCTCTACGCCCTGCTGGAGACGGCGCTGGGCGTGGAGCACGCCTTCTCCATCGCGTCCTCCCATCGCGCTCTGCGCGGTATCGCGCTCGGTGAGAGTGATCTACGGGCCGATCTCGGCGTCCGCGACGAAGCGGGCCTCGACTGGTCCCGGGCCCGCCTGATCGTGGCCGCCCGGGCGGCGGGGCTGCCCCCGCCGGTCCAGTCGGTCTACCCCGACATCCGCGATGTGGAGGGCCTGGCCTCGTCCTGCGCGCACGGCCGCGCCCTCGGCTTCCTCGGGCGCGCGGCGATCCACCCCCGCCAGCTCCCGATCATCGAACGGGCCTACCTCCCCACCCCGGCCGAGGTCGATTCCGCCGAGGCCGTCATCCGGGCCGCCGCCGCCGATCCGGGCGCCCAGGCCCTGCCGGACGGCCGCTTCGTCGACGCGGCGGTGGTCACGGGCGCCCGCCGCACCCTCGCCCTCGCCCAGCGCCTGGCCTGAGACGACACGACCTGAGACGACACGAAGGGGGCGCCGCGTCCCGGACGCGGCGCCCCCTTCTGGTGTACGGGGAGAATTCAGCTCTTCTTGGCCGACCCGGCCTCGTCCCGCGACACGGACTCCGCCCCGGCCTCGGCGTCGGTCTCCGTCCCGGATTCCGTCTCGGCCGCGGTTCCGGCGGGCTCGGAGGAGGCGGACTCGGCGACGGACGGCTTGTCGAGGTCGACGGAGTCGTCGTCGGCCCCAGCGTCGGTCCCGCCCTCGTCCTCGCTCTTGTCCTCGTCCTTGTCCTTGCCCTTGTCGTCAGCCTTGCCTTCGGCCGCGTCCTCGTCCTTGCCGGAAGCGGTCTCGTCGCCCTCGGCCGGCGCATCCTCGTCGGCGTGCGGCTCCACGATCTCCTCACGCCCCGGACGCAGCCGGGCCGAGAGCACGAAATAGAGCACCGCGAGGAGGAAGACCACCAGCGCGGTCCAGTCGTTGAGACGCAGGCCCAGGATGTGGTGGGCGTCGTCGACACGCATGTACTCGATCCAGCCCCGGCCGACGCAGTAGGCGGCGACGTACAGGGCGAAGGCGCGTCCGTGGCCGAGCTTGAAACGGCGGTCGGCCCAGATGACCAGGAATCCGACGCCGACGCACCACAGGGACTCGTACAGGAACGTCGGGTGGTAGTAGCCGGGGACCCGCCCGTCCGTGGAGGACGTGATGTGCAGCGCCCACGGAAGGTCCGTGGCCCTGCCGTACAGCTCCTGGTTGAACCAGTTGCCCCAGCGCCCGATCGCCTGCGCGAAGGCGATGCCCGGCGCGAGGGCGTCGGCCCAGGCGGGCAGCGGGATACCCCGGCGGCGGCACCCGATCCAGGCGCCCAGCCCACCGAGGGCGATGGCGCCCCAGATGCCGAGCCCGCCCTGCCAGACCTTGAAGGCGTCCACCCAGTCACGGCCCTCGCTGAAATACAGCTCGTAGTCCGTGATCACGTGGTAGAGCCGGCCGCCGACGAGGCCGAAGGGCACGGCCCAGACAGCGATGTCGGCCACTGTGCCGGTCCGCCCTCCCCGGGCGATCCAGCGCTTGTTGCCGAGCCAGACGGCTACGAAGACGCCGATGATGATGCAGAACGCGTAGCCGCGCAGCGGAATGGGGCCGAGGTGCAGCACACCGTGCGACGGGCTGGGAATGTAGGCAAGTTCCATGGCAAGGTCGACGCTACCGTGCCGGACGCCGCCGACGGTGGGCAGCCCCGCAACGGGTCCATAACGTGCGGCGCCCCCGGCCTGTGGACAGGCGGGGGCGCCGGAGCGTGCAGGCGGGGGCCGGAGCGTCCGGACTGCTCAGCCCTTGTTCGCCGCCTCCACCATCTGCTTGAGCTTGGCGGGGGTCATCGACTGGTCCGCGTAGATGTTCTTGCCGCCGAGGAGCACGGTCGGGGTGCCCGTGAAGCCGTTGCTCTGGAACGCGGCGTTCGACTTGTGCACCCATGAGTCGTGGGTGCCGCCGTTGACACAGCTGCGGAAAGCCGGGGTGTCCAGGCCCTCGACCTTGCCGGCAAGCTCGATGAGCTTGGCGTTGTCGGCGAAGGCGTCGTCGGTCTCCTTGGGCTGGTTCTCGTACAGCACGTCGTGGTAGTCGCGGAACTTCCCGGCGTCCTGCGCGCACGCCGCGGCGTTGCCGGCCTTGAGGGAGCCGCTGCCGCCCAGGTTCCCGTCGATCAGCGTGACGAGGTGGTACTCGACCTTCATCTTCCCGGAGTCGGTCAGCTCGTGGATCGTCGGGCGGTAGGCCGTCTCGAAGGCCTGGCAGGCCGGGCAGCGGAAGTCCTCCCACACCGTGAGGGTCGACTTGGCGCTGTCCTTGCCGACGGGGATCGCGAGACTGTCCTTGCCGGTGGCGCCCGAGGGCGACACGACCGGGCCCGACGCGCCGCTCTTCTTGTCCTTGCCTGCGTTGGCGGCCACCACGCCGATCACGGCGGCCAGACCGAGGACGCAGACCACCGACGCCCCCACGATCAGCGCGCGCCGGCGCTTCTCCCCGGCCTTCTGCTTCTCTCGCTCGACCGCCAGCCGCTCGCGGGCGTTGCGCTTTCCGTCACGGTTCTTCTCGCTCACATCCGGCAGAACGAACCGGGGAGGCGCAGCGCGCCTCCCCGGTCCAAGGTCCACTCCTTCGAGTGAGCGGATTGTCCGGTACGCGCGGATCCGCGTCGTGGCGTACGCGCGGATCCGCGCGGTGGCGTACGTACGGATCCGGGCCCTGGCCCACGTACGGATCCGGGCCCTGGCGAACCCACGGATCCGCGTCGTGGCGTTACGGCGTTCCGCGCACGCCCTTCGCGAGGTCGGCCGCGAGCGCCCGTACGGCTTCGAGCCCGGCCGCGTCGTCCGGGGCGTCCAGCATCCGCTTCACGAACGCCGAGCCGACGATCACGCCGTCGGCGAAGCCGGCCACCTCGGCGGCCTGTGCGGCGCTGGAGACGCCGAGGCCGACGCAGACGGGCAGCTCCGTGGTGGCCTTGGTACGCGCCACCAGGTCCTGGGCCTGGGCCCCGACCGACTCCCGGGTTCCGGTGACCCCCATCAGCGAGGCCGCGTACACGAAGCCGCTGCCGGCCGCGGTGATCTCGGCGAGCCGGGCGTCCTTGCTGCTGGGCGCGACGACGAAGACGGTCGCGAGACCGTGCTTCTCCGCGTGCTCCCTCCACAGCGCCGACTCCTGGACGGGCAGATCGGGCAGGATGCAGCCCGCGCCGCCCGCCTCGGCGAGCTCGGCGGTGAAGCGCTCGACGCCGTAGCGGTCGATCGGGTTCCAGTACGTCATCACGAGCACCGGCTTGCCGGTGGCCTCGAAGGCCTCCCGGACGGTCCGCATCACGTCCGCGATCTTGACGCCGCCGCGCAGGGCGATGTCGTCGGCGGTCTGGATGACGGGGCCGTCGAGGACCGGGTCGCTGTGCGGCAGCCCGACCTCGACGATGTCGGCACCGCCGTCGAAGACGGCCTTGACGGCGGCGATGCCGCCGTCGACGGTCGGGAACCCGGCCGGCAGGTACGCGATGAGGGCGGACCGCCCCTCCGTCCTCGCCGCGGCGAGCGTGTCGTTCAACAGCCGGATGTTGCCGCTCACTTGGCGTCCCCCTCGATCTCGGCGTTCTCGCTGTCGGCGTCCGCGGCGACGACGGCGTCGACGCCGTTGTCGTAGAGGCCGAAGTAGCGGGCGGCCGTGTCCATGTCCTTGTCGCCGCGCCCGGACAGGTTGACGACGATCAGCCCGTCCTTGCCCAGCTCCTTGCCGACCTCCAGGGCCCCGGCGAGCGCGTGGGCGCTCTCGATCGCCGGGATGATGCCCTCCGTGCGGGAGAGCAGCCGCAGGGCCTGCATCGCGGCGTCGTCGGTGACCGCGCGGTACTCGGCGCGGCCGCTGTCCTTGAGGTAGGAGTGCTCGGGGCCGATGCCGGGGTAGTCGAGTCCGGCCGAGATCGAGTAGGGCTCGGTGATCTGGCCCTCCTCGTCCTGGAGGACGTACGACCGTGATCCGTGCAGGACACCGGGCTCGCCCGCGGTGAGCGTCGCCGCGTGCTCGCCGGTCTCCAAACCGTGCCCGCCGGGCTCGCAGCCGATCAGGCGTACGCCGCTGTCGGGGATGAAGGCGTGGAAGAGGCCGATGGCGTTCGAGCCGCCGCCGACACAGGCGACGGCGGCGTCGGGCAGCCGGCCCGCGCGCTCCAGGATCTGCCGCCGGGCCTCCACCCCGATGACCCGGTGGAAGTCGCGGACCATGGCGGGGAAGGGGTGCGGGCCCGCGACGGTCCCGAAGAGGTAGTGGGTGTGGTCGACGTTGGCGACCCAGTCGCGGAACGCCTCGTTGATGGCGTCCTTGAGGGTGCGGGAGCCGGACTTCACGGCGATGACCTCGGCGCCGAGCATGCGCATCCGGGCCACGTTCAGCGCCTGCCGCTGGGTGTCGATCTCGCCCATGTAGATGGTGCATTCGAGGCCGAAGAGCGCGCAGGCGGTGGCCGTGGCGACGCCGTGCTGGCCGGCGCCGGTCTCCGCGATGACGCGGGTCTTGCCCATGCGCCGGGTCAGCAGCGCCTGGCCGAGCACGTTGTTGATCTTGTGCGAGCCGGTGTGGTTGAGGTCCTCGCGCTTGAGGAAGATCCGCGCGCCACCGGCGTGTTCGGCGAAGCGCGGCACCTCGGTGAGGGAGCTCGGGCGTCCGGTGTAGTGGACGAGCAGGTCGTCGAGCTCGCGGGCGAACTCGGGGTCCGCCTTCGCCTTGTCGTACTCGACGGCGACCTCGTCCACGGCGGCGACCAGCGCCTCCGGGATGAACTTGCCGCCGAACGCGCCGAAGTAGCCTTCGGCGCTCGGGACTTGACCTTCGGGGTCGGGAATGAAGAACTCGCTGGGCATGCGGATACCTCGCAGGGGCGACAGCCCCGGTTACGGGATCGGACAGGGGTCACGGAAGCCGGACGCACCCGCGCTCCGCGGTCACCGACAGGTCTGTCGGTGACACCGCCCGCCCTGCCGCCGGTCCGCCCGCGCAGGCGACGGACGTGCCGTCGCGAGGACCGGGGTGTGCCGGACTCGGCTCGGTCCATGTGCGGGGTGGATCCAGCTCGTTCCCCGCTCGGGTGGAACCGGCTCGGTCCACGCGTGCGGTGGACCGGGCTCGGTCCGTCCGCGAGGGGGACTAGGCCGGGGAGGGCGTGAGCGCGCGTACGCGCTCGGGCCATCGCATGCCGTTGACCTGACCCGGCTCGTCGCCGATGACGTAACGGACCCGGCGCCCGTGCACACGGCGTGCGGGCGCCCGGCAGCCGCGCGGCCGGCAGCCGCGGGCGAGACGGGCATAGGGGTCACGGGCCGCCGAAGGGACCGGGAGCACCGCGGCGGACGGCGCCCAGGAGCGCCCGGCGTACAGGCCCCCGGGAAGGGAGAGATGCGTGCCGGACGCGACGGGCGGGCTCGCGTGCCCGCCGTCCGCCCTCATCACGGGCGGCAGCGGGACCAGACCTCCGGGAACCGGTACGGCCGGAGCCGTCGGGCCCGAAGCCGGTACGGCCGGACCCGGCGCAGCCGGAACCTGTTCGGCCGGACGGGGTACGGCCGACCCCGCGCACGCCGGTACGCCGTCGGGGCGGTGGCCCGGACGGGGTACGGCGGGGGCGAGGGTCGGGGCGGACACCGGCAGGTCAGTCCCGTCCGTGCCGCAGGGCCGGGTGGGCGCCTGCCGCGACCAGGTCGGAGACGGCGGTCTTCGGGTCGCGGCCGGTGACGAGGGACTCGCCGACCAGGACCGCGTCGGCGCCCGCGTTGGCGTACGCGATGAGGTCGTGCGGGCCTCGGACACCGGACTCGGCGATCTTGACGATGCCGTCGGGGATCTCGGGGGCGATCCGCTCGAAGGTCGTACGGTCGACCTTCAGCGTCTTCAGGTCGCGCGCGTTGACACCGATGATCTTCGCGCCGGCGTCCACCGCCCGCTCGACCTCGTCCTCGTCGTGCACCTCGACCAGCGGCGTGAGCCCGATGGACTGCGCACGCTCGATGAGGGACTCCAGGGCGGGCTGTTCGAGGGCCGCGACGATGAGCAGCGCCAGGTCGGCGCCGTACGCGCGGGCCTCCCACAGCTGGTACGACGTGACGATGAAGTCCTTGCGCAGCACCGGGATGTCCACGCGGGCGCGGACGGCCTCCAGGTCGGCGAGCGAACCGCCGAAGCGGCGCTGTTCGGTGAGGACGGAGATGACGGCCGCGCCGCCCGCCTCGTAGTCGGCGGCCAGGGCCGCCGGGTCGGCGATCGCGGCGAGCGCGCCCTTGGACGGGCTGGACCTCTTGACCTCGCAGATGACCTTGACGCCGTCACCGCGCAGGGCGGCCACGCCGTCCTTGGCCGCCGGAGCCTTCGCCGCGCGCTCCTTGAGCTCGTCGAGGCTGACGCGCGCCTGCCGCTCCGCGAGGTCGGCACGGACTCCGTCGATGATCTCGTCGAGCACACTCACGCGAGCGGCCCCCTTCCCTGCGGTGGACGGTTGAAGCGGTTGAGCAGCCGACCCGGGTTCACCGTCCCTGACGGAAAAGTCGGGTCACTGCGATGGTATCCGGAGGAAGGCGTAGCCCTCGCATCCGGTTGACGCCGGTCCCATTACCTGGACATTTGTCATTTGATCAAGGGTGCAGCCAGCCGCCGGACGGCAGGTTCCGGACAACGGTGAAGACCAGCACCAACGCGCCCAGACTCCACAGGTGGACCGGTCCGAGATCGAGCCGCGTCGGCCGACCGCGCACCGCGCGGATCACCCAGACGGCCCACAGCACGGCAAAGGCCAGGTAGCCGCCGACGGCGAGCGCGTTGTCCGTGAGCGCCGTGGCGAGGTCTCCGTGCGCGAAGGCGTGCGCGCTGCGCAGACCGCCGCAGCCGGGGCAGTAGATGCCCGTGAGGCGCAGCAGCGGGCAGACGGGGTAGTGGCCGGGCTGATTGGGGTCGACGGCCCCGACGTACGCGAAGGCCCCGGCGACGGCCGCGAGCATCCCGCCGGGAACGGCGAGCCGCCGCGCCAGGTCACCGGCGCCCGGCCCGGCCTGCGTCACCCTCTGGGTTTCGGCGTTCACGCGACGCATTCTGCCTCGCGTGCGGTGCGGGCGCTCGCCCGAGTACGCGGAAGGCGGCCCCCGCAGGTGTGCGGGGGCCGCCTTCCGTGAAACCTCAGTGGGTCAGGCGTCGGCGCTCACGGTCGAGCGCGCCGTGTTCGCGGGGTGCGCCTCGGAGGTCTTCGGCTGGCCGAGGCCCATGCTCCGCATGACCATGCCCACGACACCGCCGAGGACGACGACGACCATGCCGGCCCAGAAGCCCAGCGGTTCGGCCATCACCATGTAGGCACCCGCGATGCAGAAACCGATGAAGGCGATGATGACACCGGTCCAGGCGGCCGGGGTGTGACCGTGGCTGCTGCCCGCCATGACTTGCTCCTCGTTGCTGTATGCGTGTGTGAGTCGGACGCTCACGTCCATTGTCCCGTACGCGCGGGCCTGCCGTGAGCGGGGGGTCGCCCCTCGCGCGTCGGTCCGGCCGGGTCAGGACGAAGGCCCCGGGGCGGGGGACCCCTGGACGCCGGGGCCTAGGTCCCGGCCGGGTCGGGACCGGTGGGGTCCTCGCCGCGGTCGAGTGCCTTCCAGATGTCCTCGGGGCGGTCCGGGTCGACCGGTTTGACCTTGCGGGGCCGGGGCCTGCCGTCCCGCTCGTAGCGGCCGGACATGGCGGGCCACACGCGTCCGTAGCGCAGGGCGAGCAGCCCGGCGAGCAGGATGAGCGCGCCGCCCGCCGCGGCCACGTACGGCCAGACGGTGTGGCTGAGGTCGGCCGCGGTGGCGGCGGTGTTGCCGGAGGCGGCGGCGGCCCGCTCGTCGAGGGCGGAGCTGTCGCTCGCGCCGAGGACGGCGGCGACGACCGTGCCCGCGCCGGAGAGCGCGAGCAGCGCGGAGACCAGGAGGCGGCCGGAGCGGCGGACGGCGAAGACGGCGACGAGCGCGGCGAGGCCGACTATGGCGAGCGCCGCGGGCACTCCCGTGATGTCGCTGCCCTTGGCAGTCATTGGGAAGGCGCCGCCGGCCACGGTCGCGGTCCCCTGTGCCCAGTTCTGCCGGGTGGACAGCAGGGCCACGGCCGCGCCGAGCGCGCCGCTCAGCAGGGTCACAGCGAGGCTGCGGCGGCCGGACCGGGAGGGTCCCGCGGCTTCGGATCGGGGGTGAGGTACAGCAGTCACAGACCCCACTATCGCCTGAACCCCGGGCGAACCGTCATTCGGGGTTGCGTGAGCCTCGTCCTACTGCCCGCGATCCGCCCGCGATCCGCCCACGGTCGTACGGCCCCGGGCACGGTCGGGGCACCATCGGCCGCCGCGACAACTGCCCGCCGCCCGGCCGCCCGAGCCGTCCCGGCACCGGCACCGGCACCGGCAGACCCGAGCCGGAGCCGGCCCGTCGCGCTACTGTCCGAGCCGGTTCGCCGTGTGCACGGCGCGCAGGACCGCCGCAGCCTTGTTGCGGCACTCGTCGTCCTCCAGAGCCGGGACCGAGTCGGCGACGATGCCGGCGCCGGCCTGGACGTATGCCGTGCCGTCGCGCAGCAGGGCCGTACGGATGGCGATGGCGGTGTCGGAGTCGCCGGCGAAGTCGAGGTATCCGACGCAGCCGCCGTACAACCCGCGCCGGGACGGCTCCAGTTCGTCGATGATCTGCATCGCGCGCGGCTTGGGCGCGCCGGAGAGGGTGCCGGCGGGGAAGCAGGCGGTGAGCACGTCGAAGGCCGTACGGCCGGCGGCGACCCGGCCGGTCACCGTGGAGACGATGTGCATCACGTGCGAGTACCGCTCGATGGACATGAAGTCGACGACCTCGACGGAGCCGGGCTCGCAGACCCGTCCGAGGTCGTTGCGTCCCAGGTCGACGAGCATGAGGTGCTCGGCGCGCTCCTTGGGGTCGGCGATCAGCTCGTCGGCGAGGGCCTGGTCGTCCTGGACGGTCGCGCCGCGCGGCCGGGTGCCCGCGATGGGGTGCACCATCGCCTGCCCGCCCTCGACCTTGACCAGGGCCTCCGGGGAGGAGCCGACGACGTCGAAGCCGTCGAAGCGGAACAGGTACATGTACGGCGACGGGTTGGTCGCCCGCAGGACCCGGTAGACGTCCAACGCGCTTGCGGTGCACGGCGTTTCGAAGCGCTGGGAGGGGACGACCTGGAAGGCCTCACCGGCCCGGATGCGCTCCTTGATGTCCTCGACCGCGTCCTGGAAGTCGGGGCCGCCCCAGAGCGCGGTGTACTCGGGGAGTTCGGAGGGCGGGAGCGCGGCGGGCGGCTGGGACACCGCGCGCGAGAGGTCGGCCTCCATGGCGTCGAGGCGGGCGACGGCGTCCGCGTACGCCTCGTCGACGCCTGTGTCCAGGTCGTTGTGGTTGATCGCGTTGGCGATCAACTGGACCGAACCGTCCCAGTGGTCCAGGACGGCCAGGTCGCTGGTGAGCAGCATGGTCAGCTCGGGCAGCTTCAGGTCGTCCTGCTCGCCGGGGCCGATCTTCTCCAGGCGGCGCACGATGTCGTAGCCCAGATAGCCGACCATGCCGCCGGTGAACGGGGGCAGCCCCTCGCCCTGCGGGGTGTGCAGCGCCTCGATGGTGGCGCGCAGGGCCGCGAGCGGATCGCCGTCCACGGGGACGCCGACGGGCGGGGTGCCGAGCCAGTGCGCCTGTCCGTCCCGCTCGGTGAGGGTCGCGGCGGAGCGGACGCCCACGAAGGAGTAGCGGGACCAGGACAGGGAGGTGCGGCCGTTCTCCGCGGATTCGAGGAGGAACGTGCCGGGGCGCTCGGCGGCCAGCTTGCGGTAGAGCGCGACCGGCGTGTCGCCGTCCGCGAGCAGTTTGCGGCTGACGGGGATGACACGGCGGTCGGTGGCCAGCTTGCGGAACGTCTCGAGGTCCATGGCGGCTGACCTTACTGATTCCCGGCCGCTACACCGGAATCGGTGGCGTCGTGCCGGTCGCCGGCGTCCTTCAGCAGCACGTCGGCGTCGAAGCAGGTGCGGGCTCCGGTGTGGCAGGCGGCGCCCACCTGGTCGACCCGCACCAGGAGGGTGTCGGCGTCGCAGTCCAGGGCCACGGACCTGACGTGCTGGAAGTGGCCGGAGGTGTCGCCCTTGACCCAGTACTCCTGGCGGCTGCGCGACCAGTAGGTGCAGCGACCCGTGGTGAGGGTGCGATGCAGTGCCTCGTCGTCCATCCAGCCGAGCATCAGCACCTCACCGGTGTCGTACTGCTGGGCGATGGCGGGGACGAGTCCGTCGGTGCTCCGCTTGAGGCGGGCGGCGATCTCGGGGTCCAGGCTGCTGGGCAAAGGCGTGCTGGTCATGCGTGCCATTGTGCCGCGCCGGACCGTCGCGCCCGGCCGTTGTCCACAGGCCGGACCCCGCGGTTGTCCACAGGCCGGACGCGACCGGATCCGCCGCGCTCCCCACTGGGCGGAGCGGCTGCCCGGTCGTAGGCTGGCTGGCATGTCGACCCATGCGAAGCGCGAACGGCTCCTCCTCGCCGATCTGTTGGAAGCCGTGGGACCGGACGCCCCCACCCTGTGCGAGGGGTGGACCAGCCGGGATCTCGCCGCGCACGTGGTGGTGCGTGAGCGCCGCCCCGACGCCGCCGGCGGTCTCGTCATCAAGCAACTCGCGCCCCGCCTGGAGCGGGTGATGGCGGAGTTCGCCGAGAAGCCGTACGAGGAGCTGATCCTGCTGATCCGTACGGGGCCGCCGCGCTTCTCGCCGTTCTCCCTGAAGCAGCTCGACGAGGCGTCGAACGTGGTCGAGTACTACGTCCACACCGAGGACGTGCGGCGCGCGCAGCCGGACTGGACGCCGCGCGAGCTGGACACGGTGTTCCAGGAGGCCCTGTGGTCGCGCCTGGATCGCACGGCCCGGCTGATGGGCCGCGGCAGCCCGACGGGTGTGGTCCTGCGCCGGCCGAACGGCCAGACGGCGGTACTGAACAAGGGCACGCCCGTCGTGACGGTGACCGGCGAACCCTCGGAGCTGCTGATGTTCGCGTTCGGCCGACAGAGCGTGGCGGACGTCGAGCTGGACGGCGACAAGGACGCGATCGCCAGGCTCCACGAGGCGAAGCAACTGGGAATCTAGGTCGCCGGGTCACCAGCCTCCTCGGCCGGCACCGGTCACCAGACCTTCGACCCCACCGCCGGGCCGGTTCGGCCGCCACCGGTCGCCAGGCCCTTCGACTACGGCCCGGCCGCCGGAGCCGATCCGAGGCCACCAGGTCGCCAGACCCTTTCGGCCACCACCGGGCCGCCAGGGCCGTTCCGTCGCGACCTGGCCGCCAGGGCCGTTGCCGCCACCGGTCGCCAGACCCTTCGGCCATCACCGGGCCGCCAGGGCCGTTCCGTCGCGACCGGGCCGCAGGATCTGATCTGTGGCCACCGGGTCGCGAGGTGCGGTCCGGTGGCCGCCGGTCAGCGGGGCAGTTCGGCGCGCCGCAGGTCCCGTACGCACAGGACGAGGACCCCGCCGAGGCCGCACACCGCGGCGCTGGTGACGAAGACGGGCCCGGTGCCCCACCAGCCGATCGCGGCGGCGGTCAGCGGCATGCTGAGGGGCGCGAGGCCCAGGCTGACGATCCCGCCGACGGCGCTGACCCGGCCCAGGTAGGCGGGGTCGGACTGGGTCTGCAGGAGTGCCCCGCACAGGGCTCCGCTGAGGCCGGCGAGCAGGCCGATGACGAGGGCGACACCAGCGGCCGCAACCACGTTCGGCGCGAAGGCGAGCGCGCCGATCGCAACGGAGCCGCCCAGGATGGCCACGGCGGCGAGGGTCCCCGCGCGCGGCAGCCGTCCGCGCAGCGTCAGCAGCAGCCCGGCGGCTCCCGCGCCGACGCCGAAGGCGGCGAGGACCCAGCCCATCCCGGACGCTCCCCAGCCGCGCCGGTCGGCGAGCAGGGTCAGTCCCACGTTCAGCGGTCCCACGAAGCCGAGGTCGCCGAGGGCGATGGCGGCTATGAGCGGGGCGAGGACGCGGTGGCCGCGGATGTAACGAAGACCGTCGCGGAGGTCGCGCCAGGCGGTGCGGTCCGCCGGGTCCGCCGTGTCGTCCGCGGGCAGTTCCCGCATACGTACGGAGATCAGCAGCGGCACCGACACGGCGATCAGCATCCCCGCCAGCGCGAACGCCGCCGCCGAGCCGCCGAGGGCCACCCCGAGGCCGCCGAGCGGGGCGCCCACCACACTGGCGAAGCGGATCGCGAGACCCCGCATGCCCTGGACCCGGGCGAGCTGGTCCCGGCCGGTGACACGGGCCGGGAGGGCGCCCACGGCGGGCATGAACACGGCGTCGACCGTGCCGAAGACGACGGCGAGCAGGGCCAGCAGCCACAGCCCGGGACTGGCCGCGAAGAGCAGCGCGGCGACCGTCAGCACGGCCGCGCAGCGCACCGCGTCGCTGCCGATGACGACCCTCCGCGGCCCGAACCGGTCGGCGACCACTCCCCCGCCCAGCATCAGCAGGGCCCTCGGCACGGCGCTGACGGCCATCACGAGCCCGGCCTGGGAGGGCGTACCGGCCTGGACGGCCGCCCAGGACAACGCGATGTAGAAGACGTTGTCGCCGATCATCGACGAGGTGTAGGCACCGAGCCAGCGCAGGACGTTGCCGTCGCGGTGGGCGGGCCTGCCGGGGGCTTGTGCGGGGACCTGCGCGGGGGCCTGTGCGGGGGTCGGTACAGCGGTCGCGGTCACGGGATCGAGTCCTCTCGGGTCGGGCGCGCTCTCGGGATCAGACACGGAACGGGAATCCGTACACGTGCAGCGCGACGTTCTCGCGCCCTTCGGTGTCACCGGCCGCTTCGTCCACGCGGCCCCTCTCGTCGTACTTCCTGATGACGGCGAGCAACTCGTCCTTCAATTCGCCCAGTTGGACCGCAGTCAGCCGCAAGGTCCCCTCCACGTCGACGGACGCGTCGTTCCACTCCGTCGGCCAGGCCGCTCGTTCGTCGAGGTAACGCCGGTACAGCTCGCTGCGCTGATCGTGGTAGAGGCGGGTGAAGGCGAGATGGGCCGCCTCCTTCTCGGGCGCGTCCCGGAAGTCGACGCCCTGGACGCTGACGCCGTCGGACGCCGGCTGCCACCACCGCTCGCGTCCGTCGCCGCTGCGCGGCTCGGCCTCCTCGATCAGCCCGTGCTCGGCGAGCTTGCGCAGGTGGTAGCTGACGAGCGACGGCGCTTCGTCGACCTGCTCACCCAACTGGGACGCGGTGGCCGCATCCGCGACGAGCAGGGCGCGGTACAGCCGCATGCGCAGGGGGTGTCCGAGGGCTTTCAGCGTGCCCACATCCGTGATCCGGCGGTTCTCCTTGCTTGCCATGCCCCGACACTAGATGTGAAAGAAACGTTGCGCAACTAAAATTGCGCAACTTTTCTTTCGCATCTGCCGAGACGGCGAACGCCGCCGGGTCAGGGGTCGAGCAGCGTGTGGGCGGCCAGGGCCAGGGACAGTTCCACGACGTCCGCGGGGCGGGTCAGGGAGCGGCCGGTGAGCTGTTCGCAGCGGCGCAGCCGGTTCAGGACCGTGTTGCGGTGGCAGTAGAGGCGGCCCGCGGCCCGCTGGGCGGACCCGTCGCAGGCGAGCCAGGCCGTCAGCGTGTCCAGCATGACGTCCCGGTCGGACAGGTCCAGCCGCAACAACGGCCCGAGAACCCGCTCGGAGAGCGCAGCGCCGAGGACCGGCGCGGAGACGACGAGCGCGGCGGGCAGGTGCTCCTCCAGGACTACGGTTCCGCCGAAGCGCGGGCAGGCCCGCAGCGCCGTGTCGGCCAGGCGGCGGGCGTCACCGATCGCCGCGAGACCGTCCACCACCGGGCTCACTCCGACCCGGGCCACCGGCGGGGCGGTCAGCCGACGGGCGATCTCCCCGGCGTCCACGTCGGGCCCGTGCGTCCGGGGGCGTTCCCCGCCTCGGCGGTCTCCGGCGTCCGGACCGCCCTCGGCCACCGGGCCGGGCGTCGGCTCGGGGCCGGCGCCCGGGAGGCCGCTCTCGTGGCCGCGGCCTGGCCACTCCCCGTCGTAGGGGTGGTCGCCGAGCAGGACGATGCCGTAGCTGCCCTCGCTGTCCCGGTCGCGGTCGCGGTACCAGAGCACCCGCAGACCGGAGAGGCGCACCTGGCCCCGTACGTCCGCGAACGCCCGGCCGACAGGGAGGCGGGCCAGCACCACCGCGTACCGGCCCTGCTCGGGAAGCCCGAGGGCGGCGGCGGTGGCCGGCAGATCGGCGATCCGGGCGGTGCCGTCGAGCAGCGCGGCCGTCATCAGCCGCAGCCGGTTCTCCCGGCGCCACATCAGCTCGCGCTCCGTCTGGCGGTAGGCGTCGGCGACGACGGCGCAGTGATCGTCGACGAAGTTCCACACGTCGGCGGCCACATGGACGAGCAGCCGCGCGTCGGAGGGGTGGCGGCGGGTCGTCTCGTCGACGAGCTCCTGCCAGATCATGCCGCCGCCCAGCCGGAAGGCGCGCAGCAGGGCGTCCAGTGGGAGACCGCGTTCGGCGCGGGCCCTGCCGATGACCCAGGAGCAGCGGTGGGCGGCCTCGCGCAGTTCACCGGGCCGGATCAGGGATCCGACGTTGAGCCGCAACGAGCGCTGCACCTCGTCGCGCACGCTCTCCGCGTCGGCCTCCATGGCCGCGCGGTACGCGGGTTCGCGCTCCCTCAGGAGGTCCATCAGGCGTTCGGTGAGTTCGGGCAGCCCCGCCATCAGCGCCCGGGCGGCGCGGTGCAGTACCGAGAGGGCCTCCGCGTCGACGGCCGGGCGGGCGGCCGGTACCGGGGGCCGCGGTCCGGGCTGGGACCGGACGTGGGCGGGTACGAGGTGCTGCATCGCTGTCCTCCACCGGAGTCGGCTCGGTCCGGACCGCCCGGGCGGCCGACGCGCGGCACACGGGTGCTCCGGACCTCCTGATCCCGCAGGATGACATACCGCCCGGTCGGTACCTAGGGGTGTGCGGCGGTCTTCTCGGCCCGGTCCACCAACCGGGAGAGCTCGACGCGGGACCGGACCCCCAGGGTGGCGAAGACATTGCGCAGGTGGTGGTCCACGGTGCGGGGGCTCACGGACAGGCGCAGCGCCACTTCGCGATTGGTGGCCCCCTCCGCCACACAGCGGGCGATCCGCAGCTGCTGGGGTGTCAGGAGCGTGAGCTGACCCGCCGGCTCATCCGGTCCGGCGTCCCCGGTGGCCCGCAGTTCGGCCCTCGCCTGCGTGGCCCAGCCGAGCGCCCCGCCCCGCTCGAAGGACACCAGCGCGTCCCGCAGACGGCCGCGGGCCTCGCCCGGTCTGCGCCGGCGCCGCAGCCAGGCGCCGTAGAGGAGTTGGGTGCGGCCGCGTTCGAAGTCCCCGGCCGCCTCGTCGTGTCGGTCGAGCGCGATGGTGAACAGCGCCTCGCATTCCTCGGGGCCGCTCAACAGCGCACGGCAGCGGGCCAGTTGGGCGGGGGCCTGGAGATCGGCGCCCTGCGCGGCCCAGTGGGCGAACTCGGCCACCGCGGACCGGGCCGCCTCCGTCTGTCCGGTGCGGGCCGCGGCTTCCACGAAGCAGGGGACGGCGAGCATCCGTACCGCGAAGTGACCGCGGCGCGGGCCGGCGCCGACCAGGGGTCCGAGCCGCGCGGCGGCCTCGGGGAGCCGGCCGCGGGCCAGATCGGCACGGGCCCGCGCCCACTGGGCCAGCGTGGCCGCCTGGGCGAGACCGTGTGACGCGGCGACGCCTTCGGCGGCGTCGGCGTGCTCCGCGACGGCCTCGGAAGAGCCCTCGACCGACGCCACCAGCGCGAGGATCGCGTGGTGGTGTGCCGCGAGGTTGTCCTGGCCGGCACCGCGAGCCGTACGCAGGCCGTCCTCGGCGTGAGCCCGGGCGCGGGCATGACGGCCCGCGCGCAGCTCTCCGTAGGCCAGGCGTTCCAGCGCCTGGGCGACCAGGATGTACGGGCCCCGGGCTCTGGCGACGGCGAGCGCACGGGAGTTGGCGCGGCAGGCGGCGGTGAGGTCACCGACGACGAGGGCGGCGCCACCTGCCCGCAGCAGCGCTTCCGGGCCGTCGAGGATTCCGGTCTCCCCCGATCCGGCCACCACCTCCCGCAACGGCTGCCGTCCGGTGTCCAGGCGGCCGTGCATCACGGCGGACATCCCCGCCCGGTACGCCGCGAGCCGCCGGTCGGCTTCCGGCCAGGCCGGGTTGTGGTCCGGCCGCGCCGGGATGTGGTCCGGCCAGGCCGAAGTGTGGTCCGGCCGCACCTGAGCGTCTTCGCCCCGCGCCAGGGTGTGGTCCGGCCGCACCGGAGCGTCTTCCGCCCGCGCCGGGGTGCGGTCCAGGGCTTCCACGCACGCCGCCGCGTCGCCCATCGCCCAGGACGCCTCGACGGCTGCGAGCCGGGCGGCCAGGGCGCGGTCCGCGTCGGCGGGGGCCAGCAACTCGGCGGCCAGCAGCAGCGCTTCGCGGGCGTCGGCGACCGGGCTGTCCTGGAGGGCGAGCTGCCCGCTCACCAGTTGGGCCACGCCGCGCACGGCGCCGTGCGGGCCCTCGCACCCGGCCTGTGCGAGCAACTCCCGTGCGCGGTGCGGCAGTCCCGCCAGCCGGGCCTGATCGGCGGCGTTGATCAGGCGGACGGCGCGCGGTTCCTCGTCGGCGGCGAGTTCGGCCGACCGTGCCCAGGCCGCCGAGCGCTCCGCGTGGGTCGGTCCGCCGTCCGGCAGCGCCGCCGCGGCGGCGAGCGCGTCGCCGAGACCGGGTGCGGGAGCGGTGGCCGCCGAAGCCCGGTGGAAGAGAACGGGCAACGCACGCGGGCCCCCGGTGTGGGCATCGGCCAGCAGACGGTGGGCCGCACGTCGGCGGGCGGGCGGGACGGCCGCGTAGACGGTGCGGGCCAGGCACGGATCGACGAGGCGGATACGGCCTCCGGCGAGCTGGAGAAGTCCCGCGGCCTCCGCGGCGTCGAGGGCACCCGCGTCGAGTCCCCCCGCCCCGGCCGCCCTGAGAATCACCGCCGCGTCCGCCCCGGCGGCCCTCGCGTCCCGCTCCCGCTCGGCCGCCACCAGCAGCAACAGGCCCGCCGGAGCGCCGCCCACGGCACCCGAACCCGAGCCCGCGACGCCGTCCACGCCGGGCAGCGCACCAGGTTCAACCGCTTCCCCGACCACGGACACCGGGTCGCCGACCGGGTCGGCCGGGGTGACCGGACCGGCCGGGGTGACCGGGTTGGGCGGGGTGGCCGAGCTGGCCGAGCTGAGCGAGCCGGCCGAGCTGAGCGAGCCGGCCGAGCCGGCCGAGCTGAGCAAGCCGGCCGAGCCGGTCGCGCCGGGCATGCCGGCCACGTTGGTCAGTTCGGCCACGTTGGTCAGGTCGGGCACGCCGGTCGCATCGGTGACGCCGGTCGCATCGGTCGAGCGAGCCGCGCTCGGCACGCCGGGCACACCCGTCGCCTCGGTCACGCCGGTCACGCCGGTCACGCCGGGGTCGTATACCGCCGGGGTGTCGGCGCGTACGGCGGTCGTACGGCCGCGACCGGCCCGGGGCTCCGGACGCTCCGGCCACCGGCGCCGGTTTCCGCCGACGCGGACCGCGGCGCGGAGGACTGTCGCCGGGCCCGGCGCGGTGGGCGGCGGCGCCGTGGAACCCGGCGCCGGGAGGGGTTCCGGCTCGTGCCCGGGGGCGAGCGGCCGACCGGGGCCGCGGCTCTGGCCCGGGTCGTTCGACGCACCCCGGGCGGGCGGCGGTAACGAGCTCCGGCCGGCTGTCCGGAGGGGACTTCGCGCAGTCGCGTTTCCAGTCACGACCGTCACGTTACTTCCGCGTAAACGAAGGCGGAAGTCCCGCGTTCGGCTGTCCCCGCGAGCCCCGAAACCCCTTCTGACCTGGGCGGACAAGGCCCTCTCCGGGGCAGCGGCTGGGCATGCTCCCAGGCCCGGCGGGCAAGGCTTGTGCGCCCGCACAAGTACCGCGCCCCGACACCGCGCCGCGGTCCCCGGACCCGTACGCAGATGACGGCCGCCGGGAAACGGCGGCCGTCACCCCCGCACGGGTCGGACCGTGCGGAGCGGGTCAGGAGGTGCGCGGGCAGTTGCCCCGGTACTCGGCGATCGTCGTAGAGGACTGCGGCAGCGGGCAGAGGAACTGCTCGTAGCGGGTGTCATTGTCGATGAACCGCTTCAGCCACGAAATGCTGTACTTGGCGATCGTCGTGTTCGAGCTGTTGGGCGTGAAGTGGGTGGCACCCCTGAGTTCCAGGTACGCCTTGTCGAGCGTGCTCGGCAGACTCTGGTAGAAGGGCTCGGAGTGCGTGGCCACCGGTGCGATCGTGTCGCCGTCGGCGCCCACGATCAGGGTCGGCGTCTTGATCTCCGGCCAGGTGGTGTCCAGGTTCCAGCCGGTGAGCGGAATCGCCGCCTGGAGCGAGGGACGGCTCTTCGCGGCCTCCAGCGTGCCCCCGCCGCCCATCGAGTGGCCCATGACACCGAGTCGGCTGCTGTCGATCCTGCTCCGCACGGAACTGCTCTGGGTCAGGTAGTCGAGCGCGGCCAGCAACTGCTGTCCCCGGCTGGCGGGTTGGTCGAGAGTGGTGAGGGTGTCGATGGTGAACACCACGAAGCCCTGGGAGGCGAGCCGGGGCCCGAGCCAGGCGATGGACGACTGGTAGGCGGTGTACCCGGGTGCGATGGCGACCGCGCCGAAGGTGCCGTCGCTGGTCGAGGTCGGATAGTAGACGGTGCCGCCGCCGAAGCCGCTCACGGACAGCGCGGAGACGGTGGTCCGGGAGACGGCGTAGGACCCGGTGGCCGCCTCGATACTGGCGTTCGTGGGGGCGGGGCCACGCTCGTACGGGTTCGTGGCGGCCTGCGCCGAGACGGCCGGTGCTCCGACGGCCTGCGCCCCGGTGGCCTGCGCGGCGACGAGGCCGCCGGCGGCCAGGAGCACCGCGAGGCCGGCCCGCACCAGCCGGTTCGTGAGCCTGTTGGGGCGGCGGGGGGACGGGTCGGGGCCGACGGGTGCGGCGGGGAGTGCGCGGTTCGGGTGCTGCACGGTGGGTGCATCCTCTCGGTGAGGGAGGACGGACCCGCGCCGCGGTCGAAGCGCCGCCCTGGCATGGGGTGTTGAAGGCGCACGCCGCGAAACGACGGGGGTCCGTCTCGGTGGTTGCGGTGGCAACTGTCCGCCCCGGACCCGGCCCGTACATCGGCAGAATCACCGGTCTTGGCCCACCGCGCCCCGCCGTCCCCGTCGCCCCCGCACGGAACCCGGGCGTCCAAGTCCAACGGTGGACGGCCCCTTCCCCCGGATACGGCTCACCACGGAACACGGCCCGCACCCGGCAGCGGAAGCTGCCCGGTGCGGGCCGTGAACGGTGGTGCGGGATCGTCAGCGGACGGGATGCCCCGCTCCTCGCAGGGTCTCCTTGACCTCGCCGATCCGCAGGTCACCGAAGTGGAAGACGGACGCGGCCAGCACCGCGTCGGCGCCCGCCTCGATGGCGGGCGCGAAGTGGTCGAGCCGGCCCGCACCGCCGCTGGCGATCAGCGGAACGGTGACGTGCTTGCGTACGGCCTCGATCATCTCGATGTCGTAGCCGTCCTTGGTGCCGTCCGCATCCATCGAGTTGAGCAGGATCTCGCCCGCGCCCAGCTCGGCGGCCCGATGGGCCCACTCGACGGCGTCGATGCCGGTGCCCTTGCGGCCGCCGTGGGTGGTCACCTCGAAGGAACCGTCCTCGGTCCTGCGCGCGTCCACCGACAGCACCAGGACCTGCCGCCCGAACCGCTCCGCGATCTCCCGGATGAGGTCCGGCCGGGCGATGGCGGCCGTGTTGACGCCGACCTTGTCGGCGCCGGCCCGCAGCAGCTTGTCGACGTCCTCTGCGGTGCGGACACCGCCGCCGACCGTCAGCGGGATGAAGACCTGCTCGGCCGTGCGACGCACCACGTCGTACGTGGTCTCACGGTTGCCCGAGGACGCGGTGATGTCCAGGAAGGTGAGCTCGTCGGCGCCCTCGGCGTCGTACACCTTGGCCATCTCGACGGGGTCGCCCGCGTCGCGCAGGTTCTGGAAGTTGACGCCCTTGACGACCCGGCCGTTGTCCACGTCCAGGCAGGGGATCACTCGGACCGCCAGGGTCATGACTGCCCTTCTCCCTGCTCTGTGCGGCCTTCGCCGGACTGTTCCGCCTGGCTCTCGCCCGCCGTGTGGTTCTCGCTCGCGCGGAACGCCTCCACCTCGACCTCGACGACCAGACGCGAGTCCACCAGACCCGCGACGATGATCATCGTCGCGGCGGGGCGGACGACGTCGAACAACTGCTTGTGGGCGCGGCCGACTGCCTCGACGTCCCGGGCATGGGTGATGTACATGCGCGTACGGACGACGTCGTCGCGGCCGAGGCCGAGCTGCTCCAGCGCGGCGAACGCGGCGTTGAAGGAGTTGAGCGCCTGCTCGTACGGGTCGCCCTCGGCGATCTGGCCGTCGATCACCGAGGTGCAGCCGGACACCAGCACCAGGCCGTTCGGCAGTTCCACCGCGCGGGAGTACCCGAAGGTCTCCTCCCAGGGCGCGCCGGTCACGACGCGGCGGACGGCGCTCACCGGGCTACCGCCGCCAGGGCCTCTTCGAGGGTGAACGCCTTCGCGTACAGGGCCTTGCCGACGATGGAGCCCTCGACGCCGAGCGGCACGAGTTCGCCGATGGCGCGCAGGTCGTCCAGCGACGACACCCCGCCGGAGGCGACCACCGGGCGGTCGGTCGCCGCGCACACGGTGCGCAGCAGCTCCAGGTTCGGGCCCTGGAGCGTGCCGTCCTTGGCGATGTCCGTCACCACATAGCGGGCGCAGCCCTCGGAGTTGAGGCGCTCCAGCGTCTCGTAGAGGTCGCCGCCGTCGCGGGTCCAGCCGCGGCCGCGCAGGGTCGTGCCGCGGACGTCGAGGCCCACCGCGATCTTGTCGCCGTGCTCGGCGATGACCTTGGCGACCCACTCGGGGGTCTCCAGGGCGGCGGTGCCGAGGTTGACCCGGGTGCAGCCGGTCGCGAGGGCGGCCGCCAGGGAGGCGTCGTCGCGGATGCCGCCGGACAGCTCGACCTTGATGTCCATCGCCCGGGTGACCTCGGAGATCAGGTCCCGGTTGTCGCCGGTGCCGAACGCGGCGTCCAGGTCGACGAGGTGCAGCCACTCGGCGCCCGCGCTCTGCCAGGCCAGGGCGGCCTCCAGGGGGGAGCCGTAGGAGGTCTCGGTCCCGGACTCACCGTGTACGAGACGGACGGCCTGGCCGTCGCGGACGTCGACGGCGGGGAGGAGTTCGAGCTTGCTCACAGTGTTCCGATCCAGTTGGTGAGGAGCTGGGCTCCGGCGTCGCCGGACTTCTCGGGGTGGAACTGGGTGGCCCACAGGGCGCCGTTCTCGACGGCCGCCACGAAGGGTTCGCCGTGCGTGGACCAGGTCACCAGGGGGGCGCGCAGCAGCGGGTTGCCGACTTCGAGGGACCAGTCGTGGACGGCGTAGGAGTGGACGAAGTAGAAACGCGCGTCGGCGTCGAGGCCCGCGAAGGCCTGCGAGCCGGCCGGGGCCTCGACGGTGTTCCAGCCCATGTGGGGCACGATGTCGGCCTTCAGCGGCCCGACCGTGCCCGGCCACTCGTCGAGGCCCTCGGTCTCGACGCCGTGCTCGATGCCGCGCGAGAAGAGGACCTGCATGCCGACGCAGATGCCCATGACGGGGCGGCCGCCGGACAGCCGGCGGCCGATGATCCAGTCGCCGCGCGCCTCCTTGAGGCCCTTCATGCAGGCGGCGAAGGCGCCGACGCCCGGCACCAGCAGACCGTCCGCGTTCATCGCGGTGTCGAAGTCGCGTGTTATCTCGACCTCGGCGCCCGTGCGGGCGAGGGCGCGCTCGGCCGACCGTACGTTTCCGAAGCCGTAGTCGAAGACGACGACCTTCTTGGGTGCGCTCAACTCCAGACCTCCAGCCTCATGACGCCCGCGACGAGACACATCGCGGCGCCTATCGAGAGCAGCACCACCAGGCTCTTCGGCATGTCCTGCTTGACGAAGGAGTAGATCCCTCCGAGGAGGAAGAGGCCGACAACGATCAGGATGCTCGACAGGCCTGTCACAGCGCGCCCTTCGTGGAGGGGAGGATTCCGGCGGCGCGCGGGTCGCGCTCGGAGGCGTAACGCAGGGCACGGGCGAGCGCCTTGAACTGGCACTCCACGATGTGGTGCGCGTTGCGTCCGTAGGGTACGTGCACGTGCAGTGCGATCTGGGCCTGGGCGACGAAGGACTCCAGGATGTGCCGGGTCATCGTCGTGTCGTACTCGCCGATCATCGGCGCCATCTTCTCGGGCTCGGTGTGCACGAGGTAGGGGCGGCCGGACAGGTCGACGGTCACCTGGGCGAGCGACTCGTCCAGCGGGACGGTGCAGTTGCCGAAGCGGTAGATCCCCACCTTGTCGCCGAGTGCCTGCTTGAAGGCGGCGCCCAGCGCGAGGGCGGTGTCCTCGATGGTGTGGTGCGAGTCGATGTGCAGGTCGCCCTCGGTCTTCACGGTCAGGTCGAACAGACCGTGCCGGCCGAGCTGATCGAGCATGTGGTCGTAGAAGCCGACGCCCGTGGCCACGTCGACCTTGCCGGAGCCGTCGAGATCGATCTCGACGAGGACCGACGTCTCCTTCGTCACCCGCTCCACGCGTCCTACGCGGTTCATGCGCTCTGCTCCTTCGGGGGTGCGGGGGTGTCCCCCGCAGAGCCCAGTAGTTCACGTACCGCGTCGAGAAACGCGTCGTTTTCCTTCGGGGTTCCGGCGGAGACCCGCAGCCACCCCGGTACGCCGTTGTCCCGGACCAGGACGCCCTGGTCGAGGATCTTCCGCCAGGCGGCGTGGGCGTCGGCGAACCGCCCGAACTGCACGAAGTTCGCGTCCGACTCGGTCACCTCGCAGCCCATCGCGCGCAGTTCGGTGACCAGCCGGTCCCGCTCGGCCTTGAGCTGCTCCACGTAGCCGAGCAGGGTGTCGGTGTGTTCCAGGGCGGCCAGCGCGGTCGCCTGTGTGATGGCCGACAGGTGGTACGGAAGTCGTACGAGCTGGACGGCGTCGACCACCGCCGGGTGGGCGGCGAGATAGCCGAGGCGCAGTCCCGCCGCGCCGAAGGCCTTCGACATCGTCCGGGAGACGACGAGATTCGGCCGTCCTTCGAGCAGCGGCAGCAGCGAGTCGCCGTGGCTGAACTCGATGTACGCCTCGTCGATCACGACCATCGACGGCTTCGCGGCCTGCGCGGCCTCGTAGAGCGCGAGGACCGTCCCGGGCGGGACCGCGTTGCCCGTGGGGTTGTTGGGGGTGGTGACGAAGACGACGTCCGGCCGGTTCTCGGCGATCGCCCGCTCGGCGGCGGCGAGGTCGATGGTGAAGTCCTCGCCCCGGGGGCCCGAGATCCAGGCCGTGCCCGTGCCGCGCGCGATGAGCGCGTGCATCGAGTACGACGGCTCGAAGCCGATCGCGGTGCGGCCGGGTCCGCCGAAGGTCTGGAGCAGTTGCTGGATGACCTCGTTGGAGCCGTTGGCGGCCCAGACGTTGTCGGCGGTGACCGGGTGCTTGCCGGTCTTCGTCAGATAGGCGGCCAGCTCGGTGCGCAGCTCCACCGCGTCCCGGTCGGGGTAGCGGTTGAGCCCGCGGGCGGCCTCGCGGACCCGCTCGGTGATCCGCTCGACGAGCGGCTCGGGCAGCGGGTAGGGGTTCTCGTTGGTGTTCAGGCGTACGGGGACGTCGAGTTGGGGTGCGCCGTAAGGGGTCTTGCCGCGCAGTTCGTCCCGTACGGGGAGATCGTCGATGCCAGTCACTTGCCCTCGGGTACCTTCCAACCGAACCTTGCCTTGATCGCCGCGCCGTGCGCGGGCAGGTCCTCCGCCTCCGCCAGCGTCACCACGTGATGGGCGACGTCGGCGAGCGCGTCCTGCGTGTAGTCGACGATGTGGATGCCGCGCAGGAAGGACTGGACGGACAGGCCCGAGGAGTGGCAGGCGCAGCCGCCGGTGGGCAGGACGTGGTTGGAGCCCGCCGCGTAGTCGCCGAGCGAGACCGGGGCCCAGGGGCCGACGAAGATCGCTCCGGCGTTCCTGACCCGGTCGGCGACCGCGGCCGCGTCGGCGGTCTGGATCTCCAGGTGCTCGGCGCCGTACGCGTCGACGACCCGCAGGCCCTCGTCGATGCCGTCGACGAGGACGATCGCGGACTGCCTGCCGTTCAGGGCCGGGACGATGCGGTCGTCGATGTGCTTGGTGGCCGTGACCTGCGGCTCCAGCTCCTTCTCCACGGCGTCCGCGAGGGCCGGCGAGTCGGTGACCAGGACAGCGGCGGCGAGGGGGTCGTGCTCGGCCTGGCTGATCAGGTCGGCGGCGACGTGCACCGGGTCGGCGGTGTCGTCGGCGAGGACCGCGATCTCGGTCGGGCCGGCCTCGGCGTCGATGCCGATCCGGCCGGTGAAGTAGCGCTTGGCGGCGGCGACCCAGATGTTGCCCGGACCTGTGACCATGGGGGCCGAGGCGCAGGACTCGGTGCCGTACGCGAACATCGCGACGGCCTGGGCGCCTCCGGCCGCGTACACCTCGTCGATGCCGAGCAGCGCGCAGGCGGCGAGGATCGTGGGGTGCGGAAGGCCGCCGAACTCCTTCTGCGGCGGGGACGCCAGCGCCATGGACGGGACGCCGGCCTCCTGCGCCGGGACGGCGTTCATGATCACGGACGACGGGTACACGGACCGGCCGCCGGGCGCGTACAGCCCCACCCGCTGGACCGGCACCCACTTCTCGGTGACCGAGCCGCCGGGCACGACCTGGGTGGTGTGCGTCGTCCGGCGCTGTTCGCGGTGGACGAGACGGGCGCGGCGGATGGACTCCTCCAGGGCCGCGCGCACAGCCGGGTCGAGCCGCTCCAGGGCCTCGGCGATGGCCTGGGCCGGAACCCTTACGGACTCCAGCCGCACTCCGTCGAACTTCTCCGCGTAGTCGATCAGCGCCGCGTCGCCCCGATGATGCACGGCCTCGCAGATGGGCCGCACCTTCTCCAGGGCGGCCGAGACGTCGAAGTCGGCTCGGGGCAGCAGGTCGCGCAGGGCGGGGCCTTCGGGGAGGGCGTCGCCGCGCAGATCGATTCGGGCCATCCGGAAATGTTGCAGCACGGGCTCAATTCTCTCAGACGGCGCCGAGCCGTCGGACGCCCGTATCAATGGCTGATACAAGCCACCTTCGGTTCCACGGAAGATCCTCGTCACCAGTAGCGTTCGGGCCGTCACTGAGCGGGCATTGCACGGACGTACGAAACCCGTGAGTAGCTGGGGAGGAAGGGACGTGACGTGACCGAGGGTGCCGGCCTCCGCACCGGGGACCTGCCGGACGAACTGACCGCCACCGAGGCCGGGATGTGGCAGGCCTTCCGCAACGGCAGCGTGTACGACCTGCGCAGCGGGGACACGACCGTCGACGATCCGCACGGCGGCCATCCGTGGGGACCCGAGCGCAGTGTCCGGGCCCGGATAGTCGCCTGGCTGCTGCTCGACGGGCCACCCGCCCTCCAGGGCCGGGTCGCCTCCCTGAAGCTGACCGGAGTGCGGATCACGGATGTGCTCGACCTCGCGGGCGGCACGGTGGTGCCGTACGTGGAGCTGAAGGGGTGCCGGTTCGAGAAGGAGGTCCTGCTGCCGGAGTCCCGGTTCACGACCGTACGGCTGGTGAACTGCGCGGTGCCGCGGCTGGAGGCGGCCCGGCTGCACACCGAGGGCGATCTGCATCTGCCGCGCTGCCACTTCCACAACGGGGTACGGCTGACCGACGCGCACATCGGCACGGACCTGCTGCTCAACCAGGCCGTGGTCTACCGGGACCGGCGCGGGCGTTCGATCACCGGCGACGGCATGACCGTCGGGCAGGACCTCCAGGCCGAGATGCTGGAGTCGCACGGCGAGCTGAGCCTGCGCGGCGCCACCGTCGGCGTGTCGCTGAGCCTGCGCGGCAGCAGGCTCAGCAACCCGTACACCCGGCTCGCCCTCAACGCCCCCCAGCTGACCGTCAACCGCACGCTGTACATGACCCCCGCGGGCCTCGGCAATCCGCTGATGACCAGCGGCACCACACCGGCGCGCGGCACGCTGGTGCAGCGGTTCGAGTGCCAGGGCGGCATCCGCCTGGACGACGGGCGGTTCGGTGACGCCATCGACTTCGACCGGGCCCGCTTCACCTTCGACGACGACCAGGGGCTGTCGCTGCTCCGGGTCCAGACGCCCGAGCTGCGCTTCCTCGGCGAGCGGCCCGAGCGCGGCACGGTCGTGCTGTCCGGCGCGCGGATCGTCAACCTGGTCGACCGGGCGTCCAGTTGGCCGGGGCCCGGCAGCCTGCACATGGGCGGCTTCACCTACGAGAACCTGGTCCCGCAGGGGGCCTTCCCGCTGACCCGGCGTCTGGAATGGGTGGCGGCGTCGACCGCCGAGTACGCCCCGGAGCCGTACGAGCGCCTCGCCGCCGTGCTGCGCAACTCAGGTGAGGACGAGGACGCCCGCGAGGTGCTGCTCGCCAAGCAGCGCCGCCGCCGCGAGACCCTGCCGCTGGCCGCCAAGCTCTGGGGCTACGCGCAGGACTGGACGGTCGCCTACGGGTACCGTCCCGGCCGGGCCGCCCTGTGGATGGCGGTGCTGTGGGCGACGACGTCGGTCGCGTTCGCGCACGCCGGCCATCAGCCGGTCAACCGCGACGGGCACCCCCCGTGGAACGCCTCGCTCTACGCCCTGGATCTGCTGCTGCCGGTCATCGATCTGGGACAGGCAGGCTCCTGGCAGCTGCGGGGCGGCTGGCAGTGGCTGGCCGCGGTGGTGATCCTCCTCGGCTGGATCCTGGCGACGACGGTGGCCGCGGGGGCCACACGGCTGCTGCGCCGCGGCTGACGGAGCCGCACACGGGATCCACACGACCCTTTTACTCGTCCTTGACCGGATACCGTACAACCAATCGGCATTTACGAAAGCGTCACCGCATACCTCTGGCACGGCTCCGACCTGCGGTTTTCAATGGTCGACACCATGGCATTGCTGCGCGCACTCCTCCGTACGGCCCGGATGGCACGGAACACCTCACGCCTCGCCGCCGGACTGCCGGCCGACGAGGAGGTGCTGCTCGACGCCCCCGACCACCGGCTGGGCCCCGCACTCGTCGCGGCGGCCCGGGGCGAGTACGTCCCCGCAGCCGAGCTGTTGGCCACCACCCGGGAGTCCGCCGAGTGGGAGAACCGCGACCGGTACGCCGTGCGCCTCGCCGCCTTCGCGCGCTCCCGCGACGAATGGCTCAGGGAGTGGCAGGCCGCCGACCCGCACGACCCGGACGCCCTGCTCGTCAAGGCCGAACTGGCCGTCCGCCGCGGCTGGGAGTCGCCCGCACGGGTGGAACTGCTGCGCGAGGTCGGCCCGCTGATCATGTCCGCCGCCGAGGGCGATCCGCGCGATCCGGTGCCGTGGCGCATCGCGCTCGACCACGCCCGCGGCACCAACGTCGGGCACACCGAGTTCGAGCAGCTGTGGACGGAGGCCGTCCGGCGCTCCCCGCACCACTACGGCTGCCACGTGGCCGCTCTCCAGTACCTCTCGGCCGCCTGGTACGGCTCGCACAGCGAGTGCTTCGACTTCGCCGAGCCGGCCGCGCAGGACGCGCTGCCGGGCTCCCTGGTCCAGGCGCTGCCGGTGCGCGCGGCCTTCGCCTATCTGACCGAGGGCGGCGGTCCCGAGGTGCCGCGCGAGCGCCTGGACGCCGCGGCCGACCTCGCGATCTCGGTCTCCGCGGCCTACGCGGCCTCCGATCCGTGGCCCGCGGAGGTGCGCAACCTGCTGACGTACGTCCTGGTCCGGCTGGAGCGCTGGCAGGACGCCCTGGAGCAGCTGCGTCTCATCGGCCCGTACGTGACCTCGTTCCCCTGGGACCGGGTCTCGGAGGACCCGCTCGACCAGTTCCTGGAGCTGCGCGACGGTGTCCGCCTGGAGGTCGCGTCGGCGCTTCCGCTGCGCGATCCCGTCCTCGATCGGCATCCATGGAGTGGGCACGGCGGACGCGTCCCCTCCGTCGACCATTAGGCTTTCGCGTCGTGACCACCGTCCGGCTCCCGCTCTTCCCCCTGAACTCGGTGTTGTTCCCCGGGCTCGTGCTTCCTCTGAACGTGTTCGAGGAGCGATATCGCGCCATGATGCGCGATCTGCTCAAGACGCCCGAGGACGAACCACGCCGATTCGCCGTCGTCGCCGTCCGCGACGGCCATGAGCTCTCGCCCAGCGCGCCCGGCATGCCGGACGGAACCGCCGTGCCCGAGCGCGGGCCCGCCGCCGGCTTCGGCGACGATCCGCTCAAGGCCTTCCACGAGGTGGGCTGCATCGCTGACGCGGCGACCGTCCGTGAGCGCGCCGACGGCAGCTTCGAGGTGCTGGCGACCGGCACGACACGGGTCCGGCTGCTGTCGGTGGACGCCTCCGGCGCGTTCCTGACGGCCGAGCTGGAGGAACTCCCCGAGGACCCGGGGGACGAGGCCGGAGCGCTCGCCGAGGGCGTCCTGCGCGCCTTCCGCCAGTACCAGAAGCGGCTGGCGGGAGCGCGGGAGCGCTCACTGTCGACCGGCGCGGACCTGCCGGACGAACCGGCGGTCGTCTCCTATCTCGTCGCGGCCGCCGTGATGCTGGACGTCCCGGCCAGACAGCGGCTGCTGCAGGCCTCCGACACGGCTTCCCGGCTGCGCGAGGAGCTGAAGGTGCTGCGCGCGGAGACGGCCATCATCCGTAATCTGCCGTCGTTGCCCGCGTCGGACCTGACGCGCGGCCCGACGAGCCTGAACTGACGCTTGCGAGAAGATCGATGGCCAAGAAGGCGAAGAAGCAGCAGTCCGGCGGCACCCCGGCGACGGTGGCGCTGACGGAGGCGGGCGTCCCGTACAGCGTCCACGCCTACGAGCACGACCCGGCCCATCCGTCCTACGGCGAGGAGGCGGCCGAGGCGATGGGCGTCTCGCCGGAGCGGGTCTTCAAGACCCTGGTGGCGGACGTGGACGGCGCGCTCGTGGTCGCTGTCGTCCCGGTGGCGGGCTCCCTGGACCTCAAGGCCCTCGCCACGGCGGTGGGCGGCAAGCGGGCGGCGATGGCCGACCCGGCGGCCGCCGAGCGCACGACGGGGTACGTCCGCGGTGGCATCTCGCCGCTCGGCCAGCGCAGGAAGCTGCGCACCGTGCTGGACTCCTCGGCCTCCGGGCACGCCACGATCTGCGTCTCGGCGGGCCGCCGCGGCCTGGAGGTCGAACTCTCCCCCACCGACCTGGCAAAACTCACGGACGCCGTGTCCGCGCCCGTCGGGCGGCCGTAACCCTCCGCCGCCGGCCCCCGTCCCGGCGTCCGGGCCCGTCGAAGCCCGCGCCCGCCGTGCCCACACAACCCCGCACCGTCGGCGCCGACAGGCGGGCGCAACCCCTCCACATCCGCGCCAGTCCAGGCGGGCGGAACTCCGCGACGGCCACGCCCGCCGTGCCCGCACGACCCCACGGCGTCGGCGCCGACCGGCGGGCCCAGCCCCTCCACGTCCGCGCCCGTCCGGGCGTGCGGGACTCCGCGACAGGTCGCGCCCGTCGTGGCCTGTACGAGGCCTCGACGGATGTCCCGGGCTCGGTTAAGCACGAGTGGCATGTCGAAGAAAACGCGGAAACGCAAGTGGCGCATCAAGAAGGGCCGCTCGAACCACGGCCACCGTCCGGCCTGACCCACGCTCCGCACCGAAGGGCCGGCCGGGCGGCCTCTCCCGAGGCGCCCGGCCGGCCCTGTCCCGCCCCGCCCGCTCAGGCGGCGGGAGGTCCCGGCGGTGTGGCCGGGTAGGGGTTCTGCTCGTACGGGTCGGGGTCCCGGGGGCCGAACAGGGCCATCAGGCCGAGGTGGACCACCAGGGCGCTCAGGGGCCACGCCAGCAGCGCGCCCTTGGCCCCGAGCTTCAGCGGCGCGGAGAACGTGACGCCCTTGCCCACGGCCTTGGCGTGCGCGACCACGTTCTGCGGGGGCCCGAGCCAGACCCCGATCCGCCAGGCGAGAAGCGATCCGAGCAGGCCTCCCAGGGCGAGCGCGATCACCAGGGGCACACCGCCCCGCCGTCGTACGAGGAACACGACCAGGGCGCTCAGCGCCCCGAAGCCCAGCGCGAGCAGGGTGAAGGTCCCGTCGACGCCGATCGCCTGCTCCCCCTCGGTGTCCTTGAGGTACACCGCGGTGGCGTCCGCGATCAGTGGCACATGCGGCGCCAGCCACGACCAGAGCACCCCGAGCAGAGCTCCCGCGAGGGCGACCGCGACCGTGATCACGGCGGCCTCCCGCAGTTCGGTCTTCATCCCGGGTCCGTCCTGTCCGTAGGAGACCTCGTACGCGGCCGGATACGCGGGGTAACCCGCGGGTCCGGGAGCGGGCGGAGCCTGCCAGGCGGGGTGCGGTTGCTGCCGGTCCTGCGGGGACTGTTCGTGCGGCGGCGGAGGTGGAGTCAGCGGAGCGGTCACCCTGCCATCGTGCCAGGCCCCGCTGTCGGCCGCGTCACCGGACGGCCGCCCGACGGTAGGCCCAGGCCGCGAGGGCCAGTGAGGCCACCCCGACGCCGGCGCAGACGGCCAGATCGCCGAGGACGACGGCCCAGTCGGGATGCGCCCCGAAGGTGCGTGCGAATGCCTCGACACCGTAGGTCGAGGGCAGCAGATCCCGGGCGTACCGCACCGGGGTGGGCATCCGGTCGGCCGGGAGCACGCCCAGCAGCAGCGCCGCGGACATGCCCATCTGGCCGAGCAGGGTGGCGAGCTCGGGCCGCGGCGCGAGCAGCCCGAACGCGGCCCCGAGCCCGGCGAGCGCGGCGCCCGCGAGCGGGACGACCGCGGCGAGCACCCACAGATGGGCCAGCGGCAGCCCGAAGAGCAGAGATCCGAAGACGGCGGTGACGAGGGTGCCGGGCACGGTGAAGGACGCGTACGCGCCCGCGGCGCCGAGCACCACGGCCGCCGGCGGCACCGGCAGCGTCGCGTAGTGGTCGAGCCCGCCGCTCGCCCGCAGCTGCCCGAAGTACTGCGCGAGCAGGTTGAGGGCGACGAAGGCGACGACCAGGACGGTCGACCCGGCCACCACCGCGCGCGCCTCCGCACCGCCGTCCACCACCCCACGCATCATGATCATGATGCCGACGGACTGGAAGGTGGCCACGAACAACAGCGGGATCCGCGCGACGCGGGCCCGGGAGAGCTGCGCCCGGTACACGGCGGCCAGCGACGGCCACAGCCGCGCACGCGGCCCCAGCTCCGCGGCGGCACCGGCGTCCTCGGCCAGGGGCAGCGCGCTGCCCGGCAGGACTCCAGCGGGTACGACACTCACGTCGAACTGCTCCCCTTCACTCCGGCAGCCGTCCTGTTCCGCACACGTACGACGCCCCTCTCCCGTACGGATTCCACGCCCCGGACGCTCACGCCTTCACCAATCCCCGCGTCGCGTGGCCGCCGAGCGCCAAATACACGTCCTCCAGGCTCGGCGTGGCCAGCGTGAAGTCGTCGAGCGCGGCAAAAGCGGCGCCACCGGTGACCGTGGCCACGGCCGCGCGGGCCTCCTCGGGCGCGAGCCGCAGCGTCCAGCGGCGGCCCGACTCGACGGCGCGGGCACGCAGCGCGGCGACCTCGGGGACGTGCAGAGGGGCGCTCTCGCGCCAGACGAGTTCGACCCGCACCTCGCCCGCGACCCGTTCCTTGAGCCCGGCCGGGGTGTCGCAGGCGATGACCCGCCCCTCGTCGAGGACGGCGACCCGGTCGAGGACCGTCTCGGCCTCGATGACGTTGTGGGTGACGAGCAGGACCGTGGCGCCGTGCTCCGCGCGACGACGGTCGACGGCGGCCCAGACGGCGCGCCGGGCGACGGGGTCCATGCCGGTGGTGGGCTCGTCGAGGACCAGCAGCGGGCGCTGCCCGACGAGCGCGGCGGCGAGGCAGGCGAGCCTGCGCTGCCCGCCGGAGAGCTTCTTCAGGGGGCGGGAGGCGAGCGGGGTCAGACCCAGTTCGTCGAGGACGGCGTCCCGCTCGGCCCGCGCCGCGCGCAGGTCGAGCCCGCGCAGCCGCCCGGTCGTCTCGGCGGCGAGGGACACGGTCAGCTCGTCCAGGGCGGTGGACTCCTGCCCGAGGTAGGCCAGGATCCGGGCCGCGCGCTCGGGATGGCGAACGATGTCGTGCCCGAGGATCTCGACGCTGCCGCTGTCGGGACGCATCAGCCCGGTCAGCTGGCGTACGAGGGTGGACTTGCCGGCGCCGTTGGGCCCGAGCAGCCCGAAGATCTCGCCCCGCCGGATGTCCAGACGTACCCCGTCGGTGGCCCTGACCTCGGGTGTCGCCGGGGTGCCACGACGGCCGCGGACCGCCGGATAGGTCTTGGTGAGACCTCGCACGGCGCACACGACATCGCCCCTGTGCCCCATTCGGACCGCCTGTGCCGTGCGCGTACTCACGAAGGACGAGAGTACGTGGTCCGATGCCCTGTTATGCGATCGGGGCGGTCGCGGACCCCGGGCGAGGGCCTCCGCGGGCCTTCGCCGACGGCTTCGGATCACTCCCCGACGGGCGCGTGCTCCGTCGCGGTGCGCACATCGATCTCCCGCCAGAATCCGGCCCGGATCGCGTAGCGGTCGTGTTCGTCGATCTGGTCGTCCTTGTGCGCGAGCAGGCCGAAGCGCGCCGCGTAGCGCAGCAGCTCGCCGTCCACCCGGTGCGGAACCCGCGGGTACATCGCCGACAGCTTCTGCAGATGGCCCGGGTCGGTGAGGCGCCCCATCCAGCGGCGCGCGAAGACCTGGCCCACCTCGTAGGGGTCACCGCCGACGGTGGTGATGTCCTCCTCGCGGTCCGCCCACCGCTGCTCCGCGGAGGTGAGCTGGGCGAGCGTGGGCAGCGCGGCCGCCTCCGGTGACTCCATGGCGCCGCCCGGCCGGTCGACCCAGCCCTTGTCCGAGGACCAGCGCAGCGTCGCGTTCGTGGGGTGCTGGGCGGGCTGGGTGCCCGGTCCGCGGAGCGCGGCCAGGTCCTTCGGCGTGGGGACCCCCTTGGAGGCGGGCATCCGCTCCTGGGTGCCGTTCTGCGATTCGGCCGCCTGGTGGTGTTCGGCCTCCCGGACGGAGCGCTCGGCCGCCGCCGCGAGGGCCGACTCGGGCAGCGGCGCCGAGAGGATGGCGGCGATCTCCGGACGCGGCACCGGCGACGGGGCGCAGATCCCGCCGATCTCCTTGGCGCGGACCGCCTTCGTGATCCAGGCGCGGTCGAGCACCCGCCGCTCGTCGGCCTCGGCCACGAGGTCCTCGGACTGGTTGTAGTCACCGTCCGCGGCCTGCACCGCCCACAGGTGTACGGCGACGCCGTGCTCCTTGGCGGCCATCATGCCCGGCAGCAGATCCCCGTCACCGGTCACGAGGACCACGTCGGAGCAGGCACGGTTGCGCGCCAGCTCGGTCAGCTCGGCGTGCATGGCGGCGTCGACGCCCTTCTGCGCCCACCGCCCGTCGCTGCGGGTCAGTGCGCCCAGGCGCACCGTCACCCGCGGCATCACACGGAGCCTGCGGTGCTCGGGCTGCGGTACCCGGTCGGGGGCCCCGTCGAACCAGTAGATGCGCAGCAGGGGCCGCTCGGTGTCGGACTCGGCGCGCTCGCGCAGGCCCTGGATGAGGGCGGTGTGGTCGACGGTGATCCGGGATCGCGACGGCTCCCCGGCGAGGAGACTCGCGGCGGCCCCCAGCAGATACCCGGCGTCCACCAGGACGATGCAGCGGTCCACGCGATCCACCCTCTTTCCGGGAGGTTTGCTTCGGGCTTCCTTGGAGTCTGCCCGACCGTGCGGAGGTTAACGGCCGGAACTCGATCTTCGGCGTGGCGGATCGGAAGAACACCTACCGACAGGTCTTATTACGCACGGTAATTCTACGAAATGCGCCACTTGCCAGCCTATGTGAATCTGGTCGCGGCCCTGGCCCCTAGATCCCCCTCAGGAGGCAGATCACCATGGCCAAGAACAAGAATCGCAAGCAGGGCGGCCAGCAGGACCGCTCCTCGCAGGCCGAGCGTGCGCAGGAGCAGGCACAGCGGTCGTCGGCGCAGGCACAGCAGTCGCCGATGTCGCAGGCCCAGGGCAGCCCCGCTGATGTTGCCCGTAAGCATCAGAAGCGCTTCGGCCACAACTGAGGCCGCCGCGCGGGCTGTTGAGGCCCAGGCACGCACCGAGGGGCGCATCCGGTACCGGATGCGCCCCTCGGTGCGTGGTCAGTCCCGCCGTACGGCCTGCCGGGCCGGTGTCGCGCCCCGCGGCCTCTCCCCGATGTCAGCCGGCCAGGCAGGCCGGGCCGAGCAGTACCTTCAGGTCACCGAAGAGCGCGGGATCCGGCTTCACCCGGTGCCGGTCGAGGCGGAGCACCGTGGTCTTGCTCGGGCCCTGGAGCCTGATGCGGACCTCGCTCTCGCCCTTGTGGTGGCTGAGGATCTCGCCGAGGCGGCTGACCATGGGCGGAGTGACCTTCAGCGCCGGGATGGTGAGGATCACGGGCGCGTTGGTGCCCGCGTTCGACAGGTCCGGGACCTGGAGTTCCATCGCGACCAGCCGCGGCACGTCCTCGCGCTTGTCGAGGCGCCCCTTGACGAAGACGACCGCGTCCTCGACGAGCTGGGTCGACACCAGCTGGTACGTCGCCGGGAAGAACATGCACTCGATGGAGCCCGCGAGGTCCTCCACGGTGGCGATCGCCCAGGCGTTGCCCTGCTTGGTCATCTTGCGCTGCAGGCCCGAAATGATGCCGCCGATCGTGACGACGGCGCCGTCCGCGTGCTCGCCTCCGGTGAGCTGGGAGATACCCGCGTCCGCCTTGTCGGACAGGACGTGCTCCAGGCCGAAGAGCGGGTGGTCGGAGACGTACAGGCCGAGCATCTCCCGCTCCTGGGCGAGCAGATAGACCTTGTCCCACTCGTCGGTGGTGAACTCCACGTCGAGTCCGAAGCCGGGCTCGCTGGTGTCCTCGTCCCCCATGCCGCCGAAGAGGTCGAACTGGCCCTCGGCCTCCTTGCGCTTGACCGCCACCACGTTGTCGATCATCGGCTCGAACTGCGCGGTGAGGCCCTTGCGGGTGTGCCCCATCGTGTCGAACGCGCCCGCCTTGATCAGCGATTCCGTGGTGCGCTTGTTGCAGGCGACCGCCTCGACCTTGTCGAGGTAGTCGGGGAAGGAGGCGTACTTCCCCTTGGCCTTGCGGCTGCGGATGATCGACTCCACCACGTTCGTGCCGACGTTGCGGACGGCCGACAGGCCGAAAAGGATCACGTCGTCGCCCTGGGCGGCGAAGTTCTGCTCGGACTCGTTCACATTGGGCGGCAGCACCTTGATGCCCATGCGCCGGCACTCGTTGAGGTAGACGGCCGACTTGTCCTTGTCGTCCTTGACCGAGGTGAGCAGCGCGGCCATGTACTCGGCCGGGTAGTTCGCCTTCAGGTAGCCGGTCCAGTACGAGACCAGTCCGTACGCGGCGGAGTGCGCCTTGTTGAAGGCGTAGCCGGCGAAGGGGACCAGCACGTCCCACAGGCCCTGGATCGCCTCGTCGCTGTACTCGTTCTTGCGGGCGCCCTCCTGGAAGAGGACGAAGTTCTTCGCCAGCTCGTCGGGCTTCTTCTTGCCCATCACGCGGCGCAGGATGTCGGCCTCGCCGAGCGAGTACCCGGCGATGATCTGGGCGGCCTTCTGGACCTGCTCCTGGTACACGATCAGGCCGTAGGTGACGGCCAGCACCTCTTCGAGCGGCTTCTCCAGCTCCGGGTGGATCGGCGTGATCTCCTGGCGGCCGTTCTTGCGCTCCGCGTAGTTGATGTGCGAGTTCATGCCCATCGGGCCCGGCCGGTACAGGGCCGAGACGGCGGAGATGTCCTCGAAGTTGTCGGGCTGCATCTGGCGGAGCAGCGAGCGCATCGGACCGCCGTCGAACTGGAAGACGCCGAGGGTGTCACCGCGGCAGAGCAGTTCGAAGGTCTTGGGGTCGTCCAGCGGGAGGGCGAGCATCTCCAGGTCGACGCCCTTGTTGGCCTTCACCATCTTGATGGCGTCGTCCATGATCGTGAGGTTGCGCAGGCCCAGGAAGTCCATCTTCAGCAGGCCCAGCGACTCGCACTGGGGGTAGTCCCACTGGGTGATCGTCACGCCGTCGGTGTGCCGCACCCAGATGGGGGCGTGGTCGACGATGGGCTCGCTGGACATGATCACGCCGGCGGCGTGGACGCCCATCTGCCGGACCAGGCCCTCGACGCCCTTGGCGGTGTCGATGACCTTCTTCACGTCCGGCTCGTTCTCGTACATCGCGCGGATCTCGCCGGCCTCGCTGTAGCGGGGGTGCGAGGGGTCGGTGATGCCGTTCAGGTCGATGCCCTTGCCGAGGACGTCGGCGGGCATCGCCTTGGTGAGCCGGTCGCCCATCGCGTACGGGTAGCCCAGCACGCGCGCGGAGTCCTTGATGGCGTTCTTCGCCTTGATCTTGCCGTACGTGCCGATCATGGCGACCTTGTCGGCGCCGTACTTCTCGGTCACGTACCTGATCACCTCGACGCGCCTGCGCTCGTCGAAGTCGATGTCGACGTCGGGCATGGAGACGCGCTCGGGGTTGAGGAACCGCTCGAAGATCAGACCGTGCGGGATCGGGTCGAGGTCGGTGATGCCCATGGCGTACGCCACGATCGAGCCGGCCGCGGAACCACGGCCGGGGCCGACCGCGATGCCCTGGTTCTTGGCCCACATGATGAAGTCGGCGACGACGAGGAAGTATCCCGGGAACCCCATCTGGATGATGACGTCCATCTCGTACTCGACCTGCTTCTGGCGGTCGTCGGGGACGCCGCCGGGGAAGCGGCGCTCCATGCCGAGCCGGACTTCCTCCTTGAACCAGGTGACCTCGGTGAAGCCGTCGGGGATGTCGAACTTCGGCATGAGGTTCTTCGCCTCGAACATGCCGGTGGTGTCGATCTGCTCGGCCACCAGGAGGGTGTTGGCGCAGCCCTCCTGCCAGGCGTCCGAGGAGTCGACGGCGTACATCTCGTCCGTCGTCTTCAGGTAGTAGCCGGTTCCGTCGAAGCGGAAGCGGTCCGGGTCGGAGAGGTTCTTGCCGGTCTGGATGCACAGCAGCGCGTCGTGGGCGGTCGCCTCGTGCGCGTACGTGTAGTGCGAGTCGTTCGTCACCAGGGGCGGGATGCCGAGCTTCTTGCCGATCTCCAGGAGTCCGTCGCGAACCCGGCGCTCGATCTCGATGCCGTGGTCCATCAGCTCCAGGAAGTAGCGGTCCTTGCCGAAGATGTCCTGGTACTCGGCGGCCGACTTCAGGGCCTCGTCGAACTGGCCGAGGCGCAGTCGGGTCTGGAGCTCGCCGGAGGGACAGCCGGTGGAGGCGATGAGCCCCTCCGACCACTTGGAGATCGTCTCCTTGTCCATCCGGGGCCACTTCTGGAGCCAGCCCTCGGCGTAGGCGTCCGAGGAGAGCTTGAAGAGGTTGTGCAGGCCCGTCCGGTTCGCCGCCCAGATCGTCTTGTGCGTGTAACCGCCCGAACCGGACACGTCGTCGCGCTTCTGGTGCGGCTGGCCCCACTTGATCTTGCGCTTGTTGCGCCGGGACTCCGGGGCGACGTACGCCTCGATGCCGATGATCGGGGTGACGCCCGCCTTCTTCGCCGTGTGGAAGAAGTCATAGGCCCCGTGGAGGTTGCCGTGGTCGCTCATCGCGATATGGGACATGCCCATCTCGTTGCACGCGTCGAACATGTCCTTGAGCCGCGCGGCACCGTCCAGCATCGAGTACTGGGTGTGGACGTGCAGGTGCGTGAACGGCGGCTTCGACACGGTTTCGGCCTCCAGGAAGAACCATTGGTGACAGGCTGCGAACAGTCTGGGGGGTCAGCGTCGAAGTCTATGACGCGCGACTGACACTCGGCGGAGGATCACCCGTACCTTCATGCGGGGCCGGGATTCCGGGCGTACGTTCGTCGCCGGAACCCGGGCACTCCCGCGTATCTTCGTCCGTTGGAAGTGGACGGACCCCTTGTCCCCGGGGCGGCGCGCCCGCCCTGTCAGCCACGCACCACCTGCACCAGGAGGCACCCAGCGATGTCGGTCCCGCAGCTCAGCGCCGAGCAACGCGGCGAGCAGATCCTCGCCGTCTTCGACACCGCCTTCGGCGAGCTCCTGGCCGCCGACCCGGCCGCGTTCCGCGTGAAGTTCCGCAAGATGGCGGCCTCCGCGTTCGCCTTCTACCGCGGCACCGCGGCGCTCTTCTACCACGACCTCGACCAGGACCGCCGGGGCGGCCCGTACCTGGACGAGCGCACCTCGCGCGTGTGGATCCACGGCGACCTGCACGCCGAAAACTTCGGCACGTACATGGACGCCCAGGGCCGCCTGATCTTCAACGTGAACGACTTCGACGAGGCCTACGTCGGCCCGTTCACATGGGACCTCAAGCGCTTCGCCGCCTCCGTCGCCCTCATCGGCTACGCGAAGGCGCTCAGTGACGAGCAGATCACCGAACTGGTGCGGGTGTACGCGGCCGCCTACCGCGAGCGCATCCACGCCCTCGCCACCGGCGCCAAGAGCGACGAGGTGCCGCCCTTCACGCTGGACACCGCCGAGGGCCCGCTCCTGGACGCGCTGCGCGACGCCCGCTCGCTGACCCGCTTCGGGCTGCTCGACTCGATGACCGAGATCCGCGACTTCGAGCGCCGCTTCGCGCCGGGCGGCGGCTCCATCGAGCTGGACGCCGCCACCCGCTACAAGGTCCTCGCGGCCTTCGACGGCTATCTGGAGACGCTCCCGGAGTCCTCGCTGACCCGCCCGGACTCGTACCGGGTGAAGGACGTCGTGGGCCGCCGCGGCATCGGCATCGGCTCGGCCGGCCTGCCGTCGTACAACATCCTTCTGGAGGGCAACAGCGACGCCCTGGAGAACGATGTGGTGATCTACATCAAGCAGGCCCAGACCCCGGCCGTCTCCCGGCACATCACGGACTCCTCGATCCGCGACTACTTCCAGCACGAGGGCCACCGCACGGTGATCTCGCAGCGCGCCCTGCAGGCGCACGCCGACCCGTGGCTGGGCTGGACCGAGCTGGACGGCGCGGGCCAACTGGTCGCCGAGGTCTCGCCGTACGCGGTGGACCTGGACTGGGGCGACATCGACGACCCCGAGGAGATCGCCTCGGTCGTAGCGGACCTCGGCCGGTCCACCGCCACGATGCACGCGGCGGCGGACGACGAGAGCGGCCACTCGGAGCTGGTGCCGTTCTCCACGGAGCGGGCCATCGACGCGGCCATCGCGGCCGACGAGGACGGCTTCGCCGACCTCCTGGTGGACTTCGCCCACAGCTACGGCACCCGCGCGCGCGGCGACCACCAGATCTTCGTGGACCTGTTCCGCAACGGACGGATCCCGGGACTGTAGGCCACCCGACCGGTCGCGGGGCTGTGATCCACGCGACCGGTCGTCTCACAACGCTCCCGTAACGCACAGGAACCCTTTAGGGGACGCTTACGGGAGCGCGTGGGAGACTCGCCTCCGCTATGGACATATCCGGGACCCAGCTCAGAGCCGCGCGCGCGGCAGTGTTCACGGCTGTCGTCGTGACGCTCTCCGCCGCGTCGCACGTCATGCTGTCCCGGATGCCGCTGCCGCTGTCCACCCTGGCCGCGATCACCACCGCCGTCTTCGCCCTGTCCTTCGCGCTCGCGGGCCGCGAGCGCGGCTTCGGCCGGATCGCCGCCCTGCTCGTCCCGCTGGAACTGGCCGCCGACACCGTGTTCACCACGGGCCAGCACGTCTGTTACGGCAGGGCGGGCGGTCCGGTCGCGGGTCCGCTGCGCTCGGTCGGCATCGACGTGCTGTGCGCCGGCGGCAACGTGGGCACCCCGCTGTCCCAGGTGACCGGCGGCGCCCCCGACCGTGCCGCCGCCCTGCTCGCGCACGCCGACCCGGCCGCCGCGTGGCTGCTGCTCGGCGTGCATCTCACCGTCGGTCTGCTCGCGGCCGCCTGGCTGCGCCGCGGCGAGCGCGCCTTGGCCCAGTTGCTGCGCGCGGTGGCCGCCTCGACCTTCCGGCCGCTGCTGCTGGCGGTCGCCGCGGTGACCGTACGGCTCGCCCCGGCTCGTCCGCTGCCGCGCACCGCGCGCCGGTCGACCGCCGCCCGTACCCGCTTGTTCGTGCACTCCCTGGGCCGGCGCGGACCGCCCCGCCCGGCCGTTCTCGCCTGAGCGACGGCTCCTGAGCCACGCCCTCTGAGCGACCGCCCCGGGCCACGGTCACCCGCCACCGCTTCCGGGCGACGGCGTCTGAACGAACGTTCCCGAGTACAGCCCTGAGCACCAGCAGTCCCCCTTACGTATTCCGCGTACCACGTGTGCGCGTCCCTGATGGAGATCACCACTATGAGCAAGCGGAACAGCCAGGCGTCGAAGACCGCGGCGCGCGAGAGGCTGCGCATCGAGCGCGAGCGCCAGGCCAAGCGCGACAAGATCAAGCGCCAGGCGATCGTGGCCGGTTCCCTGGTCGCGGTCCTCGCGATAGCGGGCGGCATCGGCTACGCGGTCGTGCAGAACAACAAGCCCAGTTACTGGGAGGGTCTGAAGGACGCCAAGGTCGTGGCGCCGGCCAACTCGACCGGCACCGACGGCACGACCTTGGTCTTCGGCAAGAGCACCGCGAAGAAGACCCTGAAGCTGTACGAGGACCCGCGCTGCCCCGTCTGCGCCAGCTTCGAGCAGGTCGTCGGCTCGACCGTCAAGAAGGACCTCGACGACGGCAAGTTCAAGATCCAGTACATCGGTGGCACGTTCCTCGACGGCGACTCGCTGGGCAAGGGCCAGATCGGCTCGCGCGGCGAGGGCTCCAAGAACGCGATGAGCGCGATGGGCGCCGCGCTGAACGTCAGCCCGGAGGCGTTCCTCGAGTACAAGACCGCGCTGTACTCGGCGAAGTGGCACCCGGACGAGACGACGGACAAGTTCAAGGACGACGCCTACCTCATCAAGGTCGCGAACACCGTCCCCGCGCTGAAGGCCAACACCACGTTCCAGGACGCGGTCAAGAAGGGCACCTACGACGCCTGGGCACTGGCGATGTCCAAGACGTGGGACAACAACAAGGACGGCGTCACCGGCACGCCGAGCCTGGTGATGAACGGCAAGAAGCTCACCGGCGCGGACGGCAACGCGCCGATGACGGTCGCCGACTTCACCACAGCGATCGACGCGGCCCTCAAGGCCTGACCGGCGCGGCCGTCAAGGTCCGGCTGGGCGCCGCGGCGGGCCCCGAACCGTCCGGCGCGACAGGCCGGGTGGCCTGAGTGGCCTGTGTGGGCCGAGTGACCTGAGCGGCGAAAAGCCGAAGAGCGGGCGAACTTTTCCAGTTCGCCCGCTCTTGGCATGTACCGCTCGGTAACCTCATCGCCCGTGACCAGTCGACAGAGATCATCCGACTTCGCGGAAGCCCTCAACTCCCGCGCCCCGCGCCGCCGTACGGTCGTCAAGGCCGCGGCCGCCACCGCCGTCCTCGCCGCCCCGCTCGCGGCCGCCCTGCCCGCCCGCGCCGCCGAGGCGCCCGCCTTCCTGCACGGCGTCGCCTCCGGCGACCCGCTGCCCGACGGCATCCTGCTGTGGACCCGGGTGACGCCCGGCTCCCAGGCCATACCGGGCTCCGGACTCGGCCCGGACACCGAGGTGAGCTGGACCGTCGCGAGGGACAAGACGTTCACCACGATCGTCGCCAAGGGGTCCACCGTCGCGACGGCCGCCTCCGACCACACCGTCAAGGCGGACATCCGCGGTCTGCAGCCCGCCACCGACTACTGGTTCCGCTTCTCCGCCGGCGGCACCGACTCGCCCGTCGCTCGCACCCGCACCACCCCGGCCGCCGACGCCTCCGTGGTCGGCCTGCGCTTCGGAGTGGTCTCCTGCGCCAACTGGGAGGCCGGCTACTTCTCCGCGTACCGTCACCTCGCGGCCCGCAACGACCTGGACGCCTGGCTGCACCTCGGCGACTACATCTACGAGTACAAGTCCGGCGAGTACGGGACCCGCGGCACGGTCGTACGGCCGCACTCCCCCGCGGGCGAGATCCTCACCCTCGCCGACTACCGCACCCGGCACGGCCGTTACAAGACCGACCCGGACCTTCAGGCCCTGCACCACAAGGCGCCGGTCGTCGCGATCTGGGACGACCACGAGTTCGCGGACAACTCCTGGTCGGGCGGCGCGGTCAACCACACCGAGGGCGCCGAGGGCGCCTGGTCGGACCGTCAGGCCGCCGCGAAGCAGGCCTACTTCGAGTGGATGCCGGTCCGCCCGGCCATCGCCGGCACCACCTACCGCAGGCTGCGCTTCGGCAAGCTCGCCGACCTCGCGCTGCTCGACCTGCGCTCCTTCAGGTCGCAGCAGGCGTCCACCGCCAGCGGCTCGGTCGACGACCCGGACCGTACGATCACCGGCCGCGCCCAGCTCGACTGGCTGAAGTCCGGTCTCAAGTCCTCGGACACCACCTGGCGTCTGGTCGGCAACTCGGTGATGATCTCGCCGTTCGCGGTGGGCTCCCTCTCCGCCGACCTGCTCAAGCCGCTCGCCAAGCTGCTCGGTCTCCCGCAGGAGGGCGTCGCCCTCAACACCGACCAGTGGGACGGCTACACGGACGACCGCCGCGAACTGCTCGCGCACCTGCGCTCCAACGCCATCCGCAACACGGTCTTCCTGACCGGTGACATCCACATGGCCTGGGCCAACGACGTTCCGGTGGACGCCGGTACGTACCCGCTGTCCGCCTCCGCCGCCACGGAGTTCGTGGTCACCTCGGTCACGTCCGACAACCTCGACGACATCGCCAAGGTCCCCGAGGGCGTCGTCTCGGCCATCGCCTCCCCGGTCATCCGCGCGGCCAACCGTCATGTCCACTGGGTCGACACCGACCGCCACGGCTACGGCGTCCTGGACATCACCGCCGACCGCGCGCAGATGGACTACTACGTGCTCTCCGACCGCACGGACCCCGGCGCGACCTCGTCCTGGGCCCGTTCGTACCGCACGCGCAGCGGCACGCAGAAGGTGGAGCGGACGTACGACCCGGTGTAGGTACCCATGGCCCCGGGGCCCGTCCGTCGACCGGGCGGGCCCGCCCAGGGCTCCGGCTAGAGAGTGTCGAGGAAGCCGAGCGCCACCTTCCAGGTGGCCTCGGCCGCCTCGGCGTCGTAGTCGGGCAGGTCGGGGTCGGTGTAGAGGTGCCCGGCGCCCGCGTAGCGGTAGATCTCCACGTCGGCTCCGGTTCTCTGCATCTGGAGATACCAGGCGCTCAGCCAGTCGTCCGTCTCGAACTGGTCGGGCTCGGCGACATGCAGCTGGACCGGCAGTTCGTCCACCGACGCGCTCTCGGCGATGTCCGACGTGCCGTGCAGCAGGAGCAGGCCGCGGGCCTTCTCGTCGCCGAGGGCCAGGGTCTGGCCGATGGAGGCGCCGAGGGAGAAGCCCGCGTAGACCAGGCCGCGCTCGGAGTGGGGAGCGGCGGCCAGGACCGCCCGCTTGAGCAGCTCGTCCTTGCCGATCTCGTCGCTGAAGGCCATGCCCTCCTCGACGGTCTCGAAGGTGCGCCCCTCGAAGAGGTCGGGCGTCCACACCTCGTGTCCCGCGGCCCGCAGCCGGTCCGCCGCCGCGCGCACCGCCGGCCGGTGACCGTAGGTCGAGTGAAAGAGCATGATGTTCATGGACCCCATGGTGCCAGCCTGCACTGACAGCGCCTGGCGCCCGTAACCCCGTACCGGGTGGCGCGGGGTAGCCAGTGCCGGGTCGCGGGGGTACCCCTTCCGGGACGCGGGGATACCCCGTTCCGCCCGGAGAACACATGTTCATGACGCCGGTGGCCGGTTACGTTCTCAGGCATGGAGAACGTACTGCGCCCGGTGATCGTCGTCGGCGGCTCGGTCGTGCTCACGCTGCTCATCGGGTGGTCCGTGGACCGCCTGTTGCGGCGGGCGGACGACCGGCACAGCGAGACCTCCCTGTGGGGTCTGCTCCGCCGTGGCCGTATCCCCTTCCAGCTGGTCCTGTTCGCGGCTCTGCTCAGAGGCTCGTACGACCAGGCGAAGCTGCTGGTGGAGCACCGGATCGGCATCGGCCGGACCCTGACCCTGCTCCTCATCGGCGCCGCCGCCTGGCTGGTGGTGAGCATCGCGACGGCGGTCGTCGAGACCTCGTACACGCGCTACGCGAACGCGCACCGCGATCCGGCGCGGGTCCGCCGGGTCCGCACCCAGGTCGCGCTGATCCAACGGGTGGTCACCGCGGTCGTCGGCGTCGTCGCTGTCGCCGCGATGCTGCTCACCTTCCCGGCGATGCGCGCGGCCGGGGCCTCACTGCTGGCCTCGGCCGGAATCCTCGGCATCGTCGCCGGTGTCGCCGCCCAGTCCACGCTCGCGAACCTCTTCGCCGGACTGCAGATCGCCTTCGGCGACATGGTGCGGCTCGGCGACACGGTGGTGGTGGACGGCGAGTGGGGCACGGTCGAGGAGATCACCCTGACGTTCCTGACGGTACGGACGTGGGACGAGCGCCGGATCACCATGCCGGTCTCGTACTTCACGTCCAAGCCGTTCGAGAACTGGTCGCGCGGCACCCCCCAGATGACCGGCATCGTCTTCCTGCACCTCGACCACTCCGCTCCGGTGGAGGCGATGCGCGGGAAACTGCGCGACATCCTGCGCGAGTGCCCGGCCTGGGACGGCCGCGACTACGGCCTCGCCGTCACCGATTCGACGCCCAACACCATGCAGGTGCGCGCCCTGGTCACCGCGAAGGACGCGGACGACATCTGGACGGTGCGGGTCACGGTCCGCGAGCAGCTGATCCGCTGGCTGACCGAACAGCACCCGTACGCGCTCCCCCGCGTCAACACCGCCGAGGCCGTGCTGCCCCCCGGGCAGAGCCCGCGCACGGGCCGCCCGGAGCCGGACGCGGTGGCAGCCCGCCCGAACCACGGCCGCCATGCCCACGAACCACCCCGCACCGGCCCCGGCCGCGGCTGAGGACCACCCCCCGGGACCGGGCCCTGGAACCCGGCGACCTGCCGGAGCTGCGGTGGGAGGCGACCGGCAGGACCGGACCGGCCGACCTGCCAGGCGTGGCGCCCCTGCCGGGCGACCGTCTCCCCGACGTGCCGGAGCCGCCTGGCCTGCTGCCCGGGCCGGGCGGGCGGGATCCGCCGGGCATGCCGGATCGGCCGGACTGCCGGACGGGGCGCCCCTGCCAGGCCTGGCAGGGCCGCCTCCCGGCCCCCGAGGGCGGCGCCGTCTGCCGGTACATGCCGGGTCTGCCCCTGCCGGGCGTGCCGGGTCCGCCGGGTACGGCAGGTCCCCGGGCATGGCCGTCCGGGCGGCAGGGCGCGCGGGTGAACCGCCGGCAGGCGTCAGCGGAGGCTGCGGACGTCGAGGTGTCTGAGAACCCGGTCGACGATCTCCGGGTCGGCCCCGGGCTCGCTCCGCGCGGACAGCACCTCGTGCCGGGCCGCGCTCATCATCTCCCCCTGGATCCGCCGCATCCGCTTCATACGCCGGACCCGCTGCTGATGCGCGTCGCGCCGCTCCTCGTCCCCCATGTCGGGGCTGATCCGCACGCCGATCTCGAAGGCCCGGCGCAGCAGTTGCTCAGAGACCTCCTCCGGCAGCTCCTCCACCTCCTCGATCTCCCGCAGCCGCCGCTTCGCGGCCTTGGCCGCCCGTACGGCGAGCTCCTTCTCGAAGGCCTTCTCGACGTCCTCGTCGGCCCGCACCCCGAGTTTTCTGACCAGCCACGGCAGGGTGAGCCCCTGGATCACCAGGGTCGCCATGATCACCCCGAACGCGATGAACACGATCTCGTCCCGGTCGGGGAACGGCGACCCGTCGTCCATCTTCAGCGGAATCGCGAGCGCCAGGGCCACGGAGGCGACCCCGCGCATCCCGGCCCACCACATGACCACGGTCTCCCGCCACGACGTCGGGATCTCCTCGTCGTAGTCCCGCTTGGCATGCAGCCGCTTGGTCAGCCAGGTCGCGGGCAGCAGCCACGCCAGGCGTACGAGCACGACCACGACCACGATCGTGGCGGCCCAGCCGAGCATCTCGCCCCACCGCCCCGCCGCCGTACGGATCGCGTTGTGGAGTTCGAGTCCGATGAGCCCGAAGGCGACGCCGGTGACGAGCGTGTCCACCACGTCCCAGACGGTCGACCCGGCGAGCCGGGTCATGACGTCGTCGGCGTCGGTGGCGTACTCCGCGAGGAACAGGGCGGTGGTGAGCACGGCGAGCACCCCGGACCCGTGCAGTTCCTCGGCCAGCACGTACGCGGCGTACGGCACCAGCAGGGTCAGCCCGATCTGGAGGGTGGCGTCGCCGACGATCGTCATCAGCTTGTTCGCCGCCCACCCGAGGGCGACTCCCATGACGAGCGCGACGACGGCGGAGAGAACGAGGTCGAGTCCGGCCCGCCACGGCGAGAAGCTCCCGCTGACCGCGGCGGCGATCGCGACGTGGTACAGCACGATGGCCGTCACGTCGTTGAAGAGCCCCTCCCCCTCCAGGATCGACACCAGCCGGCGCGGCAGCCCGAGCTGTCCCGCGACGGCGGTCGCCGCGACCGGGTCGGGGGGCGCCACCAGCGCGCCGAGCGCGAAGGCGGCGGCGAGCGGCAGGCCCGGCACGATCGAGCTCGCGACGGCAGCCACGGCCAGCGTGGTGACGAACACCAGCGCCACGGCGAGGAGGAAGATGGGACGCTTGTTCGCGGTGAACTGTCTCCACGAGGTGCGCCGCACCGCGGCGTACAGCAGCGGCGGCAGCAGCGCGGGCAGGATGAACTCCGGCGGGATGTCCACGTTCGGGACGAAGTCCAGCACGGCCAGCACTATGCCGAGCAAGGTCATCAGGACCGGCGCGGGAAGCCCGAACCGCTCTCCCACCGGGACACTGATCACGGCCCCGAGCAACAGCACGAACAGCAGGGCCAACTGATCCACGGTCAGCGCTCCGGCGGGGTCTAGACGATCAAGGGCGAACCAGACCTCAAGCGTGCCACGGCCCTACGACAATCCCCGCTCACAGGGCCTTGCGCATCGCGCGGTGCGGCATTCCGGCGTCCGCGAACTCCGGGCCGTACGCCAGGTACCCGAGCCGCTCGTAGAACCCCAGCGCGTGGGTCTGCGCGTGCAGGTCCACGGCGGCCAGGCCACGCGCGCGTGCCGCGACCTCGATGGCCAGGACGAGCGCGGCGCCGACGCCGAGCCCGCGCGCCTCACGCGTCACGGCGAGCCGCCCGAGCGAGCCCACGGTCAGATCGCCGCCGACTTTCGCCGCGGCCGCCTCACCCTCCAGGAGACGCCCGGTGCCGAGCGGTACGCCGTCCTCGCGGACCGCCAGCACGTGCAGGGCACCGGGGTCGTACGCGTCGTACTCGATGTCCTCCGGGACGCCCTGCTCACCGACGAAGACGTCCTTGCGCACCGCGAAGCATGCCTCACGGTCGGTGACGTCCTCGGCGACCCGCACCTCGTACGTCCAGCCCCGCACCGCCGGGGAGACTCCCGCCGCCCCGTCCGAACCGCCGCTCACGCGTTGCTCTCCTCACGCACCCTGTCGAGCGCCTGCTGAAGGTCCTCGGGGTAGTCGCTCTCGAACTCCACCCAGCGCCCGTCCCCGGGGTGCTCGAAGCCGAGCCGCACCGCGTGCAGCCACTGGCGGGTGAGGCCGAGGCGCTTGGCGAGCGTGGGGTCCGCGCCGTAGGTCAGGTCGCCGACGCAGGGGTGACGGTGGGCGGCCATGTGGACACGGATCTGGTGGGTGCGCCCGGTCTCCAGCTTGATGTCGAGCAGGGAGGCGGCACGGAACGCCTCGACCAGGTCGTAGTGGGTGACCGAGGGCTTGCCCTCGGCCGTGACCGCCCACTTGTAGTCGTGGTTCGGGTGGCGTCCGATGGGCGCGTCGATGGTGCCGCTGGTCGGGTCCGGGTGGCCCTGCACGAGCGCGTGGTAGCGCTTGTCGACCGTGCGCTCCTTGAACTGGCGCTTGAGCGACGTGTACGCGTACTCCGACTTGGCGACGGTCATCAGGCCCGAGGTGCCCACGTCGAGACGGTGCACGATGCCCTGGCGCTCCGCGGCGCCGGAGGTCGAGATGCGGTAGCCGGCGGCCGCGAGACCGCCGATGACGGTCGGTCCCGACCAGCCGGGGCTGGGGTGCGCGGCCACGCCGACGGGCTTGACGATCACGAGCACGTCGTCGTCGTCGTGGATGATCTCCATGCCCTCGACGGGCTCGGCGACGATCTGTACGGGCACGGGGGCCCCGGGCATCTCGACTTCGAGCCAGGCGCCGCCGTGCACCCGCTCGGACTTGCCGACCACCGAGCCGTCGACCGTGACCTTCCCCGCCGCGGCAAGCTCTGCGGCCTTGGTACGGGAGAAGCCCAGCATGCGGGAGATGGCGGCGTCGACACGCTCGCCCTCCAGGCCGTCGGGCACGGGCAGGGTGCGGATCTCGGGAACGGTGCTCACCCGTCGAGTATGCCGGACGGCTCGGACACCACCGGACCACGGACCGAACGCCCGTGCCCGAGGAGACCCGCCCGGCGGCCCCGTACACGGGCCGCGGGCGCCGGTCCGAAGGCCTGCCCTACGGCCCAACCTCAGCCCTTGTGGACCGTGGCTCAGTCCTTGTGGACCATGTCTCAGTCCTTGTGGACCGTGCCGTCCGGGTCGAGGCCCCGGAAGGACAGCAGCACGATCAGGATGCCGCCGCAGACGATCGCCGAGTCGGCGAGGTTGAAGACGGCGAAGTGCTTGGGCGCGATGAAGTCGACGACCGCTCCCTCGAAGACGCCGGGCGAGCGGAAGACCCGGTCGGTCAGGTTGCCGAGCGCGCCGCCCAGCAGCAGGCCCAGGGCGATGGCCCACGGCACGCTGTAGAGCTTGCGGGCGAGCCGGGCGATGACGACGATCACCGCCGCCGCGATCACCGTGAAGATGATCGTGAACGCCTGACCGAAGCCGAAGGCGGCGCCCGCGTTGCGGATCGCCTCGAACCTCAGCCAGTCCCCGATGATCTCGATCGAGTCGTGGTGCTCCAGCTTCGCCACCACGATCATCTTGCTGACGAGATCGAGGGCGTACGCCAGCACGGCCACCGTGAAGAGCACGGCGATCCTGCGCTTGCCCCTGGGACGCTCGGCCGGGGCCGGCGCGGCGGCGCCGGACCGGTCGCCGGACGCCGCGTTCCCGTCGGACTGCTCCGGCTCGGCCCCCGCCGCCCCTGGAATGTCCGGCGTACCGATGATGCGCTCCGCCTCTGCCACGTGAGTGAGTCCCTCGACCTAGGTTCCTGACTGAGGACGAGGGTACGGCACACGCTCCTGGGCCCACATGCTCAGGAGCTCTCAATGACCGCGAGGTGGTGGCGCTCCCGCGCGGCGCCCGGGGTTCAGTGCCTGCGTTCCTCCTTCTGCTTGCACTCGACGCACAGGGTGGCGCGCGGGAAGGCCTGCATGCGGGCCTTGCCGATGGGGTTGCCGCAGTTCTCGCAGAGCCCGTAGGTGCCCGCGTCGAGGCGGTCCAGGGCGCGCTCCGTCTGCTCCAGCATTTCGCGCGCGTTCGAGTTGAGCGCCATCTCGTGCTCGCGTGTGATGTTTTTCGTACCGGTGTCCGCCTGGTCGTCACCCGCTCCGTCGCCGGAGTCCCGCATCAGGCCCGCGAGAGCCTCCTCGGACGACGAGATCTCGGTACGCAGCCGCAGCGCCTCCGACTGGAGTTCCGCGCGGGCCGCCCCGACCTCCTCCGGGGTCCAGGGGTCCTCCCCCGGCCGCACCGCGAGCTCGCCGGGCTCGGCCGCGGCGATCCTCGCCTTCGGTACGGCGGTGGCCTTCTTGGCGACCGTGGCCGCGCCACGGGTCTTCTTCGCAACCACCGTCGTGGCTCCCGTCGTCTTCGCGGCCTCGGCCGCGCCCCGGGCCGCGGAAGCGGCCGTCTTCTTGGCCGTACTGGTGCTCTTCCTCGCCGTGCCGCTGCTCTTCTTGGCCGCGGATTTCCTGGACGCGGACTTCCTCGCCGCTGTCGCCGTCTTCTTCGAGGACGTGGTCTTCTCGGCGGCCGGCTTCTTGGCCGCCGCCTTCGAGGACGTGGTCTTCGAGGACGCCGATTTCGTGGCAGCCGTCTTCAAGGACTTCGCCTCGGCTGTCGCCGGGGCCGCCTGCGCGTTCTTCTTCCCACCCACATTCCTGGCCGCCGCACTCGTGGATCTGCCGGACGCCGACTGCTGTACGGCGGTCTTCTTCGCCACCATGGCCGCGGCCCCTTCACATATTGTGATCTTGCTCGCGAATCGTGCTGGGACGATAAATCGACTTCTGGCCCGCGGCAACGGGACCCGCCCACGATTCGCCCGCCTCGCGAGCCCCGCGCGGCGAGTCTGCATGCGTTGTGCCCAGCTCCCCGCCGGGTAATCCGCCGGGCCCGGGGTCCCAGGATCCGGACGCGCGCGCCTCGCCATTCGGGTCACCGCGCATGCCACGGCGATGCCCGGGAAAACCGGTCGGCCGCTGTCCCCGGGGCGCCGTACACTGGGCGGAGCGAGAAGCGTGGATGGGGACGAGTAGCGGCGTACGCGGCCAGGAGCGACCCGGGGACGGTGGAAGCCCGGGGGCGAGCGCGACGCGAAGATCACCCCGGAGCCGTCGGCAGAACACCCCTCTGGGGCCAGTAGACCCGGCATCGCGACCCCAATGAGGGGGCTCACTGATGCGAACGGCGCATCGGGGAGCCAAGGAGGGTGGTACCGCGGGAGCGCGCCGCACACGGCGTCCGTAGCAACACGGCTCTCGTCCCTCCGACGGAAGGCAGAAAGTCCGTTGGAGGAAGCTCGCCGATGACAGCGCCGACGTACCGCCAGGTGCCCGCCCAGGTCGACCTGCCCGCCCTCGAGCACGCCGTGCTCGACTTCTGGCGCGAGCAGAAGATCTTCGCCAAGAGCCTTGAGCAGTCCGAGGGCCGGCCGGAGTGGGTGTTCTACGAAGGTCCGCCCACCGCGAACGGCATGCCGGGCGCCCACCACATCGAAGCGCGCGTCTTCAAGGACGTCTTCCCGCGCTTCCGCACCATGCGCGGCTACCACGTGGCCCGCAAGGCCGGCTGGGACTGCCACGGCCTCCCGGTGGAACTCGCGGTCGAGAAGGAGCTCGGCTTCACCGGCAAGCAGGACATCGAGGCGTACGGCATCGCCGAGTTCAACGACCGGTGCCGCCAGTCCGTGACCCGCCACACCGACGCGTTCACCGAGCTGACGAACCGCATGGGCTACTGGGTCGACCTCGACGACGCCTACCGGACCATGGACCCCGAGTACATCGAGTCCGTGTGGTGGTCGCTCAAGGAGATCTTCAACAAGGGCCTGCTGGTCCAGGACTACCGCGTGGCGCCCTGGTGTCCGCGCGACGAGACGGGCCTGTCGGACCACGAGCTGGCCCAGGGCTACGAGACCATCGTCGACCCCTCCGTGTACGTCCGTTTCCCGCTCACCTCCGGTCCGCTGGCCGGCCGTGCCGCGCTCCTGGTGTGGACGACCACGCCGTGGACGCTGGTCTCCAACACCGCGGTCGCCGCGCACCCGGGCGTCACCTACGTCGTCGTGACGAACGGCGAGGAGCAGCTCGTCGTCGCGCAGCCGCTCGTCGAGAAGGCGCTCGGCGAGGGCTGGGAGACCACGGGCGAGTCCTTCACGGGTGCCGAGATGGAGCGCTGGACGTATCAACGTCCGTTCGAGCTCGTCGAGTTCCCCGAGCCCGCCCATTTCGTGGTCAACGCCGAGTACGTGACGACCGAGGACGGTACGGGTCTGGTCCACCAGTCCCCCGCCTTCGGTGAGGACGACCTCAAGGTCTGCCGCGCGTACGGCCTCCCGGTCGTGAACCCGGTCCGCACCGACGGCACCTTCCAGGAGGACGTCCCGCTCGTGGGCGGCATCTTCTTCAAGAAGGCGGACGAAAAGCTCACCGAGGACCTCCAGAGCCGCGGCCTGCTCTTCAAGCACGTGCCGTACGAGCACAGTTACCCGCACTGCTGGCGCTGCCACACCGCGCTCCTGTACTACGCGCAGCCGTCCTGGTACATCCGCACCACGGCCGTCAAGGACCGCCTCCTCCAGGAGAACGAGGAGACCAACTGGTTCCCGGAGTCGGTCAAGCACGGCCGCTTCGGCGACTGGCTGAACAACAACATCGACTGGGCGCTCTCGCGCAGCCGTTACTGGGGCACCCCGCTCCCGCTCTGGACCTGCGAAGAGGGCCACCTCACCTGTGTCGGCTCGCGCGCGGAACTGTCCGAGCTGACCGGCACCGACCAGTCGGAGCTGGACCCGCACCGCCCGTACATCGACGCGGTGACGTTCCCGTGCCCGCAGGACGGCTGCGGCCTGACGGCGACCCGCGTCCCGGAGGTCATCGACGCCTGGTACGACTCGGGTTCGATGCCGTTCGCGCAGTGGGGCTACCCGTACAAGAACAAGGAGATCTTCGAGAGCCGCTACCCGGCGCAGTTCATCTCCGAGGCCATCGACCAGACCCGCGGCTGGTTCTACACGCTGATGGCCGTCGGCACCCTGGTCTTCGACAAGTCCTCGTACGAGAACGTCGTGTGCCTCGGCCACATCCTCGCCGAGGACGGCCGCAAGATGTCCAAGCACCTGGGCAACATCCTCCAGCCGATCCCGCTGATGGACCAGCACGGCGCCGACGCGGTGCGCTGGTTCATGGCGGCCGGCGGCTCCCCGTGGGCGGCCAGGCGCGTGGGCCACGGCACCATCCAGGAGGTCGTCCGCAAGACGCTCCTCACCTACTGGAACACCGTCGCCTTCCAGGCTCTGTACGCCCGCACCACCAACTGGGCGCCCAGCGAGGCCGATCCGGCCCCGGCCGACCGCCCGGTCCTGGACCGCTGGCTCCTCTCCGAACTCCACGCGCTCACCGACCAGGTGACGCAGGCTCTGGAGGCGTACGACACCCAGCGTGCCGGAAAGCTCCTGTCGGCGTTCGTCGACGACCTCTCGAACTGGTACGTCCGCCGCTCCCGCCGCCGCTTCTGGCAGGGCGACAAGGCCGCGCTGCGCACGCTGCACGAGGTCGTGGAGACGGTCACGCGGCTGATGGCCCCGCTGACCCCGTTCATCACCGAGCGGGTCTGGCAGGACCTGGTCGTCCCGGTCTCCCCGGACGCCCCCGAGTCCGTGCATCTGTCGGCCTGGCCGGAGGCGGACCTGTCCGTCATCGACCCGGAGCTGTCGCGCCAGATGGTGCTCGTACGCCGGCTCGTCGAGCTCGGGCGGGCCACGCGCGCGGAGTCCGGCGTCAAGACCCGTCAGCCGCTGTCCCGCGCGCTGATCGCGGCGACCGGCTTCGGGACCCTCGACCCCGAGCTGCACGCGCAGATCACCGAGGAGCTGAATGTGAGTTCGCTCGCCTCACTCTCCGAGGTCGGCGGCTCACTGGTCGACACCACGGCGAAGGCGAACTTCCGCGCTCTGGGCAAGCGCTTCGGCAAGGGCGTCCAGGATGTGGCGAAGGCCATCGCCGAGACGGATGCCGCCGCCCTGTCCCTCGCCCTGCGCGAGGGCACCGCGTCGGTCGAGGTCGGCGGCGAGACCGTGACCCTGGCCCCGGACGAGGTCATCATCACAGAGACCCCGCGCGAGGGCTGGTCGGTGGCCTCCGACTCCGGCGCGACCGTCGCCCTCGACCTGGAGATCACCGAGGAGCTGCGGCAGGCCGGCCTCGCCCGTGACGCGATCCGCCTGATCCAGGAGGCCCGCAAGAACAGCGGCCTGGACGTCGCCGACCGCATCGCGCTCCGCTGGACCTCCACGGACCCGGCGGTCATCGCGGCCCTCGGCGAGCACGCCGGTCTCATCGCCGACGAGGTCCTCGCCACGGACTTCGCCCAGGGAGAGGCCGACGGCGCCTACGGGGAGCCGTTCACCGACGAGGGCCTGTCCCTGGTGTTCCGCCTCCGCAAGGCGTAACGAGGACGGCACACCCGCACCGAAGGCCCGGGGCCACCAGGATTTCCTGGTGACCCCGGGCCTTCGGCATGGGGACCCCGCGCGACTCCGAACCCTCCCTCCGAACCCTCGGCCTCGCGACCCTCCGTGACTCCGGGCCCGCGGCGCCGTGACCACGCCTTCGGCGTCGTCTGCCCCTGTGACATGCGTCGCGCGCCCCCCGTACGAGCGACAACCAGGCACTCCGTACGAGCGCGGCCCGCGCCCCGAGCGCAACGCCCCACGCGCCCCGTGGAGGCGTCCCCTGGACCCCGCACCAGCCCCTGGCGGACCGCACAAAAGGGCGAGGCCCCCGGAATCCGGGGGCCTCGCCCTGAACGCTGCCGACGCCTAAGGCGTGCTCATGGCCGTCAGTTGTCGTCCTCGTCGATGAGGAACCCGCGCATCGGCGAGGGCGCCTGCTGCATCGGCGACGGGCCCTGGGGCCGCACCGGAGCCATCGGCTGGGTCATCGCGGGCGACATCTGCTGCTGCCCGCCGTAGGACGGTCCTGCCTGCGACGGTCCGCCCATGCCGCCCGGGTTGCCGCCGTAGGACGGCGCACCGGCGCCTGCGGGGGCCATGGAGGGCGCGGAGGATGACGGCAGGGACGCCGTGGCCGGGTTGCGCGGCGGGGCGAGCGAGTCGTCCGCCTGCGTCTCCAGCTGGCGCAGCTGCGACTCCAGGTAGGACTTCAGACGCGTGCGGTACTCGCGCTCGAAGCCACGCAGGTCCTCGACCTTGCGCTCCAGCGTGGCGCGGGCGGACTCCAGGGAGCCCATCGCGACGCGGTGCTTCTCCTGCGCGTCCCGCTCCAGGGCGTCGGCCTTGGCACGGGCGTCCCGCTCCAGACCCTCGGCGCGGCTGCGGGCCTCACCGACGATCTTGTTGGCCTCGGAACGCGCCTCGGCGATCGCCTGGTCGGCGGTCTGCTGAGCCAGCGAGAGGACACGGGCGGCGCTGTCGCCACCGGGGCCCTGCTGCGGCATCTGCTGGCCGTGGCCGCCCATGGGGCCACCCATGGGCCCGCCCATCGGGCCGCCCATCTGCTGCATCTGCTGCATCTGGCCGGGGCCCTGGCCCATCGGACCCTGACCCATTTGGCCCATCGGACCCTGGCCCATCGGACCCTGACCCATCGGACCTTGGCCCATGGGGCCCTGGCCCATCGGACCTTGGCCCATGGGGCCCTGGCCCATCGGACCCTGACCCATGGGGCCCTGGCCCATCGGACCCTGACCCATCGGGCCCTGGCCCATCGGACCCTGACCCATCGGGCCCTGGCCCTGCTGGCCGCCCTGGCCGCTGGGACCCGCGGGCAGCTGCGGCGCACCGCTCGGGAGCTGAGGCGGACCACCCATGGGGCCACCCATTCCCTGCGGCGGACCCGATATGCCGGCGGGCACGGGAGCGCCGGGCCCACGCATACCCTGCGGCGGGCCCTGCTGGTCCTGCTGCTCGGGCGGTTTGCGCATACCCTGCTGCTGCTGGTTCTGAGCGGCCGCGCGCGTGGCGGCGGCCAGCTTGGCGCGCAGGTCCTCGTTCTCGCGGAGCAGGCGAGTCAGTTCGGCTTCGACCTCGTCGAGGAAGGCATCGACCTCGTCCTCGTCATAGCCTTCTCGGAGGCGGACGGTCGTGAACTGCTTGTTCCGCACGTCCTCGGGGGTCAACGGCATCTCTTCACCTCAACGTAGTCGTCGGCATTCGGCAAGACCGTATCGTTCACAGCCGGCTCACGACGGAGATCAGGATGTAGACGATGATCATCAATACGAAGAAGGACAGGTCAAGCGCCACGCCCCCGAGACGCAGCGGCGGAATGAACCGCCGCAGAAGCTTGAGCGGTGGATCGGTGACAGTGTAGGTGGCCTCCAGAACGACCACCATCGGCTTGCCGGGTTGCCATGAGCGGGCGAACTGGAAGACGTAGTCCATGACCAACCGGAAAATCAGCACGATGAGGAAGCACATCAGCGCGATGTAGAAGACCTGCCCGACCACGCTCATGATCCGTGCTTCCCTCTCCCCTGTTTCCTATGCGGTGTTTCCGGTCCTGCGTCTCAGCTCTGGTTGAAGAACCCGCCCTCTGCGATGCGGGCCTTGTCCTCCGCCGTGACATCGACGTTAGCAGGCGACAACAGGAACACCTTCTGCGTCACCCGCTCGATGCTGCCGTGGAGACCGAAGACCAAACCGGCCGCGAAGTCGACAAGTCGCTTCGCGTCGGTGTCATCCATCTCCGTCAGGTTCATGATCACCGGGGTGCCCTCACGGAAGTGTTCCCCGATGGTACGGGCCTCGTTGTAGGTCCGGGGGTGCAGCGTGGTGATCCGGTACGGCTCTCGTTCCGACACGACCTTGGGCATGATCACCGGGGCGTTCTTCTCCAGGCTCTGACGTTCTTGTGTGATGGACGCCACGGGGGCGATGCGCGCCGGACGCCCGGACTCCGCGGCGAGCGAGGCGGAATGCGGCACCGGGTCGCGCGGCGCCGCGGGCTGTACCACTCGTACCGATTCGTCCCGTTGGGACGAGTGCGCCTGATGTGACTGGTGCGGCGGTTCATGCCGTCGCCGGTCCCGCTCGGGTTCCGGGTCGAGCTCGGGCTCGAAGTCGTCGTCGGGGTCGAAGCCCCTGCCGTCGTACCCATCGTCCTCCACGAGGCCGAGGTAGACCGCCATCTTGCGCATCGCGCCGGCCATGCTCTGAGTCCTCCGCTCTGTGGTGGATCGGCTGACGAAGTGCCAAGTGCCCGCGATCCACGAGGTCGTTATGCCCGCCTTTGGCGGAAATGACCATATTTTCTGCTGTGGTCCGACTTCTTGGCGACGTTACCCGAGGCCGGGTCGGACTCCGAGTACCGCAGTACCGACGCGTACATGTGTCGCTCCGGCTGCCACAGCCTGTTCGAGGTCCGAGCTCATCCCTGCCGAGACCATGTTCGCAGCCGGATGAGTCCGGCGCACGGCAGTCGACAAATCCATCAGCCGCTCGAACGCCTGTTGTTGGCGTCCCGCGTACTCGCCGGTGAGCGGAGCGACGGTCATCAGCCCGTCGAGCCGGAGCCCCGGGGCCCTCGCGACGAGGTCGGCCAACTCCTCGATCCCGCCGACCCCCACGCCTCCCCGCTCACCCCGGCCGCTCTCCTGCGCGTCCAGCGCGACCTGGATGAGACACCCCACTTCGCGCTCCGCCCGCACCGCTTCCTTCGACAGGGCCCCGACGAGCCGGGAACGGTCGACGGACTGAACGAAATCCGCGTACCCGACCACAGAACGCACCTTGTTGGTCTGCAATTGACCGACAAAATGCCACAACAGGGGCAGATCCGAGCACTCCGCGGCTTTGGGTGCCGCGTCCTGATCCCGGTTCTCGGCCACATGACGCACACCGAGTTCGGACAGGATCCGCACATCACTCGCGGGATAGGTCTTGGTGACCACGATCAGGGTCACCTCTTCGCGCTTGCGTCCGGCGGCCGTGCACGCCGCCGCGATACGCTCTTCCACTTTCGCCAGGTTCGCGGCGAGTTGAGCCTTACGGTCCGTCATGCCCCATCAGTCCAGCCAGACATAGCCCGCGAGCCGCCCGGTGGTGCGGTCCCGTCGGTAAGAGAAGTGGTCCCCCGATTCGAGCGTGCACACCGGCGACTGCTCGCGGTCGCGCACTCCGAGCCGTTCCAACTGCGCGTGCACTCCGGCGGTCACATCGACCGCGGGCGTCCCCCACCCCGTCTCGGCGAATGCCGCGGGCTCGACGGCGGCGACCTCGGCGCGCATCGCGTCCGGCACCTCGTAGCACCGTCCGCAGACGGCGGGTCCGGTGCGGGCGACGATCCTGGCCGGATCGGCGCCGAGTTCCACCATGGCCCGTACGGCCGCGGGAACCACGCCGGCGACCATGCCGGGCCGTCCCGCGTGCGCGGCGGCCGCCACACCGGCGACGGGGTCGGCCAGCAGGACGGGCGTGCAGTCGGCGGTGAGGACGGCGAGCGCGAGCCCCCGCCGCGCCGTGACGATCGCGTCGACGGAGGGGATCTCCGAGGCGCCCCAGGGCGCCTCGACGACCGCCACGTCCGGCCCGTGCACCTGGTTCATCCAGACGACCCGGGCCGGGTCGAGCCCGAGTGCCTTGGCGGCCAGTTGCCGGTTGGCGCGTACGGCGTCGGGGTCGTCGCCGACCGCTCCGCCGAGGTTGAGCTCCTCGTACGGAACGGCGCTCACCCCGCCCCACCTGTCGGTGAAGGCGAAGTGGGCGCCGCTCACGGTGCTCGTTTCGGAGCGCTGTCCTATCACTTCAGGAAGTCCGGCACGTCCAGTTCCTCGGCCGCGCTGTCCGAGTAGGAGCGGGACGGGGGGACCGGCGGGGACACCGGCAGCTCGCTGACCGGCTCCGGAGCGGGCTCCGGGGCGACCTCCTTGGGCGTGACGCTGCCGAGCGACCCGAAGGACGGGCGGCTCTCGGCGGGGCGCGACTGAACGGGCTCCTCCCGTCGGGTGGAGCTCGAGCCGAGGACGTTGTCCCGCTTGGCCGGCGGCTGGCCGCCGTCGAAGCCGGCGGCGATGACGGTGACCCGCACCTCGTCGCCGAGGGCGTCGTCGATGACCGCGCCGAAGATGATGTTGGCCTCGGGGTGCGCGGCCTCGCTGACCAGCTGGGCGGCTTCGTTGATCTCGAACAGGCCGAGGTCGGAGCCGCCGGAGATGGAGAGCAGGACGCCGCGGGCGCCGTCGATGGAGGCTTCGAGGAGCGGCGAGGAGATCGCCATCTCGGCCGCCGCCACCGCGCGGTCGTCGCCGCGGGCCGAGCCGATGCCCATGAGCGCCGAACCGGCCTCGGACATCACGGACTTGACGTCGGCGAAGTCGAGGTTGATCAGACCGGGCGTGGTGATGAGGTCGGTGATGCCCTGAACACCGGAGAGCAGGACCTGGTCCGCCGACTTGAAGGCGTCGAGGACCGAGACCTGGCGGTCCGAGATCGACAGCAGCCGGTCGTTCGGGATGACGATGAGGGTGTCGACCTCTTCGCGGAGTTCCGCGATGCCGTCCTCGGCCTGGTTGGCGCGGCGCCTGCCCTCGAAGGTGAACGGGCGGGTGACCACGCCGATGGTGAGGGCGCCCAGCGAGCGCGCGATGTTGGCCACGACGGGCGCGCCGCCGGTACCGGTGCCGCCACCCTCTCCGGCCGTCACGAAGACCATGTCGGCCCCCTTGAGGACCTCCTCGATCTCCTCACGGTGGTCCTCGGCGGCCTTGCGGCCGACTGCCGGGTTGGCTCCGGCCCCGAGGCCGCGCGTGAGTTCCCGACCGACGTCGAGCTTGACGTCGGCGTCGCTCATCAACAGCGCCTGAGCGTCGGTGTTGATGGCGATGAACTCGACGCCCTTGAGACCGACCTCGATCATCCGGTTGATGGCATTGACACCACCGCCGCCGACACCGATGACTTTGATGACTGCGAGGTAGTTCTGCGGTGCTGCCACGTCGAAGGCCTCTCGCCTCGAGTTACGTGTCGTCGCCTCGCGTGCTCGCGATCCGACGACTGATGCCGAATGGGACGGTCCGAACGCCGACCCGAACCCTAACGCTGAAGTTTAGGGTTACCAGTGTGTCTGTTCCTTGGACTCTTCCGAACAGGACACTAAGTCGACAAGTGGCGCGCGTTCAACGAACACGCCGAACCTCCCGTTTTTCTTTTCACCCTATGTGATCAGGCACAGCGCTGCCCAACCAGGGTGCTGGCCTGCATCGATGCGAGTCAACTGCCCGACGATGCGGGTGCGGTGGGGGCACTTACGTCGAAGTGCAGGGCCCCAGGATCGGCTTTCATGAGAGCAAGGAGCGTCCTGGCCTTCGCTCGGCCCTTCTCGACGCTGCCCCACTCGACGGTCCTGCCGCCCGTCAACTCCAGCGAGACGGCGTCATAGGAACGGACCTTGACGGTACGGGTGTCACGGGCGACGGCATCCGGAATGTCCGCGGCGATCCGCACCGCCTCACGCACCAGCCGGTCGGCGGGGAAGCGGCGCAGCACGGCCCGCTTCGACACCGCCAGTTCCAGTACGGGCACGCCCTTCGGGGCATCGGGAACGGTGGCGAACCGCACGCCCTTGGCGTCCACTTCGATGAAGTTTGCGCCCTTTTCGACGATCAGGACCGGAGTACGCTCGGTCACTTTCAGATCGATTCCGTGCGGCCACGATCGGACAACGTCAACCGAGTCAATTCGGGGCAATTTCCTGAGCAATCGCGCCCCGATCGCGTCCGTGTCGACGGAAATCAGCGGGGATCCGACCGGAACATCGGCGGCTTCCCGCACCTGCCCGGCCGTCAGCACCCGCATCCCGGAGGTCGATACGCGCTCTGTGCGCAGCCATGGGGAACCGTAGAGAATCCATACCGCGGCGGACCCGGCCAACACCACGGCGAGCAAAAGGATGATGAGCCTACGAAGGCGACGGAGCCGCCCGATGAGGGGCGGCCGGGGCGGGCCGGACTCCAGCTTCTGCCGTTCACCGCGCTCGGCGGTCGTCGGTCCGGCCACGCTCCCTGCCTTCCCTCATGCGGTCCTAGCGGTGGCGCGAGGCGATCGCCTCGTACACCATGCCGACGAGCAGGTCGTCGGCGTCCCGGCGGCCGAACTCGCTGGCGGCACGCGACATCTCGTACAGCCGGTGCGGGTCGGCGAGCACGGGCAGCACGTTCTGCTGCACCCACTGCGGGGTCAGCTCCGCGTCGTCGACCAGCAGTCCGCCGCCGGCCTTGACCACCGGCTGGGCGTTCAGCCGCTGTTCGCCGTTGCCGATGGGCAGCGGGACGTAGGCGGCGGGCAGTCCGACGGCGGAGAGCTCGGCGACGGTCATCGCGCCCGAGCGGCAGAGCATCATGTCGGCCGCGGCGTACGCGAGATCCATCCGGTCCACGTACGATACCGGGACGTACGGGGGCATTCCCGGCATCTGGTGCACCTGCGGCAGTTCGTTCTTCGGACCCACCACGTGCAGGATCTGGATCCCGGCCTGCTGGAGGTACGGAGCCGCCTGCTGGACCACCTCGTTGAGGCGGCGGGCGCCCTGCGAGCCGCCCGACACGAGGAGCGTCGGCAGGTTCGGGTCGAGCCCGAACGCGGCGCGCGCCTCGGGCCGTACCGCTGCCCGGTCGAGGGTGGCGATGGAGCGGCGCAGCGGGATGCCGATGTAACGGGCCCCGCGGAGCTTGCTGTCGGGCGTGGAGACGGCGACCTGGGCCGCGTACCGCGATCCGATCTTGTTGGCGAGGCCGGGGCGGGCGTTGGCCTCGTGGATGATGATCGGCACACCGAGGCGCTTGGCCGCCAGGTAGCCGGGCAGGGCGACATAGCCGCCGAAGCCGACGACCGCGTCCGCCTTGGTCCGCTCCATGATCTGCTCGACAGCCTTGATCGTGCCGCGCAGCCGTCCGGGGACGGTGATCAGCTCGGGGGTTGGCTTGCGCGGCAGCGGTACGGCGGGGATCAGCGCGAGTTCGTAGCCGCGCTCGGGTACGAGCCGGGTCTCGAGTCCGCGTTCCGTGCCCAGGGCCGTGATCCCCACGGTCGGGTCCTGCCTGCGCAGGGCATCCGCGAGGGCGAGCGCGGGCTCGATGTGGCCGGCGGTCCCCCCGCCGGCGAGTACGACATGCACCGAAATTCACCGCTCTCCGGACGAACGCGCCGCAGAGGCACGCCGTCGCATCGTGTTCCATCTCCGGGGCCCCGCGGCCCTTGCGGACTCTCTCACCGCACCCCGCTTTCTGCCAAAGCGGGGTTGCCGCATCGCGAGAGCCGCCCGCGCAGCGGGGTCGTCACGCGCGAAGGCGATCAGCAACCCGATGGCGAACATGGTCGGCAGCAGGGCGGAACCCCCGTAGGAGAACAGCGGGAGCGGGACACCGGCGATCGGCAGCAGACCGAGCACCGCACCGATGTTGATCACGGCCTGGGCCGTGATCCAGGTGGTCACGCCTCCCGCGGCATACCTCACGAAGGGGTCCTCCGTGCGTCCGGCCACGCGGATACCCGCATAGCCTAGAGCCGCGAAGAGGGCGAGCACCGACAGCGTCCCCGCGAGGCCCAGTTCCTCCCCAGTGATGGCGAAGATGAAGTCGGTGTGCGCTTCAGGCAGTTGGCCCCATTTCTCCACACTGGCACCGAGGCCGGAACCGAAGAGTCCGCCGGAGGCGAGGGCGTAGATGCCGTGCACGGCCTGCCAGCAGGTGTCGTGCGGGCCCGGCTCGGTCGCGCCGATGCAGGCCAGCCTGGACATGCGGTTGGGGCTCGTCTTGATGAGGACGAAGCCGATCGCCAGGGCGACGGACAGCACCCCCACGAACAGCCGGGTGGGCGCTCCGGCCAGCCACAGCAGCCCGAACAGGATGGCCGTGAGGATGATCGCCGTGCCCATGTCGCCGCCGAGCATGATCAGGCCGAGCAGCATGAAGGCGACGGGCACGAGCGGCACCAGCATGTGCTTCCACTGGGTCAGCAGCCGCTTGTCCTGTTTGCGGGCGAGCAGATCGGCGCCCCAGAGCACGAGCGCGAGCTTGCCGAACTCGCTGGGCTGGATCTGGAACGAGCCACCGAGGGAGATCCAGTTCTGGTTGCCGTTGACCGAGACGCCTATCCCGGGCACCTGCACCAGGGCCATCATGAAGACGGCGCCCGCCAGTATCGGGTAGGCCAGCGCCCGGTGCAGCTTCACCGGCATCCGCGAGGCGGCCAGCAGCAGCACACCGCCGATCAGGGCCGCCAGGAACTGCTTGCGGAAGAAGTACGACCCGGGCAACGACAGCTGGAGCGCCGTGATCTGCGAGGCCGAGTAGACCATCACGAGCCCCAGCACGGTGATCAGCAGGCTGCCGCCGAGGATCAGGTAGTACGCGGTCAGCGGCCGGTCCCAGGCCTTGCGGGCGCGCGTGAAGAGGCGGCGTACGGGGTTGTCGCGCGGCACCCGGGCGACGGCGGGCCGCCGGCCGGCCCGCCGCACGGGAGGCCGGCCGGTCCGGCTAGTGGGCATCGGCGTCTCCGGGCCACAGCGATGTCACGCGTCCGTCCCTCCCAGGTTCGCCCGGCCAGGCAACCGGGTCAGGCGCCGAGTTCGCGGACCGCCTCCGCGAACGCGTCACCGCGCTTGTTGTAGTTGGCGAACATGTCCATGGACGCACAGGCCGGGGCCAGCAGCACCGTGTCCCCGGGCTCGGCGAGCCCCCTGGCCTCCTGAACAGCCGCGAGCATCGCCCCAGTGTCGGTCCGGTCGAGGTCGACGACGGGTACTTCCGGTGCGTGTCGCGCCAGGGCTTCACGGATCAGCGCGCGGTCCGCGCCGATCAGGACGACACCCCGGAGCCGCTTCGCCGACCTGGCGACCAGCTCGTCGAAGGTTGCGCCCTTGGCGAGCCCGCCGGCGATCCACACGATCGAGTCGTAGGCCGCCAAGGAGGCTTCCGCGGCGTGGGTGTTGGTGGCCTTGGAGTCGTCGACGTAGGCGACCTGGTCCACATCGGCGACGTGCGCGATGCGGTGGGCGTCCGGGGTGAAGTCCCGCAGTCCGTCCCGTACGGCCCGGGGAGGCACCCCGAAGGCGCGCGCGAGGGCCGCCGCGGCAAGGGCGTTGGCGATGTTGTGCGGGGCGGGCGGACGGACGTCGGAGACCTCCGCCAGCTCCTGCGCGTTCTTCTGCCGGTTCTCGACGAAGGCGCGGTCGACCAGGATGCCGTCCACGACGCCGAGTTGGGACGGCCCGGGAGCGCCGAGGGTGAAGCCGACAGCCCGGCAGCCCTCCTCGACGTCCGCCGCGCGCACCAGGTCCTCGGTGGCCTTGTCGGCCACGTTGTAGACGCAGGCGACCCGATTGCCTGCGTAGACCCGGCCCTTGTCGGCGGCGTACGCCTCCATGGAGCCGTGCCAGTCGAGATGGTCGGGCGCGAGGTTCAGTACGGCCGCGGAGTGGGCGCGCAGCGAGGGCGCCCAGTGGAGCTGGTAGCTGGAGAGTTCGACCGCGAGGACGTCGTACTCCTGCTCGCCGAGGACGGCGTCGAGGAGGGAGACGCCGATGTTGCCGACGGCGGCCGTGCGCAGGCCGGCCGCCTTCAGGATGGAGGCGAGCATCTGGACGGTCGTGGTCTTGCCGTTGGTGCCGGTGACCGCGAGCCAGGGCGCGGCCTTCCTGCCGTCCAGTTCCCGCAGCCGCCAGGCGAGTTCGACGTCGCCCCAGACCGGGACGCCCGCCGCGGCGGCCGCGGCGAACAGCGGTTTGTCCGGCTGCCAGCCGGGCGCGGTCACGATGAGCTCGGTGCCCTCGGGCAGGGTCGCGCCGTCACCGAGGCGCACGGTGACGCCGAGCGCCTCCAGTTCCGCGGCCTGCGCCCGGGCCCTTTCGTCGTCGCCGTCGTTGACGACGGTGACGAGCGCGCCGAGGCCGTGCAGCACCTTGGCGGCCGGGATGCCCGAGACGCCGAGGCCGGCGACGGTGACGTTCTTGCCCTGCCAGTTGGTCACTTCTTGGCTGCCCATCCTGCGTAGAAGAGGCCGAGTCCGACGATGACGCACATGCCCTGGATGATCCAGAAGCGGACCACCACAAGGACTTCGGACCACCCCTTTAGTTCGAAGTGGTGCTGAAGTGGGGCCATTCGGAAGACGCGTTTCCCGGTCAGCTTGAAGGAACCGACCTGGATGACCACCGACATGGTGATGAGGACGAAGAGGCCGCCGAGCAGGGCGACCAGAATCTCCGTGCGGGAGCAGATCGCGAGACCGGCGAGCGCGCCGCCGAGGGCCAGCGAACCGGTGTCACCCATGAAGATCTTGGCAGGCGAGGTGTTCCACCACAGGAAGCCGAAGCAGGCGCCCATCAGGGCGGAGGCGACGACCGCGAGGTCGAGCGGATCGCGTACCTCGTAGCAGGCCGCCGGGTTGGTGAGGGTCTGCGCGTTGGCGCAGGACTCCTGGAACTGCCAGACACCGATGAAGGTGTAGGCACCGAAGACCATCGTCGCGGCGCCGGTGGCGAGGCCGTCCAGACCGTCCGTCAGGTTCACGCCGTTCGACATGGCGAGGATCATGAACAGTGCCCAGACCACGAAGAGCACCGGGCCGATGGACCAGCCGAAGTCCTGGACGAAGGAAAGCTTCGTGGAGGCCGGGGTGTTGCCGAGGTTGTCGGCGAACTGCAGCGCGAGGACCGCGAAGGCGATGCCGACGATCAGCTGGCCGGCCATCTTCGCCTTGGCCCGCAGACCGAGCGAACGCCGCTTGACGATCTTGATGTAGTCGTCCAGGAAGCCGACCAGGCCCATGCCGGACATCAGGCCGAGCACCAGCAGACCCGAGAAGGTGGGCGGATAACCCGTGATCACCTTGGACAGGAAGTACGCGATGATCGTCGCCAGGATGAAGGCGATACCACCCATGGTCGGCGTACCGCGCTTGCTGTGGTGCTCGCGCGGGCCGTCGTCACGGATGTACTGCCCGTAACCCTTGCGGGCCAGCAGCTTGATCAGCAGCGGAGTACCGATCAGGGTCAGGAAAAGACCAATGACTCCTGAGAACAGGATCTGCTTCATCATCGGGCGGAAACCTCACCCTCGGTACCGTCGGCGAGCAGCGCGAGCGCCACCCGTTCCAACCCGACGGACCTGGACGCCTTCACGAGCACGACGTCCCCTGGGCGCAGCTCGCTGCGCAACAGGTCGACAGCCGCCTGTGCGTCGGACACGTGCACCGACTCCTCACCCCACGAACCCTCGTTATATGCGCCCAGTTGCAGCCAGGACGCTTCCCTGCCCCCGACCGCGACGAGCTTGCCGACATTGAGCCGGACGGCAAGCCGTCCGACCGCGTCGTGCTCGGCGAGCGCCTCGTCCCCGAGCTCGGCCATCTGACCGAGCACCGCCCACGTACGACGTCCCTTGCCCATCGCCGCGAGCGCGCGCAGGGCGGCTCGCATGGACTCGGGGTTCGCGTTGTAGGCGTCGTTGACGACCGTCACGCCGTCCGGACGCTCGGTGACCTCCATCCGCCAGCGGGAGAGGGAGCCCGCCTCGGAGAGCGCGCGGGCGATCTCGTCTGCGGACATGCCCAGCTCATGGGCGACGGCGGCCGCGGCGAGCGCGTTCGACACGTGGTGCTCACCGTACAGGCGCATGGTCACATCACTGCACCCGGAGGGTGTGCGAAGACTGAAGGAAGGCTGTCCACTCTCCGTGAGCCGGACGTTCTCGGCCCGTACGTCCGCTTCGTCGGACTCTCCGAAGAGGATCACGCGTGCCTTCGTACGCGATGCCATGGCGCGTACGAGGGGATCGTCGGCGTTGAGGACCGCGGCGCCGTCCTCGGGGAGGCTCTCGACGAGCTCGCCCTTTGCTTGCGCGATCTGCTCGCGGCCGCCGAACTCGCCGATGTGGGCGGTGCCGACGTTGAGGACGAGACCGATCTTCGGCGGGGTGAGACCGGTGAGATAGCGGATGTGGCCGATCCCGCGGGCGCCCATCTCCAGCACGAGGAACTTCGTCTCCTCGGTGGCGCTCAGCGCGGTGAGCGGCAGCCCGATCTCGTTGTTGAGGGAACCGGGTGTGAAGACGGTCGGCGCCTTGCTCCGCAGTACCTGGGCGATCAGGTCCTTGGTGCTGGTCTTGCCCGCGGAGCCGGTGAGGGCCACGAGGGTCGCGCCGAGCCGTTCGACGACATGGCGGGCGAGGGCGCCGAGGGCCGTCTGCACGTCGTCGACGACGATGGCGGGCACACCGACGGGGCGGGACGCCAGGATGGCGGCCGCGCCGGCTCCGATCACCGCCTCGGCGTAGTCGTGGCCGTCGACCCGTTCGCCGACGAAGGCGACGAAGAGACTGCCGGACTCCACTTCGCGGGAGTCTCTGACGACCGGTCCGGTGACCTGCACCGCCGGATCCGGTATGTCGTACGTCTGCCCGCCGACGACTGCTGCGATCTCGGCGAGAGAGAGGGCGATCACAAGTTCATCCCTGGGTCTGCTGGATAGCTTCGCGAAGCACTTGGCGGTCGTCGAAGGGACGCACCACCCCGGCGATGTCCTGGCCCTGCTCGTGGCCCTTGCCCGCGACCAGCACGGTGTCGCCCGGCTTTGCGCGCGCGACGGCCGCGGCGATGGCCGCGGCCCGGTCCTCGAAGACCTGGACCTCGCCACGCTCGTGCGCCGGCACCTCGGCGGCTCCCGCGAGCATGGTGGCGAGGATCGCCAGCGGGTCCTCGGAGCGGGGGTTGTCGGAGGTCAGGACGGCGGTGTCGGCGAGCCGGGCCACGGCCGCGCCCATCGGCTTCCGCTTGGTCTTGTCACGGTCGCCGCCGCAGCCGAGCACCGCGTGCAGGCTGCCCTCGGTCACCTTGCGCAGGGCGCGCAGGACGGATTCGACGGCGTCCGTCTTGTGGGCGTAGTCGACGACGGCGAGGTACGGCTGGCCCTCGTCCACGCGCTCCAGCCGTCCCGGGACCCCCGGGACGGCGGCGATGCCGTCCGCGGCGGTCTGCGGATCGAGCCCGGCGGCCGCGAGGGCGACGATCGCGGCAAGCGTGTTCGCCACGTTGAAGGGGCCCGCGAGCGGCGAGCGGGCGGTGATCCGCTCGCCCTTGGGGCCGACCGCGGTGAACGTCGAGTCCATCGGGCCGACTTCGACGTTCTCGGCGCGCCAGTCCGCGTCCGGGTAGCCCTCGGCGGAGAAGGTGACGACCGGGACGGTGGCTTCCCCGGAGAGCCGGCGGCCGTACTCGTCGTCGAGGTTCACGACGCCGAGCCGGCTGCGTCTGGCCGTGAACAGCTGCGCCTTGGCCTGGAAGTAGTCCTCCATGCCGGTGTGGAACTCCATGTGTTCCGGGCTGAGGTTGTTGAAGACGGCGACGTCGAAGACGCAGCCGTCGACGCGGCCGAGGACCAGCGCGTGGCTGGAGACCTCCATCGCGACCGAGTCGACCCCGCGCTCGCGCATGACGGCGAACAGGGCCTGGAGGTCGGTGGCCTCGGGCGTGGTGCGCTCCGACTTGATGCGCTCGTCGCCGATGCGCATCTCGACCGTGCCGATCAGGCCGGTGGAGTGGACCGTCCGCAGACCGCCCTCGATGAGATAGGCCGTCGTGGTCTTGCCGGAGGTGCCCGTGATGCCGATCTGGAGGAGATCGCGCCCCGGGTGGCCGTAGATCGTGGCCGCCAGCTCGCCCATCGATCCGCGCGGGTCGTCGACTACGAGGACCGGCAGCCCGGTGGCCTCGGCGCGCCCGGCGCCCGTCGGGTCGGTGAGTACGGCGACGGCGCCGAGGCCGGCCGCCTGGGTCACGAAGTCGGCGCCGTGCAGACGCGCGCCGGGCAGGGCGGCGTACAGGTCGCCGGGTCGCACCGCGCGGGAGTCATGGGTGATGCCCGTGACCCCGACGTCGCTCTCCGGCTTCTCGGCGCCCAGCTGATCGGCCAGCTCCGCGAGGTGGATGGCGGAGACGTGAACCGGCCGTGGCGGCCCCGGATATGTCACAGGAGCGCCCTTCTGGGTGGTTTGGGACTGATCAGCTTGTGGCACGGCGGTGAGCGTACCGGGCTCACCCCCGCCGGGGCGAAGCGAGGCCGAGGACGGGGTGTGCCGGGAGGAATGGTTCCCGGGGTCCGGGGTGATCGTTGTCACGAGTGGTTCCTGGTCCGTTGTGCGTGGGTGCTGATCACGGCGTGCGGTCGGGGGCGGTCACGGCTTGAACTCCACGGGCAGCCGGGCCGCGTGGGCGCCGGTGGGCGGGACCTGAAGGGTCTTCAGGGCGAACTCCATCACCTGCTTGAAGACGGGTCCGCAGATCTGGCCGCCGTAGTAGAGGCCCTTCGTGGCGTTCTGGATCGCGCAGTACACGGTGATCCGGGGCTTGTCCGCGGGCGCGAATCCGGCGAACGACGAGGTGTAGCCGTGGTACTTGCCGGTGGCCGGATCCACGCGGTTGGCCGTACCCGTCTTGCCCGCGACCCGGTAGCCGGGGATGCGCGCCTTGATGCCGGTGCCCTGCTCGTCGTCCACCACGGACTCCAGCATCTGGGCGAGCGTCTTCGCCGTCTTCTCGCTCACGACCCGGCTCTTCCTGGGCGCGGCGGCGGGTGTGAAGCGGCCGTCGGGTCCCTTCGTACCGCGCACCAGGGTCGGCTCGACACGGACGCCGCCGTTGGCGATCGTCGAGTAGACGGAGGCCGCCTGCATCGCGTTGATCGACACGCCCTGGCCGAAAGGGATCGTGTACTGCTGCGAGGTCGACCACTTGTCTGCGGGCGCGAGGATGCCCGCCGTCTCGCCGGGGAAGCCGAGCCCGGTGTGGCTGCCGATGCCGAACTTGCGCAGATACGAGTAGAGGACCTGGTTGGCCTGTTTCTGGGTCTTGCCGAGCTGGCCGGTCGCCAGGATGGTGCCGATGTTGCTGGATTTGGCGAGCACCCCGTTGAGCGTGAGGTCCCAGGTCTTGTGGTCGATGTCGTCCTGGAAGAGGCGGTCGCCGCGGTGCAGCCGGTTGGGCACGACGACATGGGTGCCGGGTGTGGCCACGTTCTCCTGGAGGACGGCGGCCATCGACATCAGCTTGGCAGTGGAGCCCGGTTCGTACGCATCCTGGAGGGCCGCGTTGCCCATGGCCGCCGCGTTGGCCTGGGTGAGGTCGTTGGGGTCGAAGCCGGGCGAGTTGGCCATGGCGAGGACCTGGCCGGTCCTGGTGTCCTGCACTATCACGTAGCCGCGGTCCGCCCTGGACTTCTTCACCTGCTCGGTGATGGCGTCCTGCGCGGCCCACTGGATGTCCCGGTCGATGGTGAGCTCGACGTCGGAGCCGGCCACGGCCGGTGTCTCGGTGGAGCCCACGGTCGGCACCTGTCGGCCCCCGGACTGGGCGTAACGGATCTTGCCGTCCTTGCCGGTGAGCTCCTTGTTCAACTGCTGCTCGATGCCGCCGCCGCCCTTGCCGTCGGCGTTGACCCAGCCCAGTATCCCGGCGGCGAGATCGCCGTTCGGGTACACGCGTTTACTGGCCGGCACCGCGAGGACGCCCGCGAGGACGTTGACCGTGCTCTTGTCGGTCTCCGCCTTGGTCCCGAGCGTGCTCTTCAGGTCCTTGATCTGCTGCCAGACCTGGGGGGTGCGGCGATGCGCGAGGAGTGTGTAGCGGGTGTTACTCGTCCGCAGTTTCCTGGCGACGGTGTCCACGTCCTGGCCGATGATCGGGCCGAGGAGAGCGGCGGCCTGTTCGGGAGCGTCCCCCACATGGGTGGCCGCGCGCGTGAACATCGTCGGGTCCGCGGTGATGTCGTACGCGTCCACGCTCGTCGCCAGCTCGACGCCGTCGCGGTCGGTGATCCCGCCGCGCTCGGCGGCCAGCGTGCGTCCGACGTACCGGTTCTGCTCGGCCTTCGCGGCGTAGGTGCTCGCGTCCACGGCCTGCACCTGGAGCAGCCGGACGACGAAGGCGATCATCACCAGTGTCAGCGCGAGGCTGACCATGCGCAGGCGGGGTCGGGGGCTGCCGAGCCGGATGACGCGCGGGCCTTCGGAGCGGTCCGCGGCCGGGCGGCGCACGGGGCGGCCGCCCGGGCCGGGGCGGCTCCGGCCGCCCGGGCGCACGGGCCTGGCGGGGCCGGGTACTCGGCGGCGCGGCGGTTCCCTGTCGGACACTTCCGTCACCTGCCGGGGGTTGTGGAGGGCTGCGTGGACGGGGCGGGGGCCCTGGTGGTGAGCGCGCCCGGGGACGGCTGCCCCGGGACGGACGTCGAGGCGGAAAACGGTGCCGCGCTCCGCGCCGGGCTGGTGGCCGGGCTCGTGGTGCGGGCCGGGACCGGGGCGAGGACCTCGGGCGGGGGGATCATCGGGGCCCGTGCGGCCGACTGCTGGCCGTCGGCTCCGGGGACGCCCTTGACCGTGCCGTCGGGGTTGAGGAAGGCCGGGTCGCCGCCGGGGACCATGCCGAGTTCGCGGGCGCGGCGCTGGAGGGCGTCGGGGGCGGAGTAGGCGTCCACGTCCCGCTGGAGGCCCTGCTCCTCGTCGGTCAGGCTCTTGGTCTCCTTCTGGAGGTCGTCGAGGCGGAACGCCCCTTCGCTGAGCGCCGAGTTCAGCACGAGGAGCCCGATGAGACCGCCGCCGAGGAGAAGGACGACCAGGAGGACGAAGGGGGTGCGGGCGGCCTGCCCGGCCCCGGCCGGAAGGAGCCGCGCGAGCCGGGCGGCCCGCCCCCTGAGTTCGGGTTTGCCGCTCACGCGCCCTCCCTGTGGGTCTGGTGCGCCGGCTTCACGGCCGCACCATGGGTTCGGTTCCCGTACTCACGAAGCCGTCGCGGGTTCGGTTCCCGGACTCACTGAGCCGTCGCGGGTCCGGATTCCCGACCCGCGCCGTCCGGCGGGTCAGGAAGACGGGCCCACGGCCTTCCGCGAGTTCGGATTTCCGACTCACGACCCCTCCTTCTCCCCGCGCCTCACTCGGCGGCTTCCTCGCGGATGCGCTGTGCCCCCCGCAGCCGGGCGGGAGCGGCTCGCCGGTTCTCGGCGACCTCTTCCTCGGTGGGAAGTTCGGCACCGCGGGTGAGGAGCTTGAGCCGGGGCTGGTAGCGCTCGGGGACGACCGGCAGTCCGGGCGGCGCGGTGTTGGCGGCGCCGGCCGCGAACACCTGCTTGACCAGCCGGTCCTCAAGCGAGTGGTACGACAGCACGGCGATACGGCCGCCGACGGCGAGCGCCTGCACGGCCGCGGGAATCGCCCTCTCCAGGACACTCAGTTCGCCGTTGACCTCGATGCGCAGTGCCTGGAAGGTGCGCTTGGCGGGATTGCCCCCGGTGCGCTTGGCCGCCTGGGGCAGCGCGTCACGGATCAGCTCGACGAGCCGCGCGCTGTTGGTGAAGGGGTCCTTCTCGCGTTCGCGCACGACCGCGGAGACGATCCGCTTGGCCTGCTTCTCCTCGCCGTACGCCCGCAGGATCCGCACCAGTTCGCCCGGCGGGTAGGTGTTGAGGACCTCGGCCGCGCTCATGCCGGTCGTCTGGTCCATGCGCATGTCGAGCGGGGCGTCCTGCGCGTACGCGAACCCCCGGTCCGCCTCGTCGAGTTGCATGGAGGAGACACCGAGGTCGAACAGGACGCCTTGGACACGCGGGATGTCCAGGCGGTCGAGCACGTCGGGGAGTTCGTCGTAGACGGCGTGCACCAGGGAGGCGCGGTCACCGTAGGGGGCGAGCCGCTCTCCGGAGAGGCGCAGCGCCTCCTTGTCACGGTCCAGGGCCACGAGCCGCACTTCGGGGAACCGGGTGAGCAGTGCCTCGCTGTGACCGCCGAGCCCGAGCGTGCAGTCGACGACCACGGCTCCCGGTTCGGCGAGGGCCGGGGCCAGCATGTCCAGGCACCGCTGGAGCATGACCGGGACGTGTCGGCTCTGCCCCTCCGGTCGCCCGCTGTCGCCCTCGTTGGGAAGCGCTTCGCGCCCTTTCATTCCGGGCCCTCTCAGGTCCGGCGCGGCCATACGCACTGCCGGGTCCCCACCCGCTCGGGAAGGGGAGGTCTGTGGCGCCGGATGAATGGCGTCAGCCGACCGGGAGCGGGAGGAGGCCGAGCCGTACGTACGCGCCGCGCACGCGGGGAAACTCCGGAAAGTCGCCGGGTCTCCAGGAGAAAACAGTCCAGCGGGGAGAGCCTCGCCTCCCGCTTCGCGTCACTTTAGTCCACGGTGTCTCGCGGTCAATCAACCGGCATGCGCGTCGCGGACAGCGCTCGGATCGAAGCCGCGGATCCGGAAGAATCACCCGAACGGGCACGTCGTCACCCCCCGTGTGGATTACCTCACAACAAGCCGCGATGACATTCTTTGTCCCCTCTCACAGCAGGACCGCTCCATACGTGACCAGTACCGTCATGGGTATGACGACTTCCGCATCTGTTCCCACCGAACCCGAAGGCGCCATAGCGGCGGAGCGCACGGTCACCGACCGTCTCGTCGGCGCGAACGAGAAATACGCCGCCGCTTTCACCGACCCGGGGATGGACGCCCACCCCGTGCTGCATGTCGCGGTGGTGGCGTGCATGGACGCCCGGCTCGACCTGCACGCCGCGCTCGGCCTGGAACTGGGTGACTGCCACACCATCCGCAACGCGGGCGGCGTGGTCACCGACGACGTGATCCGGTCCCTCACCATCAGCCAGCGGGCGCTCGGCACCCGCAGTGTGGTCCTCATCCACCACACCGGCTGCGGTCTGGAGTCCCTCACCGAGGACTTCCGGCACGACCTGGAGATGGAGGTCGGCCAGCGCCCCGCATGGGCGGTCGAGGCCTTCCGGGACGTCGAGCAGGACGTACGGCAGTCGATGCAGCGCGTGCGCACCTCCCCGTTCCTGGTGCACACGGACGACGTCCGCGGCTTCGTCTTCGACGTCACGACCGGCCTGCTGCGGGAGATCGACCCCTCCTGACCGGCCTCGCCGTACCCCCCGATCGCCGGCCCTCCGCAGCTCGTGGGACTCTCTCTTCACAAAAAACCCCGGCCGTCCGGTGCTCAAAGGGCCGTAAGAACTGACATATCGCGGCCACTTATCCACAGGCGAGTGACACGAACCGGTAACGGCAACAAGAATGCGGTTGTGGCGTCACGCGGAACCTTTCGCGCGTGGTGTCCGTGTTTCGGGGTGGGCCGGTCCGCACAGGGCGTCGGCCCGAACGGGCCGAGGAGGGCCGGGTGACGACCTATGACGATCGAGCGAGCCTTACAGATCTGACCGCCACTGCGGAGCGTGTCCGCAGTTCGGTGGAAGGAGTGATCGAAGGCAAGCCTGAGGTCGTACGGCTTTCGCTGACCGTGCTGCTCGCCGAGGGTCATCTTCTGATCGAGGATGTCCCGGGCGTCGGCAAGACCATGCTCGCCAAGGCGCTGGCACGGTCCATCGACTGCTCGGTGCGGCGCATTCAGTTCACGCCCGACCTGCTGCCCTCGGACATCACGGGTGTGTCCATCTGGGACCAGCAGCGCCGGGACTTCGAGTTCAAGCCGGGCGCGATCTTCGCGCAGATCGTGATCGGCGACGAGATCAACCGCGCCTCGCCCAAGACGCAGTCCGCGCTCCTGGAGTCGATGGAGGAGCGGCAGGTCACCATCGACGGGCAGACCTATGAACTGCCCAGCCCGTTCATGGTGGTGGCCACCCAGAACCCGGTCGAGATGGAGGGCACCTACCCCCTGCCGGAGGCCCAGCGCGACCGCTTCATGGCCCGTGTCTCCATCGGCTACCCCAGCGCGGAAGCCGAACTGCAGATGCTGGACATCCACGGCGGGGTGAGCCCGCTCGACGACCTCCAGCCGGTCGCCCACGCGCACGACATAGTGAAACTGATCGACGCGGTCCGCACGGTCCATGTCGCCGACCCGGTGCGCCGCTACGCGGTGGACCTGGTGGCGGCCACGCGCACCCACCCCGACCTCAGACTCGGCGCCTCACCGCGTGCCACGCTGCATCTGCTGCGCGCGGCGAAGGCGTCCGCCGCTCTCAGCGGCCGGGAATTCGCGCTGCCGGACGATGTGCAGGCGCTCGCCGTCGCGGTCCTGGCCCACCGACTGCTGCCCACGGCCCAGGCACAGTTGAACCGCCGCACGGCCGAGCAGGTCGTCCAGGAGATCCTCCAGCGCACCCCGGTGCCCGCCGCTCCCCAGCAGTCCGGCCTCTCGATGGGCCGGGGCGCGCCCACGTTCGGTCAGCAGCCGCCCCGGAGGCTGTGATGACGCAGGCGAGCACGGGGCACACCGCCGAGGGGGACAAGGGCGGGCTGCGCACCGCGCTCGCCGGGCTCAGCACACGCGGTCGCTCGTTCCTGGCCGCCGGAGTGGCCGCCGCGATCTGCGCGTACGTCCTGGGGCAGAGCGATCTGCTCCGGGTCGGCCTGCTCCTCGCGGCCCTGCCGCTGGTGTGCGCGACCGTGCTGTACCGCACCCGCTACCGGGTCTCGGGCAGCCGCAGGCTCTCCCCCGGGCGCGTGCCCGCCGGCTCCGAGGCCCGCGTCCATCTGCGCATGGACAACGTGTCGCGGCTGCCCACCGGCCTGCTGATGCTCCAGGACAAGGTGCCGTACGTCCTCGGTCCGCGCCCCCGCTTCGTGCTGGACCGGGTGGAGGCGGGCGGCCGTCGCGAGGTGTCCTACCGGGTTCGCTCGGACCTGCGCGGCCGCTACCCGCTGGGTCCGCTCCAGCTGCGGCTGACCGACCCGTTCGGCATGTGCGAGCTGACCCGCTCCTTCTCGACGTACGACACCCTGACGGTCATCCCGCGCGTGGAGGCGCTGCCCCCGGTGCGGCTGACCGGCGAGGCGAAGGGGTACGGCGACGGGCGGCAGCGCTCACTGGCCCTGGCCGGCGAGGACGACATCATTCCGCGCGGGTACCGCTACGGCGACGACCTGCGCCGCGTGCACTGGCGGCTGACCGCTCGCTACGGCGAGCTGATGGTCCGCCGCGAGGAACAGCCCCAGCGCTCCCGCTGCACCGTGCTGCTGGACACCCGGGGCATCGCCTTCCAGGGCGCCGGCCCCGACTCGGCCTTCGAATGGGCCGTCTCGGGCACGGCGTCGACGCTGGTGCACATGCTCGAACGGGGCTTCTCCGTCCGTCTCCTGACGGACACCGGCACCTCGGTGCCCGGCGAGGGCGCCGACGGGTTCGCGGGCGCCAGCCAGGAGTCGGCGGACGCCGCCGGGATGATGATGGACACGCTCGCCGTCATCGACCACTCGGAGGGCATGGGCCTGTCCCGGGCGTACGACGTGCTGCGCGGTGGCAACGAAGGACTGCTGATCGCCTTCCTCGGCGATCTCGACGAGGAGCAGGCGACGGTGCTCGGCAAGATGCGCCAGCGCAGCGGCGGGGCCGTCGCGTTTCTGCTGGACAGTGAGTCCTGGGTGCGGGAACCGACCGAGGTGCCCGGCCCGTTGGACAGGAGCGTGGACCGGTTGCGCATGCTGCGCGAGGCGGGCTGGACCGCCGTGATGGTGCCGCGGGGGGCGTCGCTCGCCGACCTGTGGCGCGAGGCGGACCGTCAGCGCACGCACGTGGCGTCGACGGGGACTACCGCGGGGGGTGGTGGCGTATGAGTGGGCGAGCCCGACTGGCGCTGTGCGCGGCGGCGGCCACGCTGATGACGTCCTGCGCGCTGTTGCCGCTGGTGAGCCCGGCGACGTGGATCTTCCAGGCGGCGTTCCTGCTGGCCTTGCAGACCGGTGTGGGCGCGCTGACCCGGCGGGTTCCGCTGGCCCGGCCGCTGACCGTGGCGGCACAGGCGCTGGTGACGCTGATGCTGCTGACGCTGGTCTTCGCCCGGCATCAGGCCGTCGCCGGGATCGTCCCCGGGCCAGAAGCCTTCCAACACCTCTCGGAGCTGCTCCAGGCGGGCACCGACGACATCGGCAGATACTCGATTCCGGCCCCGCTGTCGGACGGGATCCGGCTGATGGTGGTCGGCGGCGTCCTGGTGATCGGGCTCGCGGTGGACGCGCTCTCTGTGACCTACCGCAGCGCCGCGCCCGCCGGCCTTCCGCTGCTCGCCCTGTACTCGGTCGCCGCGGGCCTCTCCGGAGGTGGCGCGGCCTGGCTGTGGTTCCTGCTCGCGGCCGCCGGCTATCTGATGCTGCTGCTGACCGAGGGCCGGGACCGGCTCTCGCAGTGGGGCCGGGTCTTCGGCGGAGCCGCCCGCGCAGCCGGCCCGGAGCCTGTGGGCGGCGTCGTCGCGCCCGTCCGCACCGGGCAGCGGATCGGCTTGGTCGTGCTGGGCATCGCCCTGTTCGTGCCGTTCGTCCTGCCCTCGCTCGACGGCGGTCTGCTGGACGGCGCGGGGCGGGGCATCGGCAACGGCACCGGGGGCGGTGGCACGATCTCCGCGGTGAACCCGCTGGTCTCGCTCCGCGACAGTCTGAACGTGGACGAGGACCGCACGGTCCTGACGTACCGCACCAACACCGCGGAGACGCAGGACCTGTATCTGCGGATCGTCTCGCTGGACGACTTCGACGGCACGGCGTGGAAGCCGGCCCAGCGCCACATCGTGGACGTGCCGAAGACGTTCCCGGCGCCGATCGGTCTCTCCGGCCAGGTCAAGCGGGCGACGATCCAGACCCGTATCGCGGCGGCGGACTGGTACGCCCAGGACTGGCTGCCGATGCCGTACCCGGCCAGCAAGGTCGACATCAGCGGCAGCTGGCGCTACGAACCCGTGGGGCGCACCCTCGTCGGGGACCACGGACAGAACACGCGCGGCGTGCAGTACCAGGTCACGAGCCTGATGGTGGAGCCGACGGCGCAGCAGTTGGCGAGCGCGCCGGAGCCCTCGCCCGCGATGAGGCGCGAGTACACCAAGGTTCCTGATTCGTTGCCCGCGGTGGTGGCGAACACGGCCCGCAAGGTCACCGCGGGCTCGGCCAACCAATACGAGCAGGCGGTCAAGCTCCAGGACTACTTCGCCGCCAGCGGCAACTTCCGGTACAACACCCAGGTGCAGGCCGGCAGCGGCTCGACAGCGATCGCGAACTTCCTGAAGGACAAGGAAGGCTTCTGCGTCCACTTCTCCTTCGCGATGGCCTCGATGGCACGGACGCTCGGGATTCCGGCCCGCGTGGCGGTGGGTTTCACGCCCGGGACTCCGCAGGCGGACGGTTCGATGTCGGTGGGGCTGCGGGACGCGCATGCCTGGCCCGAGCTGTACTTCGAGGGCGTGGGCTGGACCCGCTTCGAGCCGACCCCGAGCCGGGGCACGGTGCCGTCGTACACCCAGACGAACACGCCGGGCAACGACGTGCCGGCCGCGCCGAAGCCGACGTTCTCGACGTCCGCGGCACCCTCCACCGCGCCGTCGGCCAGCGAGAGCTGCTCGGCCCAGCTGCGAAGGCTGGCGGCCTGCCCGGGCCAGTCCTCGACTGTGGCGGTCGGCGTCCAGGACGACGACTGGCCCTGGTTCAACATCCTGGGGCTGACGCTGGCCGGGCTCCTGGTGCTGGGAGTTCCGCTGCTGCCCATGCTGTGGCGGATGCGGGTACGGGCGGTCCGGCTCGGCGGCCACGGCCGTACCGAGGCGGACGTGGCGGCGTACACGCTGGGGGCCTGGCTGGAGGTGACCGATTCGGCGTGGGACTACGGGATCACGCCGGAGGAGTCGCAGACGCCGAGGAAGGCCGCCGAGCGGATCGTCGCGCTCGGGCGATTGGATCCGGAGGCCGCGGTCTCGGTGCACCGGCTGGCAGCGGCCGTGGAGCAGGTTCTCTACGCTCCGCACCCCCGGCCGGAGGCGGGCCTCGCGATCGACGCGCGCCGTGTCGAGGAGGCCTTCCGGATCTCCGCGAGCCGTCCCGCCCGTCTGCGTGCTCTCCTCGCTCCTCGTTCGGCCGTCCGGATGATCTGGGCGGCCTCGACCTTCCTGACAACCCTGAGAACCCGCCTGTCGGCCCGCCGGCAGTCCCTGTTCCACCGCCCGTCGAGCCAGAACGGCTGACGGACACCGGGCGCTTTGCTCTCGCCGGGCCCGAGCGGCTTACGGCCCGCGGCCTGGCGAGGGCCGGCCGCTGAGGGCCGGTCGGCCTGACGTTGAGCGGTCATGGGCGGTCCGGCGCCCGTGACCGGCGCGGACGACGGTCCCGCCGGACGATGGCGGTCCCTGGCCGGGCGCCGCCGACGCCTTGGGGACGGGTGGGCACAGCCACCCGTGCCGGGCGCCGTCGCGAGTTGAGCGCGCGGACGCCAGAGCGGGTTCCCGCGGCCGGGTGAGGCGCCGGGTGCCCCGGTCGGCGCGCACCGAGCGGCACCGCACTCCGGCCCACGGGCCGGGCGCGCGGCGGCTGTCCGACCGCGCTCCGACCGCGCATACGCGTGAGGGGGCGTCCACCCTGATCCGGGTGGACGCCCCCTCACGCGTATGTCTGCGGCTGCGACGCCGGAGGCTCAGTTACCGCCCTGTTCGTCGCGGCGACGCTGCCAGCGCTGTTCGATTCGATCCATCACGGAACGGCGTTGTCGGCCCTGACGGCGAGCGGCGGGTGAGCCCGACGCGGCTGGCTGCTCACCCGGCTTGGGAGCTTTGCGCCAACCGGTGACGGCAAGCACCGCGCAGCCCAGCATCACGAGGAAGCCCACCACGCTCAGCCAGATCTGAAAAACAACCATTCCGGCAATGAGGAGCGCGATACCCACCAGGAAGCCCGCGACCGCCTGGTAAACCCGTCGCCGGGTGTACGTACGCAGCCCGCTTCCCTCAAGCGCTGTCGCGAACTTGGGATCTTCGGCGTACAGCGCTCGCTCCATCTGCTCGAGCATTCGCTGCTCGTGCTCCGAGAGCGGCACGGAGTCCTCCTCATCGTGCAGTCGCCGGGGCGACCGGGGGTCCCCTTCAGGATAGGCAGGGAATCGCCCCCGTGAAACCCGCCCCTCTACGCCAATTCGCCAACCGGAACCCGTCATGGCACCCCGATGCGCTGAGGCGTGCATTCCCCAGCGAACGGTCCGTCATGCCGGACGGTCTCCCCCGATCATACGGCGCCGAGCACTCGATCGGGTGGTCTGTGGCGTACTCCATCCGCCGCCAAGCCCCTGATCAGCGGCGCACCACGGGAGCAGCTCAGTCCCCGGCAGCCCCTCGGGCCTCACCGAGCACGTGGAGCTGCGTGGCCACGGAGTGGAACGCGGTGAGTTCGGCCGCCGCCGCTTCCAGCTTCAGCAGGGCCTCCATGGCACCCGGCTCGGTGTCCACCAGGACACCCGGCACCAGGTCCGCGAAGACCCGCACGCCGTGCACGGCACCGACGTGCAGGCCGGCGCCGGCGACCAGGGAGGTGAGCTGTTCGGCGGTGAACCGGTGCGGAACAGGATCACCCTCGCCCCAGCGTCCGTCCGGGTCGTCGAGTGCGTGCCGGGCCTCCTTGAAGTGCCCGGCGAGGGCGCGGGCCAGGACGGCTCCGCCCAGGCCCGCGGCGAGGAGGCTGAGCACGCCCTCGGGCCGCAGGGCGTCCACCACGTTCCGGACGCCCTCGGCCGGGTCGTCGACGTACTCCAGGACGCCATGGCACAGCACGGCGTCGTAGCGGCCGCGCTCGACCACGTCGAACAGGCCGTGCGCGTCGCCCTGGACACCCTGCACGCGGTCGGCGACGCCGGCCTCGGCGGCGCGGCGCTCCAGCGCGAACAGCGCGTTCGGGCTGGGGTCGACGACGGTGACACGGTGGCCGAGGCAGGCGACGGGCACGGCGAAGTTGCCACTGCCGCCGCCCGTGTCCAGTACGTCGAGCGACTCCCGCCCGGCGGCCTTGACCCGGCGTTCCAGGGCGTCCTTGAGGACTTCCCAGACGACGGCGGTACGGAGAGAAGCGCGGGGGCGCATCGGGTCCGACACGGCAGTTGACTCCTCGGCGCGGCACCGCCTCTTGAACGGCGGAGCGATCTTCGGGCCTCCCGGCGGGGAGGCAGCAGGCGCCTCCACCCTATTGCCTCCGCCGCCGTGACCGATCCTCCGTCTCAAGTGCGCCGGATCGTTTGACGAGCGGCTGCCGGATGGCGCGAGGAGCGGGTGCCGGATCGTGTGATGAGCGGGTGCCGGATGGCGCGACGAGCGGGTGCCCGGCGGACGCCGAGTCGCTGTCGTCCCCGCGCTCCGCCCGACGCCCCCTCGCGGTCAACCCGCGTCCGGAACCCCCCTGTCCGCCCGGTCCGGGTCCCCGTCCTGCCGGGGCTGGGGCAGCACGGGTTGCAGCACCAGCATCCGCTCGACGAGGCGCAGGAACATGGCGACGTCGCGTATCAGGTCGTCGGCGTCGCGGATGCTGGCCGCTCCCTGGATACCCGCCTCCGCGCGGGCACGGCGGGTGGCCCCGGAGGCGAACAGCGCGCTCCACTCCGTCAGTTCGGGCGCGATCTCCGGGAGTACTTCCCAGGCGCTGCGGATACGGGCCCTGCGCCGGGCCGTGGGCTCCGGGCGGGCTCGCGCGGCCAGGACGGCGGCGGCGGTGCGCAGCGCGGCCAAGTGGGCCGTCGCGTACCGCTCGTTGGATGTCTCCAGAGCCGTCGCCTCGTCGAGTCCGGCGCGGGCCTGGGAGAGCAGGTCGAGGGCGGCGGGCGGGGCCGTGGCCCGGCGGAGCACGGGGTGGACGTCGCCCACCGGTCCGGTCAGTGAGGGGGCAGGGCCGGTGGCGCGGCGCCGACGGGCGGCGGCTGCGGAAGAGTTGGCCATGACGAACCTCCTGTCGTCGTGTGACGGCACTGTGGCCGTATGTACACATCGTGCGGTATGCCACTGACAATCCGTTCTGACCTGGGCTTTTGCTTCGATCGAAGGTTCGGGATAGTTTTTGCACTGACCAGTCAGTTCAAAAAAAGTAGTTCGATGGTGTTCAGAGGATGGGGGAGCTGTGGACGGTCCGCACGGACTGGGCGTCACGGCCGAGGACTTCGGGCTCAAGGGGCCCCGCGGGTGGGCGTTCCGCGGGGTTCGTCTCGACGCGGAGCCCGGATCGCTCATCGCGATCGAGGGGCCGTCCGGGTCCGGCCGCACGTGCCTGCTGCTCGCCCTCACGGGCCGGATGAAGGCCACCGAGGGGACGGCGGCGGTGGGCTCGTCGAGGCTGCCGAAGCAAATGGCCGCGGTGCGCCGGGAGAGCGCGCTCGCGCACGTGCCTGGGGTCACGGACCTCGACCCCGCCTTGACCGTCGGGGAGCACCTGCGGGAACGGGCCCTGCTGCAGCGGCGGTTCGGGGGTTCGCTGCGCGCCCTGCTGCGGCCCCGCGGCGAGCGGGTGAGCGCGACCGAGCTGCGGATCCGCGAGGCGTCGACCGCCGCCGGACTCGACCCGGAGACGCTGCCCAAGGGACCGAGAACAGCCGTACGTGATCTGGAACGGATCGAAGCGCTGCGGCTGTCCCTCGCGTTGGCTCTGATCGGCCGGCCGCGGCTGCTCGGTGTCGACGACACCGACCTCAAGCTCTCGGACGCCGAACGGGCCGATGTCTGGGCCCTGTTGACGTCTCTCGCCGAGTCGGGCACCACGGTCGTGGCGGTGTGCAGCGAGGCTCCCGAGGGTGCCGTCGTCGTGTCCACCGTGCCGTCCGGCACGTCGAGGAACGCCGACGGACAGGACCCCGACGGCGCCCGCGCAACCGCGCCCGGGATCGGGATCGGGATCGGGAGCACCGCCGAGACCGCCGGGATCACCGGCGGCACCGCCGCGGCCGCCGAGGCCGACACCACCAACACCGATGCCACCGCCGATGCCACCGTCATCGCCGACGCCGACGCCGACGCGGAAACGGACACCGCCGTCGACAGCGACAGCGACAGCGACAAACACGACAGGGAGACGGCCGATGCGCTCGCCTGAATTGGCCCTTCTCGAACTCCGTCGCTTCGGCCGGGGCAAGCTCCCGCGTGCCGCGCTGGTCGCGCTCCTACTGCTGCCCCTGCTGTACGGCGCGCTCTACCTGTGGTCGTTCTGGGACCCGTACGGCCGTCTCGACCGTATCCCCGTGGCGCTGGTGAACGACGACAAGGGGGCGACGGCCGGCGGCCGGAAGTTCGCGGTCGGGGACACCATCACCGAGGGGCTGCGGGACAGCGACACCTTCGAGTGGCACGAGGTGAGTTCCGCCGAGGCCCACCGGGGCGTGGAGGACGGCACGTACTACCTGTCGCTGACCATGCCGGGCGACTTCAGCAAGAGGATCGCGTCCAGTTCGGGGGCGTCACCCGAGACGAGTGCGCTCCAGGTGCGGACCAACGACGCGAACAACTACATCGTCGGGCAGATCTCCCGCACGGTGTTCAGCGAGGTGCGGACGGCCGCGTCCACGAAGGCCTCGCGTTCGTTCCTCGACAGGATCTTCATCTCGTTCTCGGACATCCACGGGAAGACCGTGCAGGCAGCCGAGGGCGCCGACCGCCTCAACGGCGGGATCGGCAAGGCGAAGAAGGGCTCCAAGGACCTCGCGGACGGCCTGAAGGAGGCCAAGAAGGGCAGCGGAAAGCTCTCCGGTGGGCTGAGGAAGCTCAACACGGGCGCGAGCGACCTGGAGGACGGTTCGCGCCAGGTCGCGGACGGCACCCGGGCGCTGGCCGACAAGGTCAACGGGGTCGCGGACAAGGTGGGCCCCTTCCTGAAGGACAACGAGAAGTCGATCGGTGACACGGCCCGGCTGGTCGCCGACTCGGCCGCGGGGATCCGCCACAACCTCGACACCCTGGTGAAGACGGCTCCGGCCGCGGCCAAGGGCGCGCGCACCGCGTCCGACGCGCTGAACGCCGTCCACCGCGCGCGGTGCGAGACCCTGCCGGTCCCGGACGCGGCGTGTCCCGAGCTGACGAAGGCCGTGGAGGCGGCCGCGGACGTCGTCAAGGTCACCGACGACGTGAACACGCTGATCGATGACCAGGACGGCGATCTCGACAAGCTGGACAAGAGCCTGGCGACGTTGGAGAAGCAGGCGCAGGCCCTCGCCGATCGCTCGCCGCATCTCTCCGAGGATCTCGACGACGCCGTCTCCAAGGTCAACAAGTTGAACGACGGAGCCTCCGCGGTCGCCAAGGGCGCGCGGCGGCTGCATTCCAATCTCGGCACCGCAAGGACCGGCGCGACGAACCTCGACGAAGGCGTCGGCCGGCTGAACACCGGCGCGAGCGATCTCGACGGAGGCCTGTACAAGCTCGTCGGCGGCTCCGGGAAGCTGGCCGGCGGCCTGCACGACGGCGCCGAGCAGATCCCCGACTACGACAAGCCCGACCGCGACGTGCGCACCCAGGTGATGGCCGACCCGGTGCACATGGCCTCCAGGGACCTGCACAAGGCGCCCAACTACGGCACGGGATTCGCCCCGTACTTCATCCCGTTGTCCCTGTGGGTAGGCGCGATGGTGGCGTACATGCTGATCCAGCCGCTGAACCGGCGCGCGCTCGCGGCGGGCGCCTCGGCCTGGCGCATCGCGCTGGCGGGCTGGCTGCCGGTCGCCGTCGTCGGCGTACTCCAGACGGCCGCACTGATGGCGGTGCTGCACTGGGCGATCGGCCTCCAGATGGTGCGGGCGGCCGGAACGGTGGGCTTCCTGTTCCTGGTGACGGCCTGCTTCGCGGCGATCGTGCAGTGGCTGAACGCGCGCTTCGGAGCGGCGGGCCGGATCCTCGTCCTGGCCTTCCTGATGCTCCAGCTGACGTCGGCGGGCGGCACCTACCCCGTCCAGACCAGTCCGGGCTTCTTCAACGCGATCCACCCCTTCCTGCCGATGAGTTACGTCGTGGAGGCCCTCCGGAGGCTCATCACTGGCGGCGGCCTGGAGCCGGTTCGGACGGCGTGCGTCGTACTGACGGCCTTCACCGTGGGCGCCCTCGCGCTCACGGCGCTGACAGCGCGCCGCAAGCAGGTGTGGACCCTCGACCGGCTGCATCCGGAGCTGAGCCTGTGACCACGCGCGCGGGCGCTCCTGTGACAATCGGAGCCATGGAAAGCAGCAGCACCACGGCGGGCGGCGGCGGCCGCCGCGAGGCGACCCGGCAGAAGCTCTACGAGGCGGCCGTCACCCTGATCGCCGAACAGGGTTTCTCCGCCACCACGGTGGACGAGATCGCCGAGCGGGCCGGGGTCGCGAAAGGCACGGTCTACTACAACTTCGCGAGCAAGTCGGTCCTCTTCGAAGAGCTGCTGCGGCACGGCGTGGGGCTCCTCACCGCCTCGCTGCGTGAGGCGGCGGAGAAGACCGCCAGGGACGGCGGCAGCAAGGTCGACGCGCTGGACGCGATGATCCGGGCCGGGCTCGTCTTCATCAACCGCTATCCGGCGTTCACCCAGCTGTACGTGGCCGAGCTCTGGCGCACCAACCGGGCCTGGCAGTCCACCCTGATGGTGGTGCGGCAGCAGGCGGTGGCGGTCGTGGAGGGCGTTCTGCGCGATGCGGTGGCGGGCGGGGAGCTCAGCGACGAGATCGACATTCCGCTGACGGCGGCGGCGCTGGTCGGGATGGTCCTGGTGGCCGCCCTGGACTGGCAGGCCTTCCAGCCGGAGCGCTCCCTCGACGACGTCCACGCGGCGCTGTCCCGGCTCCTCCAGGGTCGCGTGAGCGGCCACCGCTGAGCGGGGGTGCCGGGCCCCACCGGGCCCGCGCCGGAGGTCGACCCGAGCGCCGGGCCCGCGCGGTCGCCCAGGCGCCGGTCCCGCGCGCACTCGCCGGGCGCCGGTCCGGCGGAACCGAGCTCCGCGAACCGCCCACCCCGCACCCCGCACCCCGCACCCGGCACCCGCCGTCAGAGCCAGAAGGCGGCGGGGACGCCGCTGCGGAGCGCTTCGGGCCGGCGCAGACGAAAGCGCCGGTCCGGGTGGCCGCGTCCCCCGCGGGCCGTCCGTACCGGCGCTCCGTCGTGCTCCCCCGTGCCCCCCGTTGGGCCCCCGTTCGGTCGTCCCCCCGGGTTCCCCCGTGTCTCACTCCCGCCGAACAGGTCGGCGGAAGGAGCGGCCAAGGGCGCGAGTTCCGTTCCGCCGCCCCGTGTCGGCGGTGCCGGAGCCGCGCCCCTTTCCGTGTCTCCACTCTCCCGTTCGCGCAGGTCGGACCCATCCGTGCGGCTACTCATCTCACCCTGTAGGTACGGATACTCAGGCATACGCGCTCAGACCCAGGACGCCCGGTCGCCGACTGGCTACGATCGCCTCCGTGTCCGTACTCCCCCTGGTCTTCACCAGCGGCTGGGCCAGCGGTATCAACGCGTACGCGGTGGTGCTGCTCCTCGGTCTCTTCGGCGCGACCGGGCTGAGCGACGACGTCCCGGAGTCGCTGCAGCGCCCTGAGATCCTGGTCACAGTCGGTGTTCTCTTCCTGTGCGAGGCGGTCGCCGACAAGATCCCGTACGTCGACTCGATGTGGGACTCCGTGCACACCGTGATCCGGCCGGCGGCGGGTGCGTGGGTCGGGGCGCTGCTCGCCGGACAGAGCGGCTCGGTCTCGGATCTGACGGCGGCCCTGATCGGCGGTTCGACGGCGCTGGTGAGCCACACGGTCAAGGCCGGGACGCGGATGGCGGTCAACACCTCGCCGGAGCCGTTCAGCAATTTCGTGATGAGCACCGCGGAGGATCTCGGGGTCGCGGGCCTCCTCACTCTCGCGATGTTCCATCCCGTGGCCGCGGCGGTCATCGCCGGTGTCCTGCTGTTCACCGGGCTCGGGGTGCTCTACTTCCTCGTCTCCCGGATCAGACGGTTCCTGCGCCGCCGGACGCAGCGCCGGGAGGAGCGGCGGGCGGGCGCGACGGCGGTGCAGCCGCCCGGCCAGGTGCCGCGGGCCGACCACGACTGACCGCGACCGACCGCGACGGGAGGTCCGGGCGTGTACGGCGCCGCGGCGCGGGCGAGCCGGGACCACCCCGCCCGGCCTCCGGGACGGGACTGTCGGTGGGGGCCGATAAAGTCGCCGGCATGGGACGGATTGCGGTGATCGGCGCCGGGATGGGCGCGATGGCGGCCGCTGCCCGGCTGGCCGTCGCGGGCCACCGGGTGGTGGTGTACGAGCGGACGGAGACGTACGGCGGTGCGGTGCGCCGCTTCGAGCGGGACGGCTTCGCCTTCGACACGGGCCCGGGGCTGCTGCCGGTGCCCGCGGTCTATCGCGATCTGTTCGTCAAGACCGGAAAACAGCCCCTGGAGGAGTGTGTCGAGCTCGTGCAGGTCGACCCGTCGACCGACCACGTCTTCGCCGACGGCACCCGGGTGTCCCTGCCGAACGCCTCGCGCGCGGGTGTGCTCACCGCGCTGGACGAAGCGCTCGGCGCGGACGCGGGCGCGCGGTGGGGCGACTTCCTGGTGCGGGCAGGAGAGGCGTGGGACCGCGCGCGCAGACCGCTCCTGGAGGAGCCGTTGTGGCCCAACTGGGCGGTGCTGGCCGAGCGCGAGCCGTATCCCTCGGTGCCGCACAAGAGACTGCTGCGCACCCGGCGGGCCGTCACCCTCGCCGAGGTCGCCGCCTGGGAGCTGCGCGACGCGCGCCTGACGGCTCTCCTGGAGAGCCACGCCCTGCTGTACGGGCTCGACCCGCGCGTCACCCCGGCGAGCGCCGCCGTGCTGCCGTACATGGACCATGCCTTCGGCACCTGGTACGTGCGCGGCGGCATCCGGGAGCTGGCGCGCGCCGTGTACGAGCGGTGCCTGGAGCGCAGGGTCGAGTTCCGCTTCTCCACCTCCGTCGCACGGATCGTCGAGAAGGACGGCCGGGTCGTCGGTGTGGAGCTCTCCGGGGGCGGCTCCGAGCCCTACGACCCCGAGGGCAGCCCCGGGACCTCCGGATCCGGGGGTTGCACGTTCGCGGAGGCGGACTTCGTGGTCGCGGGCGTGGCGCCCGGCGTCCTGGGCGGTCTCCTCCCCGGGGAGGTGCTCCGGGGCGGTGAGGAGGTCCCGCCGCAGCCCGGGGCGGCCAGCCGGCTGACCGTGCTGCTCGCGCTGCGCGGCGGGCGGCCCGCCGGGGTGGCGCATCGGACGGTGGTGCACTCGGTCGACCGCGACGGCGAGCTGGACCGGCTCTTCGGCGAGCGCCCCGGGGTGCCCACGGCGCCCACCGTCGTGGTGTCACGCCCGGACGACCCGGCGCTCGTCCCGGACGGGGAGCACGAGGCGGCGACGCTGACCGTCACGGTGCCGTCGGGCGCTCCGGTGTCCGAGGCGGACGTGGAGCGGGTCCTCGGTGCCGCCGAGCGTGCCCTGCCGGGTCTGCGCGACCGGCTCCTGTGGCACGAGGTCCGCAACCCGGCCGACATCGCGGCGGCGACCGGAGCGGAGGGCGGCGCGGTCCCCGCCCCGGCGCTCGCCGCGGCGGACGGCAGACTGCTGCACCCGTCGAACAGCACGCGGATAACCGGGCTCTTCACGGCCGGGGGCTGGGCGCACCCCGGCGGCGGTCTGCCTCACGCGGGCATGTCGGGCGCGCTGGTGGCCGGGCTGATCGTGGAAGGACCGGAGTTCCAGGGCTCGCAGTGAACGGCCCGGTGGGCGGGAACGGCGGCCGGTGCACGAACAGGCGACAGGGCGCGCCGCGCCGGTGGGCGGCGGTGGCGAGCGGCTGAGACTCCGGTACGGCGGACAGCGGTGCGCGAAGGCCCTCAGCCGCTGTCCGGTCGGTCAGTAGCGGTACTGCTCGTCGAACCCGGCGCTGCCGTTGCCCTGGCTGTTGCCTTGGCTGTTGCCCTGGTACGGGTACTGCTGCTGCTCGGGAGGGAGTTCGGCGCCGTACTCGTCGGTGCGCTGCTGCGGCACCCAGACGCCGCCGGCCGGGGTCTCGCCGCCGTACGTGCCGGTGGCGTACTGGTCCTGGCCGTAGTTCTGCTGCTGCTGGTACTGCTGGTCGCCACCGTTGTAGGCGGTGTTGTCGTACGAGGCTCCCGTGTACGTCTGCTGGCCGATGTACGGGTCCGAGTAGGCGGCGTACTGCTGCTGGCTGTTGTCGTAGCCGTACTGCTGCTGTTGCTGTTGCTGTTGCTGTTGCTGTTGCTGTTGCTGTTGCTGGTCGTAACCCGTGTAGCCGTCGTACGCGTAGGCCTGCTGGCCCTGGCCGCCCGTCGCGTAGGCCTGCTGGTCCTGGGCCGCGGCGTAGGCCTGCTGGTCCTGGGACTGGGACGCGCCGGCGTAGGACTGGTCGCCGGCGGCGGCGTAGGCGGCGCCGTTGTAGACGCCGTATGAGCCGGTGTCCTCGGGCAGGGGCTGCGGTTCGTACACCGAGGTGGACTCGGCGGCCGTGGGCTCGGCCGGCTCCGGGGGCATGAACCGGTCGGACGGGGCGGGCGTGAAGACGTCGTCCTCGGCGGCGGCGTACTGGTCGTCGCGCCGGTAGGCCGCCTCCTCCACCTCGTCGAGGTCGGAGCCCTCGAGCGACGGGTCGTCACTCTCCGGGTCCTCCGGCTCGCCGCGGCGGCGCTTGCTGGGCTTGGCCGGCGCGGAGGGGCCGTTGATGGCCCAGCCCTGCGCGAAGCCCTGGCGGAACGACAGCGTCACATATGTCTGGCCGACCGTGAAGGCGGCCGCGCCCAGGCCGATGACCACGACCGAGTGCATCAGGACGCCGAGGACCACACCGAGGAAGCCGACGAACGCGAGCAGCCGGAACCGCAACCGCGCCTTGTACTGCAACAGCACCTCGCCGAGCAGCCACAGCGCGACGATGCCGAATGCCAGATAGAGGACCGTCAAGCCCATGTACGCCCCTCTCCCAGTGGCCGCTACGCAGTGTGTCGTACGCGGGTGCGACCGGTCTAGGCCTGCTGCGGGTGGTGCAGGCCCAGATTCTCGTAGATTTCCAAGGTCGCCGTGGAGTTGTTCAGCGTGATGAAGTGGAGTCCGGGGACTCCCTCGGTCAGCAGCCTCGCACAGAACTCCGTCGCGAACTCGATCCCAATGGAGCGTACAGCCGCCGGATCGTCTTTGACTGTGAGGATCCGCTCTTTCAGGACGTCCGGGAACGAAGCATTCGAGAGTTTGGGCAGCCGTTCCAACATCTTCACACTTGTCACCGGCATGACTTCGGGGATGACCGGCGTCGCGCAGCCCGCCGCGTCGACGCGGTCGCGCAGCCGGAGGTAGGACTCCGGCTGGAAGAACATCTGCGTGATCGCGTAGTCGGCGCCGGCGCGGCACTTGTCGACGAAGTGGGAGACGTCCAGGTCCCATGTGGTGGACCGGGGGTGCATCTCCGGGAAGGCCGCGACCCCGACGCAGAAATCGCCGGATTCCTTGATGAGGCGCACGAGTTCGGCCGCGTAGGTCAGACCCTTGGGGTGGGGGACCCACTCGGCCATGGGGTCGCCGGGCGGGTCCCCGCGCACGGCGAGCATGTTGCGGATGCCCGCGTCCGCGTACTGCCCGATGATGTTGCGCAGTTCCGCGATGGAGTGGTTGACCGCGGTGAGGTGCGCGACGGGGGTCAGGGTCGTGTCGAGGACGATCTGCTCGGTCTCCTTGACCGTGCCGGCCCGCGTGGAGCCGCCGGCTCCGTAGGTCACGGAGACGAAGTCGGGCGCCACGGCCTCGACCCGCCGCAGGGCGTTCCACAGGTTCCGCTCGCCCTTGGGGGTCTTCGGCGCCGAGAACTCGAAGGAATAGGTCTGTTTGCCGGTCGCGAGCATGTCGCGCACGGTGCGTGCGCGATCAGTCCTGGTGGAAGCAGATCCGAGGGCCATACTCGCAGGTTAGTCAGAGGGTGTCGGTCCCCCAACCGAACAGCTGCCATTTGTCCGATCTGTCGAGTTCTTGTCCACCCCTCGGACACTCTTGGACACCCTCGGCCGGCGGCCCTGCCGGGACGCTCCGCGCGGGCGTCCGCCGCGTCTAGGCCTCGCGCAGCCGCTTCGCGAACTCCGCCGCCGCCGCGCCCGGGTCGTCCGCCTCGGTGATGGCCCGTACGACGACGACCCGGCGGGCGCCCGCTTCGAGCACCTCGTCGAGCCGGCCGAGGTCGATGCCGCCGATCGCGAACCAGGGACGGCCGGTGCCGAGGGAGGCCGTGCTGCGGACCAGGTCGAGGCCGGGTGCGTGGCGGCCGGGCTTGGTGGGGGTGGGCCAGCAGGGGCCGGTGCAGAAGTAGTCCACGCCCTCCTGGACCGCGGCGGCCGCGGCCTCGGACCCGGCGTGCGTGGAACGGCCGATGAGCACCTCGTCGCCGAGGATCGCGCGGGCCGCGGGAACCGGGAGGTCCCCCTGGCCCAGGTGCAGAACGTCGGCGCGGACGGCGTGGGCCACGTCCGCCCGGTCGTTGACCGCGAGGAGCTTGCCGTGCCGGGCGCAGGCGTCGGCGAAGACCTGGAGGTGTTCCAGCTCCTCCCCCGCCTCCATGCCCTTGTCGCGCAGCTGCACGATGTCGACGCCGCCCGCCAGGACCGCGTCGAGGAACCCGGCGAGGTCGCCCTGACGTCTGCGGGCGTCCGTGCACAGGTAGACGCGGGCGTCGGCGAGCCGGCCCCGCGCGGTCGTGGCGGTGTTCTCGGGCATGCGTGGATTCCCCGTTTGTCGGTGCGCGGGGAGTGCGGCGGCCGGGATGGTCCCGCCCGCCGCGCTCCCCGTGCCGGACGGTCGCGTTCAGGTCAGACGGCGAGCGCCTGGGCGCGGCGCTTCACCTCCGTGCCGCGATTCTCGCTCAGAGCCTGCGCGGGGGTGCCGGGCAGGCTCGGGTCGGGGGTGAAGAGCCACTCGAGGGCCTCTTCGTCGGAGAAGCCGTCGTCCCTCAGGAGCGTCAGGGTGCCGGCCAGGCCCTTGACGACCTTCTGTTCGTCCGCGTCGATGAATTCGGCGGGGACGTGCAGCGCGCGGTTCTCACCACGGCGTACGGCGATCAGCTGGCCGTCCTTGACCAGCTGCCGGACGCGCGTCACCTCGACGCCGAACTGTTCGGCGATGTCGGGGAGGGTGAGCCAGGCGGGGACGAGAGCATCGATCTTTGCGTCAATCTCGGTCACGGGACAAGCCTGCCATCCCGGACCGACAGTCGGAAGCCAAGGGCGTCCGACCTGGGGTGACGGATCAGGCCGTAGCACCCTTCAGTGGCCTCGACGGGTCCGCGAGCAGCTCCGGATCCATGCGTGCGCCCGCCTCGATGAGCCGGCGGCCCTGGGCGAGATCCCTCGGCCGGCCCACCGCCAGGAGGGCGACCAGACGGGTCTCGCGGAGCCAGCACACCGACCAGGAGGCGCCCGAGGAGTCACCGCGCCACACGAGGGTGTCGGCGGGCGCGTGGTGGCCGACGTACTGCACGAAGCGGCCGAACTGCTCGGACCAGAAGTACGGCACGGGGTCGTAGGCGGCGGGCGCCTCTCCGACGATGTTCAGGGCGACCGTGCGCGGGCCCTGGAGGGCGTTGTCCCAGTGGTGGACGAGGAGGCGGTCCTCGTAGCGTCCCGACGGGAAGGAGGCGCAGTCGCCGACCGCGTAGACGTCCGGCAGCGAGGTGCGCAGGTGGTCGTCGGCGACGATCTCGCGGTCGTCGCCGAGTTCGATGCCGGAGCCTGCGATCCAGGCGGTCGCGGGCCGCGCCCCGATCCCGACCACGACGGCGTCCGCGGGCACCCGGGAGCCGTCGTCCAGGATCACCGCGCCGGGTTCGATACGGTCCACGCGCGCGTGGGTGCGCAGCGAGGCCCCGCTGTCCGCGTACCAGGCGGCCATCGGCTCGGCCACCTCGGCGGGCAGCGCGGCGGCGAGCGGCCGGTCGGCGGCCTCGACGACCGTGACCGCGCAGCCCGCCTCACGCGCCGCCGTGGCGAACTCGGCGCCGATCCAGCCCGCGCCGACCACCACGATGTCGTGCTGCTGGGTGAGTACGGGACGCAGCCGGTCGGCGTCGTCCAGGGTGCGCAGCAGGTGCACTCCCGGCACGCCTTCGGCGCCCGGCAACTGGATCGGCTCGGCGCCGGTGGCGACGACCAGGACGTCGTACGGGACGGGTCCCGCGGCCGTGTCCAGTTCGTGGTCGTCGGGGCGCACGCCGAGTGCCTCGCGGCCCAGCCTGAGGTCGATGTCCAGGGCCTCGAAGTCGATGTCGAAGGCGGAGCCCTCGGCCTTGCCCAGCAGGACCGCCTTGGACAGCGGCGGCCGGTCGTACGGCTGATGCGGCTCCGCGCCGATCAGCGTGACGGTGCCGGTGAAGCCCTGCTCGCGCAGGGCGACCGCGGTCTGCACTCCGGCCATGCCCGCGCCCACCACGACGACCCGCCGTGCCGTGGGCCCCTGCGACTGAGACTGTGCCTGCGTCTGCTCGCTCACCTGATCACCTTAGACACCTGACAATTCGTCAGTCAGCGGACGTGCTCAGTGATCTGTTCCACACGGCTCGTCTCGCGCAGCTCTTCCACCACGCTCGTCCCTGTGCCCTTCTGTGACTCCCACGTCCAGGTCTCCTCCAGCCGCACACGGCCGTCGGGCAGTTCCACGACGAGGGACACGCAGTGGCCGGACGAGGTGGTCCCGTCGCGCTTGAGCTGCACGTACCGGAAGTCGAGGCGGTCGCCCTCACGGGTGCCGACAAGGTGTCCGCGGACGATGTCGCCGCCCGCGTAGTCGGCCCAGACCGTGCCGTCCTCCTCGTGATAGGCGAACCGGGTGCGGGTGCCCACCTGGCCCGGTGCCTGGTCGGTGACGGGGGCGAGGACCAGGCCGTCGAGCGGTCGCGCCATGGGCGGAGGCTCCCTTACTGAGACGGAGCGGGGCGGGCTAGGGTGGCCAACGTAAAGCACTCGCGGGAGCCCGGACGCACTGGGCTGAGAGGGAGGCTGGGGCGGCCTCCGACCGTACGAACCTGATCCGGGTCATGCCGGCGAAGGGAGGGGCTGGACGCCCATGTCGCCTGCACGTTCGTCAGACGTCCTCGTCATCGGGGGCGGAATCATCGGTCTGGTGACGGCCTGGCGGGCCGCGCAACGCGGGTTCACCACCGCGCTCGTGGACCCCGGGCCGGGTGGCGGGGCCGCCCAGGTCGCGGCCGGAATGCTCGCCGCCGTCACCGAACTGCACTTCGGTGAGGAGACCCTGCTGGGCCTCAACCTCGCCTCCGCGCGCCGGTATCCGGACTTCGTCGCCGAGCTGACCGAGGCGACCGGCCAGGACCTCGGCTACCGCCGGTGCGGCACGCTGGCCGTCGCGCTGGACGCCGACGACCGCGCCCATCTGCGGGAACTGCACGCTCTGCAGGTCCGTTCGGGGCTTGAGTCGGAGTGGCTGAGCGGCCGTGAGTGCCGCCGTCTGGAGCCGATGCTCGCGCCCGGCGTACGCGGCGGCCTGCGGGTCGACGGCGACCACCAGATCGACCCGCGGCGCCTCGCGGGAGCCCTGGTCACGGCGTGCGAGCGGGCCGGAGTCGTCCTGCACCGGACCTGGGCGGAGCGCCTGACGGTCGCAGGGGACCGGGCCGCCGGAGTGGTCACCACGGACGGCACGGAACTCACCGCGGGCCAGGTGGTGCTCGCCGGGGGCAGCCTCAGCGGACGTCTGGCGGGCGTCCCCGACGACGCCGTGCCGCCGGTGCGCCCGGTCAAGGGCCAGGTGCTGCGGCTGACCGTGCCGAAGCGGTACGCGCCCTTCCTCAGTCGCACCGTGCGGGCCGTGGTGCGCGGCAGCCACGTCTACCTGGTGCCGCGCGAGAACGGCGAGCTGGTGGTCGGCGCGACCAGCGAGGAGCTGGGCTGGGACACCACCGTGACGGCGGGCGGCATGTACGAGCTGCTGCGCGACGCCCACGAGCTGGTCCCCGGGATCACCGAGCTGCCGCTCACCGAGACCCGCGCGGGGCTGCGCCCCGGCTCGCCCGACAACGCGCCGCTGCTCGGCCCGACGGCACTGGACGGACTGCTGCTGGCCACCGGGCACTTCCGCAACGGCGTGCTCCTGACGCCCGTCACCGGCGACGCGATGGCCCACGTCCTGACGACCGGCGCACTCCCCGCCGAGGCCCGCCCCTTCACACCCCTGCGCTTCGGCGCCACCGCCCTCACGGAGCTGCCGGTATGAACATCGTCGTCAACGGGGAGCGGCAGCGGATCGCCGCGGGAACCGCTCTCGACGCGCTCGTCGCGACACTCACCCCGGCACCGGCCGGAGTGGCCGCCGCACTGAACGAAACCGTCGTCCCGCGCGCGCAGTGGTCGTCCACCTCCCTCACCGAGGGCGACCGCGTCGAAGTCCTCACCGCCGTCCAAGGAGGCTGACCCGTGGCCGACGATCCCTTTGTCCTCGGCGGTACGACCTACGCGTCCCGGCTGATCATGGGGACGGGCGGAGCGCCCAGCCTCGACGTGCTGGAGCGCTCTCTGGTGGCGTCCGGTACGGAGCTGACGACGGTCGCGATGCGGCGCGTGGACGCGTCCGTGCACGGCTCGGTCCTGTCGGTGCTCGACCGGCTCGGCATCCGCGTCCTGCCGAACACGGCCGGCTGCTACACCGCCGGTGAGGCCGTGCTGACCGCCCGTCTGGCGCGCGAGGCGCTGGGCACCGACCTGGTCAAGCTGGAGGTCATCGCCGACGAGCGCACCCTCCTGCCCGACCCGATCGAACTGCTCGACGCGGCGGAGACGCTGGTCGACGACGGCTTCACCGTGCTGCCGTACACGAACGACGACCCCGTGCTGGCACGCAAGCTGGAGGACGTCGGCTGCGCGGCGATCATGCCGCTCGGCTCGCCCATCGGGTCCGGGCTCGGGATCCGCAACCCGCACAACTTCCAGCTGATCGTCGAGCACGCGCGCGTGCCGGTGATCCTGGACGCGGGGGCGGGTACGGCGTCGGACGCCGCGCTCGCGATGGAGCTGGGCTGTGCGGGGGTGATGCTCGCCTCGGCGGTGACGCGGGCTCAGGAGCCGGTGCTGATGGCGGAGGCCATGCGGCACGCGGTGGAGGCGGGGCGGCTGGCGCGGCGGGCGGGGCGCATCCCCCGCCGGCACTTCGCCACGGCGTCCTCTCCCGTGGAGGGCATGGCGGCGCTGGACCCGGAGCGCCCGGCGTTCTGATCACCTCTCCGCACACCGTCGGTTTCCGGCCGGAGGCCGACGGTGGGTCTCCCGCGGGAGCTCTCGCCGTCGGCCGGTGCGGCGGGGGTGTGGTGTCCGCGCTCCCGGGTGAGACCCGCGTGACGTGCGCCTCGCGCCATGGGGCGGGCCGCGCGGCGGTGGACGCCGCGGCCGGTCGCGGACCGCTCCCGCGACGGCGCACGTTGTCGTGTTGTGGCCTTGCGGTGGCGAACAGGATCTGATCGGACATATGTGCGACGAACGGATCTTCGTGCGGGCGGTGTGCGTCACAGCTCGGCTGCAGTCGGGCCCCGGTATCCGCCGAACGGAGCGTCGTGACAGTGGCGGCTCGTAGACTCACCTGCGTGGATACGACCCTTCAGGACCCCCTTGTCGGACACGTGCTCGACGGCCGCTATCGCGTCGACGCACGGATCGCGGTCGGCGGGATGGCCACGGTCTACAGGGCCCTGGACACCCGCCTGGACCGCGTGCTCGCGCTCAAGGTGATGCACCCGACGCTGGCCGCCGACGGTTCGTTCGTCGAGCGGTTCATCCGCGAGGCCAAGTCCGTGGCCCGGCTGGCGCACCCCAATGTGGTGCAGGTCTTCGACCAGGGGGCGGACGGCTCGTACGTCTATCTGGCCATGGAGTACATCGCCGGCTGCACCCTGCGGGACGTGCTGCGCGAGCGCGGCGCCCTGCAGCCCCGGGCCGCGCTCGACATCCTGGAGCCGGTGCTCGCCGCCCTCGGCGCCGCCCACCGCGCCGGGTTCGTGCACCGCGACATGAAGCCGGAGAACGTCCTGATCGGGGACGACGGCCGGGTCAAGGTCGCGGACTTCGGTCTCGTCCGCGCCGTGGACACGGTGACCAGCACGACGGGTTCCGTCCTCGGCACCGTGTCGTACCTCGCGCCCGAACAGATCGAGCACGGCACCTCCGACACCCGGGTCGACGTCTACGCCTGCGGAGTCGTCCTCTACGAAATGCTCACCGGCGCCAAGCCGTACACCGCGGACTCGCCCGCGCAGGTTCTCTACCAGCACCTCCACGCCGACGTGCCGCCTCCGTCGGCCGTCGTGCCGGGCATGGCGTACCCGCTGGACGAGCTGGTCAGCGCGGCCACGGCCCGCAATCCCGAGGTCCGCCCGGCGGACGCCGTGGCGCTGCTCGGCCACGTCCTCGAAGCACGGGCCGGCCTCACCGCCGAGCAGCTCGACGCGGTGCCGCCGGGCGCCCTGTCCGTGGGCCACGACAACGCCGGCGACCGTACGAGCGTGATCCCGCGCTCGCTGTCGGTCCCCCGTCCGCTGCCCGTGAACGACGACGACAACGCTCTCGACCGGACCAGCCGGTTCGAGCAGAGCAGCCCCTTCGGTGCCGCGCCGGCCATGCCGCCGCAGCCCGCGGGCACCCGTCCGCGGCGCGGGATCCTGATGGTCGTCGCCGCGATCGTGCTGGTGCTCGGCCTCGGCGCGGGTGTCTGGTACATCAACTCGGGCCAGTTCACCAAGGTCCCGCCGGTCCTGGCGAAGACGCAGCAGCAGGCCACGTCCCAGCTCAAGGGTGCCGGGCTCGACGTCAAGCGGGTCAAGCACGCCTACAGCGACACCGTGAAGCGCGGCACGGTCATCAGCACCGACCCCGGTGTCGGCGAGCGGATCCGCGACAACGACTCCGTGACGCTGGTCATCTCCGACGGCCCCAGGACGGTGAAGGTGCCCGATCTGAAGGGCTTCGCGCTGTTCAAGGCGAAGGAGGTGCTGAAGGGTGACGGGCTCGCCGCGGGTATGGTCACCCGCGCATTCAGCGAGGACGTGGTCAAGGGCTTCGTGATCGGCACGAATCCGGGCGCGGGTACCCTGCGGCACTCGGGCTCGGCGATCGCGATCGTCGTCAGCAAGGGCGCCTCGGTGGAGCTGCCCGACGTGACCGGCTCGTCGGTCGAGGACGCCACCGCACAGCTGGAGGGCGCGGGCCTGAAGGTGAAGATCGCCGCGGAGCAGGTCAACTCGGAGTTCGACAAGGGCCAGGTCGCCGAACAGACGCCGGGCGCGGGCCGGGAGGCCGCCGCGGGCGACACGGTGACGCTGACCCTCTCCAAGGGCCCCGAGCTGGTCGAGGTCCCGGACGTCGTGGGCGACAGCGTGGACGACGCGAAGCAGGCGCTGAAGGACGCCGGGTTCCAGGTCGACGAGGACCGCGGACTGCTCGGGCTCTTCGGCGACACGGTCAAGAAGCAGTCGGTGGACGGCGGCGACACGGCACCCAAGGGCTCGACAATAACGATCCAGATCCGCTGAGCCCCGGGAACGTACGGCCTCCGACCGGGCAGCCGCTCGGAGGCCGCTCCCCGTGAGGCACGCGAGGTCCGCCCGTGAGGTCTGCCCGCGGGCTGCCCAGCGGCGCGTGACACCCTGGCGGGTGTGACCAGCAAGCAGCTCCGCAACCCCGTCGGCGGCCATGTCCCGGTGGCCGGCGGCCTCAACTCCGTCGGCCTGGCCTACGCCCATGACCTCGCGGCCGAGACCGTCCAGGTCTTCGTCGCCAATCCACGCGGCTGGGCGACGCCCGCCGGGAACCCGAAGCAGGACGAGGACTTCCGTGCCGCCTGCGCCGCCGGGTCGATCCCGGCCTACGTCCACGCCCCGTATCTGATCAACTTCGGTTCGCACACCGAGGCGACGGTCGAGAAGTCGGTGGAGTCGCTGCGGCACTCGCTGCGGCGCGGGCGGGAGATCGGCGCCCTGGGCGTGGTCGTGCACACCGGGAGCGCCACCGGCGGCCGGGAGCGGTCCGTGGCCCTGAAGCAGGTGCGCGACCGTCTGCTGCCGCTGCTGGACGAACTGACCCATGACGACGACCCGTTCCTCCTCCTGGAGTCGACGGCCGGCCAGGGTGCCTCGCTCTGCTCCCGCACCTGGGACTTCGGACCGTACTTCGAGGCCCTGGACGCCCACCCCAAGTTGGGCGTCTGCCTCGACACCTGCCACATCTTCGCGGCGGGCCACGATCTGACCGGGCCGAGCGGTATGCACCAGACCCTCGATCTGCTGGTCGACACCGTCGGCGAGGGGCGACTGAAGCTGATCCACGCCAACGACTCCAAGGACGTGGTCGGCGCACACAAGGACCGCCACGAGAACATCGGCTCCGGCCACATAGGTGAGGACCCGTTCCGCGCGCTGATGACGCATCCCGCCACGGAGGGCGTACCGCTGATCATCGAGACGCCCGGCGGGAAGGAGGGTCACGCGGCCGATGTGGAGCGGCTGAAGAAGCTCCGCGACGACTGAGGACAAGACCGCCCGGCACTTCAGGGACGCATGAAGGAATACCCCAGGGGGGTATATGGTTCCTGAGAGACGGCAGGAACCGCCACCTGACATCGGGGGCCACTCATGCAGCACGAGACGCACGCGCAGCAAGCGGGGCGCACGCCGGACGCGGGACACACCGGCGAAGCGCACGGACACCACGAGGCGCACGGGCACGCGCACACGCCGGCCGGGGCGACCTGGCCGACGGCCGCGCGGGCGACCCTGCACTGCCTCACCGGCTGCGCCATCGGCGAAGTGCTCGGCATGGTGATCGGCACGGCGCTGGGCTGGGGAAACACGCCCACGACGGTCCTCGCGATCGTGCTGGCCTTCTTCTTCGGCTACTCGCTCACCCTGCGCGGCATCCTGAAGGCGGGAGTCGACTTCCGGACGGCGTTCCGGGTGGCCCTCGCCGCGGACACCCTGTCGATCGCCGTGATGGAGCTGATCGACAACGGGGTGATCGTGCTGTGGCCGGCCGCGATGGACGCGAAACTGGCCGACGCGGTCTTCTGGTTCTCGCTGGCCGTCTCACTGGTGATCGCCTTCGCGGTCACGACGCCCGTCAACAAGTGGATGATCGGCCGGGGCAAGGGGCACGCGGTGGTCCACCGGTACCACCACTGACACGCCCGGACCGGAACGCCGGGACTCAGAGCTCGGGGCCGTCCCCGGGCTCTTCCTGGTAGGAGTAGCGCTGCTCGCGCCAGGGGTCACCGACGTTGTGGTAGCCGCGCTCCTCCCAGAAGCCGCGGCGGTCGGCGGTCATGTACTCGATGCCGCGCACCCACTTGGGCCCCTTCCACGCGTACAGATGCGGGACGACCAGGCGCAGCGGGAAGCCGTGTTCCGCCGTCAGCAGTTCGCCGTCCTTGTGGGTGGCGAAGATGGTGCGCTCGGAGGCGAAGTCCGCGAGGCGCAGGTTCGAACTGAAGCCGTACTCGGCCCAGACCATCACATGGGTGACGGCGGGTGCGGGCGGGGCTATCTCCAGGATCGTACGAGCGGGGACGCCACCCCATTCGGCCCCGAGCATGCTGAACTTCGTGACGCAGTGCAGATCGGCGACGACGGAGGCGTACGGGAGGGCGGTGAACTCGTCGTGGGTCCAGCACTGCTTCCCGCCGTCGGCGGTGGCGCCGAAGACCCTGAATTCCCAGCGTTCGGGGCGGAACTTGGGGACGGGCCCGTAGTGCGTGACCGGCCAGCCGCGCTGAAGTCGCTGTCCCGGCGGAAGCTCCGACTGTGCCGTTTCTCCAGATTCGCGCTCCACCGGCTGACCCATGACTCCATCCTGACAGACCCGGAACAGTGCCCGTGACCAGCACAGGGCGAATTCGGGCAACTCCTAGTAAGCATGCACTTACTGGACGCTCTCCGGTGCCGGTGCGAAGATGCGGCGCAATCTGCCCAGTCCCCCGCTTGGAAGGAGCCGCTGCGATGCAGGGCGACCCCGAGGTCATCGAATTCCTCAACGAGCAGCTGACCGGTGAGCTGACCGCGATCAACCAGTACTTCCTGCACGCGAAGATGCAGGAGAACTTCGGCTGGACGAAGCTCGCGAAGTACACCCGGCACGAGTCGTTCGACGAGATGAAGCACGCGGAGGTACTCACCGACCGCATTCTCTTCCTCGACGGACTGCCGAACTACCAGCGGCTCTTCCATGTCCGGGTGGGGCAGACCGTCACCGAGATGTTCCAGGCCGACCGGCAGGTGGAGGTCGAGGCGATCGACCGCCTCAAGCGCGGGATCGAGGTGATGCGCGCGAAGGGCGACATCACCTCCGCGAACATCTTCGAGTCGATCCTCGAGGACGAGGAACACCACATCGACTACTTGGACACCCAGCTGGAACTGGTCGAGAAGCTCGGCGAGGCGCTCTACATCGCGCAGCTCGTCGAGCAGCCGGAGAGCTAGGCGGCCTCGCGCCCGGCGGTCCCGTACTCGACGGCCTCACGCCGGCCGGCCTCGACCTGTCCGAGGACGTCGGAGAGCACCGGCATGCCCTGGTCGGCCAGCTCACGGCGCGGACACGAGCCCCTGCCCAGCAGTGCCTGGATCCGGCGTACGCACGAACCGCAGTCCGTGCCCGCCTTGGAGGCCGAGGCTATCTGCCGAGGAGTACAGGCGCCGTTCTCCGCGTGCTTCTTCACCTGCTGTTCGGTGATCCCGAAGCAACTGCAGACGTACACGCGGTTCACCTCCCGCCGGAATCGCTGGGTAGTGCCGTCCCGATGATCGGTGAGGCTAACCTAACCTTACCCGTCACACAGGAACCACAAAAGTGGCGTGGGGGGGGGGGGGGGGGGGTGGGGGGCCCCCCCCCCGCGGGGGGGGCCCCCCCCCCCCCCCGGGGGTGGTCTACCTGTGGGGGGGCAAAGAGGGGGGGGCGGCACCCCCCGGGAAGCGCCG